>JBBIVY010000144.1:0-1934 GCA_037439485.1 Planctomycetota bacterium | reverse complement strand
GGACAGGCATTCCTGCCTGTCGCCGTTGTTAACAACATGGCAGGCAGGAATGCCTGCCCCTACAATGCTCAAAAATCGACCGTTCGACCGGGGCTTCTTGCGGCAAAAGCGCCCGGTCAAGGCGGTAAATGGCTACGTCCTCCATGACCATTCTATGGGGAAAAGCTGACTTTTCAAGAACGTAAAGCATCGGGCACTCCGCGGCCCTGCGGCCCTGCGGAAGTTCTCGCGCAGATTTTGCGCAAGACAGGCTAAAGCTGCCGGGGGGTGCGTCCGATACTTGTGATAGATGCGCGAGAAATAATCCTCGCAAGGGCGATTGGAATCGTCAACCGAGCTAACAAGTTCTAATATGGGTGACAACCTTCGTCCCGACCAGTCGGGACGAGGCCACTACCCCTTGAACTAAAAGAACTCCGGTTGACTAAGTCCAAATCGCAACGTGCGAGGATTTTTTTGTACCCCTTTCGGCTTGACTTTCCCCACCCCCAAAAGTATCATACCGCGCAACCTCGGGGCCGCGCTTTCCGGCTTCCCTGGTTTATGTGGCACACCCGCCCTCGGGTGTGTTCTGCTGTTTCTCAGATGAGTTGCCCTCCACAGGTCAGCGCCTGTGCCAGAGTGCCGGGATGGCGGAATTGGCAGACGCACCAGCTTGAGGGGCTGGCGGGGTCAAACCCATAGGAGTTCAAGTCTCCTTCCCGGCACCATTTTTTCTTTCGCACGCCTTTGCCTCTTCGGACGCCTTCGCCTTTTCGGACGCCTTCCGGCGGACCGAGCCCGCCGGGTGAAGCAAGTTTCAAGTTCCAAGCTCCAAAGTTCAATGAAGCTCCAGGTTCCAAATTCCAAGTGGCGGCAAATCAAGCCGCGGATTTGGCTTTTGGAACTTGGAGTTTGAAGTTTGATTGGAATTTGTGACTTGGCTTTTGGAACTTGCTTCCCGGGAGGCCCACCATGCGGGTAGCATTTCTCGGGTTATCAGCCTCCGGCAAGACCACTCTCTTTAACGCCCTCACCGGCGCGCACCAGTCCGTCGGCTCCTACTCGGGCGCCGGGACGCAGATCCACATCGGCCGCATCCCCGTCGAAGACGATCGCCTCGATCTCCTCCGCCGCGCCGTGAAGCCGGCGAAGGTGACGCCCGCGGTGGTCGAGGTCGTGGATACCCCTCATTTTGCCGTCGGCACGCGCGAGGGCCCGGAAGGCAACGCCCGGCTCGTCGCCACGCTGCGCGAGGCCACGGCGCTGGCGCTCATCGTCCGGGCCTTCGCGAGCGAACGCGTGGCGCACCCGCGGGCCTCGGTCGACCCGATGCGCGACCTGCGCGATCTCCAGACGGAGCTTGTCGTCGCCGACCTCGACGTGGTCGAGAAGCGCATCGACCGCATCCGGAAGGACTATCTGAAAGGGAACTCCGCGCCGAACGACCCGAAAGAGCTGGCGGTCCTCGATCGCGTGAAGACGGAGCTGGACGCCGGGCGCTCCGCCGCGTCGGCGCGACTGAACTCGGACGAGTTGAGGATGCTGTCGAGCTACGCGCTTCTCACGCTCAAGCCGGCGATGATCGTGCTCAACCTCGATGAGGGGCATCTCGTGGGGCTTTCGCCTCGTCCGTGGAACGGCGTCCATCTCGGGGCGCCCGCCCTGGAGGTGGACGCGGAGTGGGAGATGGAGATCCACGAGCTGCCGAAGGAGGAGTGGAAGTCCTACCTCGCCGACATGAAGATCGACCAGCCCTGCGACCGGCGGTTCGTCTCGGCGATCTACGGCATGATGGACTTCATCACCTTCTTCACCGCCAACGAGAATGAGTTGCGCGCTTGGCCGCTCAAGCGGTACTCCACCGCCGTCGAAGCCGCCGCGGCGGTTCATTCCGACCTTGCCCGCAGCTTCATCCGCGCCGAAGTCATCGGCGTCGAAGATGTTAAGAAGCT
>JBBIVY010000143.1:0-8511 GCA_037439485.1 Planctomycetota bacterium | reverse complement strand
ATCTTCGCATTGCCGGCATTCCAATTCGCATCTGGATTGTCCTGCTTCTTAACATAGGCTACTACGCTGTCACAGGACTCTTTGGGAGTGGCGGCCGCTTTCCGGCCCGAAGGGTCCCGATGCATCGGGACCCTTCGGGCCTTACAGCCGCCACAGCCAAAGAGTCATGTGACAACGTACTACCCCCCCCGGCGCGCAATGTCAACCTCCGAACAACCTTTGGCGTTGCCCGAAAGTCGCGCGGCGGATACAATGCGCCCCATGCTAGGCAAGAACGTCCTTGCGGTATACCCGCACCAGAAAGCACGCTCCGAAGCGCGGTTCTTCCCGCCGATGGGCATTGAGTACATCGCCGCGGCCGTCAAAGACCTCGTCGAAAAGATCACCCTCATCGACATGCGCTGGGAGAAGGACTACGACCTGGCGGGCTTCCTCGACGCCGAGACCGACTCCCTCCTCGTCTCGCTCAACTGGCCGCCGGGGAACCCGGTGGAGGGGAAGATTCCCGAGCTGAATCTCATCAACCGCGCGCACTCTTTCGCAGGTCAGACATTCCTGTCTGACGAACAGAAGAATGACAGGCAGGAATGCCTGTCCTACGAAGACAAGAAGAAGAAGCTCTTCACCGTCGTCGGCGGGCGCTGGGCGAGTACCCACGTCGCCGAGATCTTTGCGGCCTGCCCCGGCGTGGACGTGGTGGTGATGGGCGACGGCGAGGAGGCGATCCGCGAGCTGGCGCAGGCCGCGTCGCCGGAGGGCGTCGCAGGCCTCGCGTGGCGCGATTCCGCCGGGGTCGTCCGCACGAACCCGCCGAGGCGACTCGCGCCCATCAGCGAGACGCTCCGCCCGGATCGGACGCTTCGGCGTTACCGCTACTCGGTCTCGTCGAAGGGCATCGACTTCGGCATCACGGTGGACTCGGTGATGACGTCGCACGGCTGCCCGTTTCACTGCAAGTTCTGCGCGTATAACGCGGACTTCCTGGGCCGCCGGCGCGCCTGGGCGCCGAGGAGCCCGGAGTCGGTCGTCGCGGAGTTGAAGGAGATCGACGCGGAGGTCGTCTATTTCGCCGACAACAATTTCTGCGTGGACATGAACCGCGTCGCGGCGATCTGCGACCTGATCGTGAAGGAAGGCGTCAAGAAAACCTTCGCGCTGGAGACGCGCATCGACATTGCGAAGCGTCCGGACGTGCTGGCGAAGATGGCCCGCGCGGGGTTCCGCATCATCCTCTTCGGCATGGAAAGCGCGACCGACCGGAGCCTTGCCGACCTCTCGAAAGGCTTCACCGTCGCCCAGGCGCGCGAGGCCTTCCGCACGCTGAGGCGCTTTCCGTTCTTCCTCGCGGGGTTCTTCATCGTCGGCAACGTGGGCGAGAGCGAAGAGGACATGCGCCGCATCGCGCCCTTCGCCAAAGAACTGGGATTGAGCTACATCGCCCTCAGCTACCTGCGCGCCGACCGAGGCAGCGACCTCGAAGACCTCGTCCGGCGCACGCCCGGCTATTACATCGCCGACGAAGAACGCTGCCGTGTCTATTCCGACAAGTTCCCCCCCAAGGAGTTACGCCGCGTCAAACGCGCCATCGGCCGCGAATTCTTCCTCAGCACCCACTTCCTCCGCGGCCTCTTCCGCGCCGTCGGCCTCGGGCTGATCAAGCCTCGCCACATCGCCAGTATCGCCGGAAGCGCGACCCGGCGGCTGCTCCCCTTTCACCGGTAGCTCAGCCGCGACCGACTCCCTCTTTACCTTGCCCCCTCTCCCTCCTGGAGAGGGTCGGGGTGAGGGCAACTCCAATCGCTCACCGACACCCATTTAAAGGTGACAGGTACATTTATTCTGCGTCGATTTGGCTTATTGCGACGGTATACGGCATCTTTTAATGTACCTGGCACCTTTATTGGCGTGACGCGTCCGCGATCAGTCGCCGGAGATGTGCTGGGAGACGGCCGTCAGGACGCCGGGGCAGTAGCTGCAGCGCTCGCAACGCTTGTCGCAGCGGAGGGTGTGCTCGAACCAGTCGGAGGGAAAGAGGGTGTTGTCGATGATCCAGGGGTGGAAGAGCGGGCCGAAGCCGGGCTCCATGAGGTCGAGGAGGTTGCCGGTGAAGCGTCCGCGCGCGTAGGCGTCGATGACGAGGCGCGGACGGTCGTGCTGGCGCGTGGCCAGTTTGTAGCCGCCATGGAAGAGCGTCGCGTGCGCCGCGATGTCCTCCGGGCGAATCCACGAGCCCTGGAGGAAGTTCACGCGCCCTTCCGGCCGGGCGAGGACCTCGCGGCAAAGCGTGGTCATGCCGGCCACGTTATCGTGGCGGTTGACCTCGGCCTCGTGGGCGACGATGTTGTCGTGGAAGGTCTGCGCGGAGCAGTGGTTGAGGCAGCCGCTGTTGGCCAGGACCCAGAGACGCTTGCCGTTCGCATCGGCCCAGGCCTGGAGATCGGCCAGGCGTTCGGGGTCGCGGTTGAACTCGCGGTGGATGCAGTAGCTCGTGAAGTCGTCCGCCACGTAGGAGAGCGCCCGGACCGTGCCGAGGCGCATGTTCACGGAGGCGCGCACGTCGAGCGACGGGAACGCCCGGCGCACCGTCCGCGCGACCAGCGGCGAGGCGGTCGTCACCGTGTCGAGGCCGATCTTCTCGCACAGCCGGCCGACCCGCGCCTTGAGCCCCTCGGTGAATTTCCGCGACAGCGCGCGCTCGCCGTAGCAATTGGCGTTGAGCAGCAGGTCGAGCTTCACCCCCAGCCGGCGGATGGCCGCCAGCTCTTCCGCCACGAAGCCCTTGGCCTCCCGCGGCAGAGGCGCGCGTCCCGAGGGTTCGCCGGGCCAGGCAAAGTAGACCTCCGCGATGTGGTCGCGGTAATCGCGGACGACGTCCGCGAAGACCTCGCCCTCATCCTCCGCCAGGCGATAGCCCACGGCGAACTTCATGAGATCTGGCCCTCTTGCTTCCCGCCCGTCGCCGGGGCGCTCTTCTTCGCGAGCTGCTCTTTCCAGTCCTTCGGGAGCTTCCACGGCGGCTTGCGGCGGAACGGCTCCTTGAACTGGTTCTTGAGCACGCCGCGCGATTCGAGGTGGAGCATGCACTCGCGGATGCAGCCGCAGGCGCCTTCCCAGGCCTCGCCGTGCCACATGATGTTCTCCGGCGCATGCTTCACGTAGAAGGGGTTCGTCTCGGGCGTGGCGCCGCGGAAGGCTCCGCGGCAGACCTGCTCGGCCAGCTTGCCCCAGACGACGTCGTGGCCGGCCACCTTGATGTTGACGGTCTCGGTCATGCTGATGGCCTGGCCGGAACAGGTCTTCGCGCAGCGCATGCAGCGGTCGCAGAGGTGGCCTTCGTAAATCGGGTCCGCCTCGAGCGGCGCATTCGTCAGGATCAGCCCGAATCGCTGCCGCGGGCCGAATTCCGGCGTGAGGAACACCTTGCTGTAGCCGATTTCGCCGAGCCCCGCCGCGTAGGCCGCGATGCGATAGTGCACGAACACGTCCGGCGCCGGACGGTCGGGCGCGACCGGGCGGCTCCAGTTCGGCCGCGGGCTGCCGTCGTTGTTGTCGATGCCCGTCCAGGGGATGTGGTTCGCCAGCGGCACCGCGTCATACCCGGCGTCCTCCAGGAAGGCCGTAAGGCCCCAGATCGCCATCGGCATGCGGACGAAGTTGATGCCCGCATAGCCCATCATCGAGTAGGACTGGAAGAACGTGCCCTCCTCGATGCCGATGAGCGAGCCGCGCGGGATGCGGCAGGCGAGGACGATGCAGTTCCGCGCTCCCGGGAAAATGTAGCGCGGGTCCGCCGCCATCGGCGCACCCTCGAAGCGATCCATCGACGCGATGCCGACGAGGTCGGCGCCGTGCATCATCGCCACCTTCTTGACGGCCTGAGACGTGATCATGGCATATCCTCATTCTGGATGCGTGATTCGGCCCGCGCGGCGCGCCGGCGAGCCGCAACGGACGTCACGAAATCAGCCGATCGTCGTCCTTCTCCTGCGGGGGCCGCTTCGTCGCGAGCTCCTCCTTCCAATCCTTGGGCAGCCGCCACGGCGGCTTGCGGCGGAACGGCTCCTTGAATTCGTTCTTGAGCACGCCCTTGGACTCCAGGTGCAGCATGCACTCGCGCACGCACCCGCAGCCGCCCTCCCACGCCTCGCCGTGCCACATGATGTTCTCCGGCGGCCGGTCCAGGTGGAAGGGGTTTAGTTCAGGGTTGCCGCCGCGGAAGGCTTCGCGGCAACGCTTCTCGTTCAGCTTTCCCCACTCGACGTCGTGCCCGGCGACCTTGATCTTCACCGTCTCCTTCGTGCTGATGGCGTCGCCCGAGCAGGTCTTCGCGCAGCGCATGCAACGGTCGCAGAGGTGGCCTTCGTAGATCGGGTCCGCTTCGAGCGGCGCATTCGTCAGGACCAGCCCGAAACGCTGCCGCGGGCCGAACTCCGGCGACAGGAAGACCTTGCTGTAGCCGATCTCGCCGAGACCCGCCGCGTAGGCCGCGACGCGGTAGTGGACGAACACGTCCGGCGCCGGACGGTCGGGCGACACGGAACGGCTCCAGCCGGGACGCGGCTGGCCGTTGTCGCAATTGAAGTTCGTCCACGGGATGCAATTGGCCAGCGGCACGGCGTCGTAGCCTTCGTCTTCGATGAACGCCGTGAGGCCCCAGAGGGCCATCGGCATGCGGACAAAGTTGATGCCGGCATAGCCCATCATCGCGTAGGACTGAAAGAACGTGCCCTCCTCGATGCCGATGAGCGAGCCGCGCGGGATCCGGCTGGCGAGGACGATGCAGCTCCGCGCGCCGGGGAAGATGAACCGCGGATCGCATTCCATCGGCGCGCCCTCGAAACGGTCCATCGACGCGATGCCGACGAGGTCGGCGCCGTGCATCATCGCCGCCTTCTTCACCATCTTCGACGTGAGCATGTAGTCTCTCTCCGGACAGGACAAGGCTCAGCGCCGCCGCAGTCGTCATGATAATCGTACCCCGCGCAGGGCACGGCGTCAATGGACGCGGGTCGGAAGAAGGTGGACGGGATTCGGCACCCAAGGATGCCTCATCCCCTCCCCCTCCGGGGGAGGGCCGGGGTGAGGGCGACAGCCGCGAAACGCGCCCATGGTCCTCGGACGCTTACCCCCGGCCCTGCCGGCGCCAGGCGAGGGGGGAAATCCCGGTGACCTTGTGGAAGGCACGGCTGAAGTAGTGCTCGTCGCGGTATCCGACAGCGAAGGCGACCTGCTTGACGGGGAGCGTGGTGTCCTCGAGGAAGACCTGAGCCTTTTCGACGCGCACCTCGCGGAGCCGCCGCATGGGCGAGGTGCCGGTCTCTCGCGTGAAGATCTCGCAGGCGTGCTTGGGGGTGACGTGGAGCATGCGGCCGACGTCGGCAAGTGTCAGCGGCTGGTCGTAGTGGACCTCGATGTGCCGGAGGATTTCCTCGACGCGCCCGGCGGCGCCGGCCTCGGAGCCCCGGCGGCCCTCGCGATGCCAGATGCCGCGCAGGGCCGTCATGACGATGTCCGTCAGCGCCGAGGCGGCCTGCCACTTGTAGCCGCGCGCCCCGGCCGACATCTCCGCCACCGCGCGCGCCGACAGCGACTCCGTCCGCGGGTGAACCGGGCAGAGGCACAGCCGCGTCGCGTCCGACGTCACCGAGCGCAGGTACCCCGGAAGCGATTCGCTGCCGGACGGCCGCGGAAACAGGTGGATGTTCAGCAGATCCAGCGGCACGTCGCCGGCGTTCCGCCAGGCGTGCGAGAGGCCGGGGGGAATCACGACCATCTGTCCCGGCACGACCCGCACGTCGCGGCCGCGCCTGACGATCGCCGTCCCGCTTCGGTTGAGCACCAGTTGCCAGAACGCGTGCCGGTGACGATCGCCGCGCCACCCGATGGGGTGGACGGTTTCCTGTATATCCCGAATCGGCGGCGGCATCCCGCCGACGTGGATCAGCAGCCGCGGCTGCTCCGCCGCAATCGCCCTCCGCACCATGCCACCTCCTCGCCTCAACCATCCCGTCAGCTAATTAGGGACGGGGGCTATTTATTCTGCCGCCCCGCCCGGCAAATCCCCAAGGACCCTCTTGACCCGCAACCATTAATAGCCCCCGTCCCTAATTATGACGAGGAACGGGCCTTCCTGGATGGGCACGGGCTACTTTGCGGGCAGATAGCTCCCCTTCCAGACTCCGCCGCCGAAGGTGGTGACCCACATCGTCGTCGGGTCCTTGGGGTCGAACGTGGGGATATGGCAGCAGCGGAACGGAATCTTCGTGAAATCCTCCCACGTGGCGCCCGAGTCCTTGGAGAGCCGGAGGCCCGACGTCGAGCCGACGTAGACCATCTTGGGATTGCCCGGGTAGAGCGTGACGAAGAGCGCGTGGACGAACGGGACGCCGAAGTCCGCGTCCTTCAGCGGGCGCGTCCAGGTCTTGCCGCCGTCGGTGGTCTTGTAGAGCCCGCCCTGATTCTTGCCGGGCGCGGTGGCGGCGGTCTGGTAGATGACGTTCTCATCGTCGGGATCGACCGCGAAGCCGTTGGCCCAGACGAGCTTGAGGTCGGCGTCGATGCACTGCCACGAGTCGCCGCCGTCGGTGGATTTCCAGAGGCCGCCCGGGATGCGGAAATCGCTCGCCCCCTCGCGCATCGCGGTGATGGCGCAGAAGAGCGACCCGGTTTTCGGGTGAACGCGCACGAGGAGCGCATGAAGGTTGCCCGGATTGCCGAGGCCCTTCGACTTCTTGTCCCAGGTCCGGCCTCCGTCCGTGGACTTGTAGACCCCGCCCTCGTAGAGCGTGCAATAGAGCGTGACCTTCCCCTCGGTCGACTTCGGGTCCAGGCAGATGCTGGTGCATGGGAGCTTCGGCAGCCCGGCCATCGGCGCCCACGTGCGGCCGAAGTCCTCGCTGACGCAGACCCCGCCGCCGGAGCCGCGGTTGGCGTCGGTCTGGGTCCAGTGCGGGATGTCGTGGCGGTTGGAACACGCGGCGTAGATCTTTCCCTTCACGAACGGATCGAAGGCGAGGTCGTAGAAGGTGTTGGACCACGGACTGCCCGTCACCGAGCTGATCCACGTCTTGCCCGCGTCGACGGAGCGCGCGAAGCCGATGTCGGTGTAGCAGATGTAGTGCCGGTCCGGCTCGTTCGGATCGATGTAGTAGCGCCAGGTGCTGGTGACTTCGAGCCCCTTCGACGCGTAGCGGAAGCCTGGATCGCCCCGCTGGACACCGACGACGGTGCTCATATGCTGCGTCCACGTGGCGCCCGAGTCGTTCGTGACGTAGAAATCGCCCTGCGTCGAGACCATCGCGGTCTTCGCGTCGGCCGCCACGCCGAGGCCGAAGCGCATGATCGAATAGCCCCAGTGAAGCTCGGTCTGCACGAAGGACGGCTTCACGTTCCGGCCCATCTGAAAACACCGGTCCCACGCCTGGCCGCCGTCGAGCGTGCGCCAGACCTCCTTGGTGCTCGCGGCCCAGGCGACCTGCGTCTGGCCCGCCGGGACGAGCACGTCGTTCTGATTCTGCCACTCGTCCGAGAGGCGCCACGTCTTGCCTTCGTCGGTGGACGACAGGATGCCGGTCTTGGAAACGACCGCAAAGAGAACCGACGCCTTGGCCTTATCCGCCGCGCCCGCGACGGCGACGACGGGGTTGTTCCGCTCGCTGACGGTAAGCGCCGTCCACGTCTTGCCGGAGTCGCGGCTCGCGTGAAGCTTGCCGCCGAACGCGGCGTAGACGTTCGCCCCGACCGTGGCGAGCGCCGTGCAGCCGCCTTCGACACCGGCCTTGGCCCATGCCTTGCCCTCATCGGCGGAGACATAGAGGGCCTTCGGCGTGCCGACGAAGAGCGTGCGGGGCGTCGTGTCCAATGCGGCGATGTACTCGATGCTGTCGCCCTTCCAGGGGGCATTGGAGGAGAGCGTCACGTCCTGCCACGTCGCGGCCTTGTCGCGCGAGACGCGGAGGTCTCGGACGCCGCGGGCCCAGTAGACGTCATCGCCGACGAAGCACGGCCGGCAGGTGTGGCACGAGCGCATCTCGGCCCAGTTCATCATCTCGAAGGTCTTGCCGGCATCGAGCGACCGGTAGGCCCCGCTCATGTCGCAGCTCATGAGCCGGAAGTTCGGGTCCGCCGGCGAGCCCAGCGGCGTATACATCCCCCCGCCCCCGCCGATGCCCACGGGCTCGAACTTCCGCTCCTGGGCCGAAACGAAACCGGCGACAACCAGCACGAGCAGCGCGCAGCCGAGGGTCCTGTTCACGGATTTCCTTTCGTCGAAGACAAAGTCGCGCTCAGCAATGCTCCGACTATCAGTGGGCCTCCCTAGCGCCTATGTTACGGGAGTCCCCTCTTCCACCTCCCACCGCTTCATGATCCGGCGTCAGAGCATACCGCGCCGGTTGGCGCCGTTCAAGGGCCGTCTTCCATGCCCTGTTGTCATGTTCTCCTGCTCACCTGCTCCGCTGCTCTCCTGTTCGCGGCGTCTCTTCTCCGCGTTGTTGCTTCTTCTGTTTACCA
>JBBIVY010000142.1:0-8531 GCA_037439485.1 Planctomycetota bacterium | reverse complement strand
AGCGTTCAGAACTCGGTTTTGCCGCTGAAATGGAACGATTCGCACTTCATGCCGGGGACGAGGATGCCGCCGGCGAGACGACGGTTGCGCGTGAGGCTCGACGCGGTCGCGAAGGCTTCGAGGACGCTCTGGGTGAAGCGAAGGTTCTTCACCGGCGCTGCGATCTTGCCGCCCTCGATGAGGAAGAGTCCGAAGCGCGTCATGCCGGTGACCACGGCCTTCATCGGCTCGGCGACGTTGGCGTAGTGGAAATTGCAGACGTAGAGGCCCTTCGGCGTCGACGCGATCATCTTCTCGATGGACGAGTCGCCCGGCGCGAGCTGCAGGTTGAGCGGCACCGGGCCGAACGTTGCGCCTGCCGGCAGCGCGTGGCCGGTGCTTTTCGTCTTCTCGGCCGCGGCGACCGCGGTATCGTAGCACATGCCTTTCGCGACGCCCTTTTCGATGAAGACGACGCGCTGCTTCGGGACGCCCTCGAAATCGAACGGCCGCGGCAGCCCGGCCGGGTCGAGCCCGTCGTCGAGAAGCGTGATGAGGCCGCCGGTGAGCTTCTCGCCCATCTTGCCGGACATGAACGATCGCTTCTCGTGATACGCCTTGCCGTTGAAGCCGAGGTAGGCGAGGAACCGCACGAGCACCGCGACCGACGCGTGGTCGAGCACGACGGGGTAATCGCCCGGCTCGATATCGCGGGGCTTGTCGCCGGTGACCGCGCGTTCGGCGACGAGCCGGGCCGCGGCGCGCTCGTCGATGTCGGAGAGCTTCCATCCCTGCTGGTTGGCCGTGGCGGAGCCGCCGCCCTTCATCATGACGACGTTGAGTTCGGCCTCGGTGCCGCGATGCCAGGCCTTGACGCCCTTGGAGTTGACGACGGCGGTCTGGCTCGACTCGGTGGAGAAGGCCCCGGCGGCGGTAGCGCCGACGCGTTTGGCCTCGTCGACGACGTTTTTCACGCGGGAGGCTCGGGCCGCCGGGTCGCAATCGGCGACGGCGTCGTCGAAGCACTTCACGGACTTGGGCCTGGCGGGCGAGGGCAGCCCGGCGTAATCGGCCGATTCCCCGGAGACTCGCGCGATGGCGCAGGCCTCGTCGAGGGCGCGCTTTGCGTTCTCAATCGAATTGGACGATGCGACGCCGATCTTTCGGCCGAAGGCGACGCGGATGAGCATCTGGGCGTTCGTCAGCGAGACGTTCTGGTGGATCGTGTTGTTGGCGAATCGCGTGAGGCGCGAGTCGGACTCGCTGAAAAAGACCTCGGTCTCGTCGGCGGGGGAGGCGTCGACGAGCTTCGATGCGAGGTCGAAGACGGTGTTTTTCGGGATCATTTCAGCACCCCCACGCGGACGTTGCGGAATCGGGCGGGCGCGGCGCCATGGCCGACGTGCGCGGTCTGCATCGGCTCGCCCTTGCCGCAGTTGGGCGTGCCCCAGAGCTTCCAGTGCGCCGATCCGCACACGGCGTCGCACGAGCCCCAGAATTCCGGAGTGATGCCGGTATACGTCGGGTTCTTATACACGCGGCCGAGCTTGCCGCCCTTGATTTCGCGGGCCATCTCGCAGCCGAACTGGAAATTGAGGCGCTTGTCGTCGATCGACCAGGAGCGGTTCGTCGAGAGGAACAGGCCGTCGTCGGTGTCGGCCACGAGCTTGTCGAGGTCCCACGCGCCGGGCAAAAGCGACACGTTGGTCATGCGGATGAGCGGAATCGCGTGCCAGCCGCTCGCGCGCATGGTGCCCGAGGAGCCGCGGCCGATGGCGTGAGCCGTCTCGCGGCTGGAGAGGAATCCGGCGAAGACTCCGGCCTTGATGATGTCGGTGCGCTCGGCCGGCACGCCTTCGTCGTCGTAGCCGAACGAGCCGAGGCCGCCGGGGGTCGTCGCGTCGGCGACCACGTTCACCTGGTCCGAGCCGTAGCGCAGCTTGCCGACGTCCGAGGGCTTGAGGAAGCTCGTCCCGGCGAACCCGGCCTCAAGGCCCAGCACGCGGTCGAGCTCGATGGGGTGCCCGATGGATTCGTGGACTTGCAGCGCGAGCTGTCCGCCGTCGAGGATGAGCGTCGTCTTTCCGGCCGGGCACTGCGGCGCCGAGAGGAGTTCCGCCGCCTCCGACGCGACGCGCGGGGCGTTTCCGGCGAGGTCCATGGCCTTGACGTATTCCCATCCGCGGGTGCCGAAGTTGCCGCGGAAGGAGTTCGGGTAGCTGCGGACCTGCATCTCGCCGTTCTGGATCGCGGTCGCGGCGATGCCGCCGCCGGTCTCGACGATCTTCTGCTCGATGAATGCGCCCTCGGTGCTGGCGAATGCCTTGTCGGTTTCGAAGCAGGAGAAGAACGCCTGGCCGAGCGCGACGGCCTTCTCCTTCTTGAGCAGGCTCGATGCGGAGACGAGGATCGCGAGTTTGTCCTCCAGCGGCACGGTGAAGGGGTCGATGTCGAATTGGCTCCGCCAGCGGGCGACCTCGGGCTTGACGGGGGCCAGGACGATCTTGCGGTCGAGGACGGTGCCGGAGGCTTTTGCGATTTCGATGGCGCGCGCGACGACCTTCTCGACCTCCTCGGCGGTGAGGATGCGCGACGCGGCGAATCCCCAGGCGCCGTCCAAAAGCACGCGGACGCCGAAGCCTTCGCTCTCCTCGTACGATACGCTCTCAACGGCGCTGTTTTTGGCCTCGATATGCTGCTCGCGCAGCCGCACCACGCGCACGTCGCCGTAGCCGGCCTTGCGGAGCTTCATCAGGTTGACGGCCTTCTCGCACAGCGCCTTCATGGGATTCTCCCGAAGGATGAAGTGCGGGCATTATAACGAGCGATCCGGCGTCTGGCAAGCGGCAGTCGGCAGGCGCGCGTTGGAATGTTGCGTTTCGGAGGACTGTGACGAGATCGAGAAGAGGACTTCAAGGCCGCGTGACTTGCCGCTCTTAGCCCCGTCAGGGCGTCTGTATGTAGCCTCGGGCGCGAGCCCGTGGAGCCGGAGCGTGCTGTTTTCCTTTCTCTTCTTCTGCTTCTTCTTTGAGCCCGCGCAGCGGGCGATTGAAGCACGGTACGGCCGGTTCAATCGTTCCGACGAATCGGGACTCCAGAATAAGAAGAGACAGATGTTGCGCCTCCGTCAGTCCACGGGTTCGCGCCCGAGGCTAACACCATGCGCCCGCACCGCGGGCTTGACGGAACAGGGATATTGGGAGGTTATCTGGCGGGCCGGACAATGCGGACGAGGTTGCTCTTCTCGGTGTTATAGACGGGGGAGGGGAAGTAGCCGGAAATCCAGGGCTGGCGGATGGCGACCTCGTCGAGATGCCAGAGCCAGGCGCGGGGGCAGTCGTCGACGGCGGTCTGCTGGATGCGCGCATACAGCGCGGCGCGCTTCGTGGCGTCGGGCTCTCGCTGGGACTGAAGGATGAGGGCGTCGAGCGCGGGGTTCGAGTAGCCGGTCGGGTTCGATCCGCCGCGGTCGGGCGCGGTCTGGAAGAGGGGCGCCAGAAAATTCTCCGCGTCGGGGTAGTCTGCATACCAGGAGTAGTAGTAGAGGTCGAAGTCCCCGGCCTTCAGCGACTGCTTGAACGTGCCGCTCTCGCGCGGGACGAGTTCGACGGAGAGGCCGAGTTTGATGAGTTCTCCGCGCAGCGCCTGGCAGACCTTCACCGTCTCCTTGCCCGAGCCGCAGAGGAACCGGACGGGCCGGGAGGCGTCGAACTTCGCCGCCGCGAGGAGCGCCTTCGCGCAGTTCATGTCGTACGAGACGCCCCGGACGTTTGGGTCGTATCCCGCGACGCCCGGCGGGACGGGCCCCTCGGCAGCCGCCGCGCGGCCGGGATAGACGGCGGCGGCGAGGCCCTTCCTGTCGAGCGCGGAGGCGACGGCGCGGCGGAGGCGAACGTCGCTGAACGGGCCGGAAGCGCAGTTGAAGCCGATGAAGTAGGTATTGAACGCGGCGGTCCTCGCGATGAAGGGCGCCAGGTTCGGATCGTCGGCCACACGGGAGTACATCTCGGTGGGGACCTCCATGATGTCGATGAGCCCGCGCTGGAATTCGCCGAGGCGGGAGATGGGGGGCTCGATGATGCGGAAGACGACGCGGTCGACGTAAGGCCCCGGGCCGGGATAGCACGGGTTGCGTTCGAGCGTCACCTGCTGGTTCGGCACGAAGGAGACGAGCCGGAACGGGCCCGTGCCGAACGCCTCGTCGTTGAAATCCATCACCTCCCTGGGCACGACCGCCGCGGCGGGCATGGTGAGGAGTCCCAAAAAGGGCGCGAAGGGCTCGTCGAGTTCGATGGTGAGACAGTCGCCCTCGGAGCGCAGGCCCGAGAGGTGTTGCGCCTTGCCGGCGAGGAGGTCGCGGGCACCCTTGATGCGGTCGAGGACCCATGTTCTCGGCGAGCGCGTTTCGGGGGCGAGGGTCCGCTCGAACGATTCGATGACGTCCCCGGGCGTCACGGCCCGGCCGTTGGCGAAGCGAAGCCCCGCGCGGATGCGGAACTCCCAGGTCCGGCCGTCCGGCTTCGCCTCGAACGACTCCGCGACGTCGCCCGTGAGCCGCCCCTCGTTGTCGTAGGCCACGAGCGTGCCGAAGATGTGCGCGACCACCCGCCCGCCCGGCACGTCCTTCACCTGCGCCGGGTCCAGCGTCGTCGGGCTCTGCGTCAGCACGAGGTGCAGCGTGGTCCAGTCGCGCTTGGGCACGCCGCGCCCGCCGCAGCCGGTGAGGAGGATCGCCGCCGAGATGATGATCGCCAGCCGCCTCATGAGAGGGGATTCTCCGCAAGGCTCGCAAAACAGGGATGATAGGGCGGCCGGGGCGCTCAAGGCAAGGGAAAATCAGGCCGGGGCGAAAGAAAGAGGGCGTCCCCGGAGGAACGCCCTCATCGAACTTCGGACGGCGGCGCGGCTTACCGGCCCTTCTTCGAGAAGACGAACTGGTCCATGACGATCGTCTTGCCGTTGGCGCTCAGGTTCCTGAAGAGCTCGAGGGCCAGGCCGCGGAGCATCTCGGGATTGACCGAGTAGATCATCTGCCGCCCCATCCGGCGCTTCTGGATGAGCCGCGACATGCGCATCATCGCGAGATGATGGCTCACCGTCGGTTGCGGCAGGGAGAGCTTCCTGCAGAGCGTGCCGACGTTCTGCTCTTCCTGCATCAGATACAGCAGGATGATCATTCGCGTCCTGTCGCTCAACAGACGAAACAGGTCGCACGACTGGGTGATGAAAGAATCCGGCACCCCGACGCCCTTGCCCATAGAACTCCCTCCTGACCGATCGAACGTGCGGCGGCCTCCGCGGCCCCTCAGCCGCGACGCGCCGACAGGGACACGTGTCCCGTGTACATCAATATTATTCGTTGCATGGCCCCGGGAAGTCAAGTACAAAGTAATGGAATATTGCACGATACAGCAAGTGAGTATATTCCTCATGCGCCATGAAACGTGTGCGGCGTGCCCGTGCGTGATTCGGGAACCGCTCATTGGGCGCGTGGACGGGCGCGGAGTATATATGCGAGACGGAGTGGATGGTTGCGACGGTTTCCGCGCGTCTACTTCACGCGGTTGCCGCCATAGATGAGCGCCAGGGCTTCGGCGCGGGTCGCCGCGCGACGGCGGAAGAGTCCTCGCACGACGCTGGTCACCGTGACGGCGCCGGGCGTGCGGACGCCCCGCATGGTCATGCAGAGGTGCTCGGCCTCGATGACGACGATGACGCCCCGAGGCTTGAGGGCTTTGACCATGCTCTCGGCGATCTCGGTGGTGAGGCGCTCCTGGACCTGGAGGCGCTTGGCGAGGACCTCGACGAGGCGGGCGAGCTTGGAAAGGCCCGTGATCCGCTTGAAGCCGGGGATGTAGGCCATATGCACCTTGCCGATGAAGGGCAGGAGGTGGTGCTCGCACACGGAGGTGAAGGGGATGTCTCGGACGAGGACGATCTCGTCGTGCTGGTCCGAGGTGAGGACCTTGACGACCTCGACGGGATCGCGGCCGATGCCCGAGAAGATCTCGTCGTACATCGAGGCGACGCGCCGGGGCGTTTCGCGGATGCCGTCGCGATCCGGGTTTTCGCCGATGCCTTCGAGGAGGAGCCTTACCGCTTGTTCAACCTTCTTGCGATCAACCGGCACGTGTCACCTCACGAGTCCGTAGTTTTCGAGGGCCTTGCGGATCTTCGCCTCGCTCTCCCTCGCGGGTGTCACCAGCGGCAGGCGCACCTCGTCGGAAGAGAGGCCCATCATCTTCATGGCGCACTTCACCGGAGTCGGGTTCGACTCGACGAACATCGCCTTCGAGAGCGGATACAGCTTCGCGTTGAGCTTCCGCGCCTTCGCGAAGTCGCCCGCCGCCGCGGCGTCGACCATCGCCTTCACGTCCTTCGGCACAATGTTGGCGACGACCGAGATCACGCCCTTCGCCCCGACCGACATGAAGGGGAGCGTCATGCTGTCGTCGCCCGAGAGCACGACGAGCGGCGTCGTCGCGACAATCTCGCTGACGAGGTCGGTCGAGCCGGCGGCCTCCTTCGTGCCGACGATGTTCTTCGCCTTCGCCAAGCGCTGGTAGGTGTCGAGCGCGATGTTGACGACGCAGCGTCCGGGGATGTTGTAGAGCACCACCGGCAGCCGGACCGACTCGGCAATCGCCTTGAAATGCCGGTAGATGCCCTCCTGCGTGGGCTTATTGTAGTAAGGCGTCACGGTGAGGATGCCGTCGGCGCCGGACTTCTCGGCGTGGCGGCTGATCTGGATGGCCTCGGCGGTGGAGTTGCTGCCGGCGCCCGCGAGGACGGGGACGCGCTTCCGCGCCGTCTTCACCACGTGCGCGATGACCGCGTCGTGCTCCTCGTGCGTCAGCGTCGGCGACTCGCCCGTCGTCCCGCACGGCACCAGCGCGTCGGTCCCGGCCGCGATGTGCATCTCAATGAGCCGGTCGAGCGTGTCGAAATCGACCGCATCGTCCTTGAAAGGCGTGATCAGGGCGACAACGCTTCCGGTGAACATGAGTCTCTCCGCCAGGCTTTGTAGGACAGGCATTCCTGCCTGTCACGGACGGGTCAGACAGGAATGTCTGACCTACCTCTTGAGCAGGTCTTTCATCTCGCGGACGGCGCGCTCGAGTCCGACGAACACGGCGCGCGAGATGATCGAATGGCCGATGTTCATCTCCTGGATCTCCAGGACGTTGGCGATGCGGCCGACGTTGGTATACGTGAGGCCGTGGCCGGCGGCGACGCCCAGGTGCGAGTTCTTGGCCAGGATCGAGGCGAGGTGAAGCCGATAGACCTCGCGCCGGATCGGCTCGATGCCCCGGGCGTTGGCGTAGCCGCCGGTGTGAAACTCGACGTGGTCGGCCCGGACGGCCGAGGCCGCCTCGACCTGCTTGCGCTCGGGGTCGATGAAGAGGCTGACCTCGATGCCCGCGTCGTGGAACCGCTTCGTCGCCTCGGCGATGCGAGGCGCATCCGCGGCGGCGTCGAGGCCGCCTTCGGTGGTGACTTCTTCGCGTTTCTCGGGGACGAGGGTGACCTGGTCGGGCTTGACCCTGAGCGCGACGGCGATGATCTCTTCGGCCAGGCCCATCTCGAGGTTGAGCCGCGAGGTGACGGTGGCGCGAAGGACTTCGACGTCCCGGTCCTGGATGTGCCGGCGGTCTTCGCGCAGGTGAACGGTGATCTGGTCGGCCCCGCCGAGCTCGGCCAGCACGGCCGCGCGCACCGGGTCCGGCTCCGTCGTCCGGCGCGCCTGCCGCACCGTCGCCACGTGATCGATGTTGACGCCGAGCGCTATCATGGGACCGCTCCCCGTGTGCCTGACCCCTTTTTCCGCGGGAAGTATATCGGGGCGGGAAGCTCTTCGCAAGCATTTTCCGCTTGCCCTAACCACCCGCGGGCCACTAAACTCTTGGGCCTGTCCAAGGGGAGGGTGCATGTCGCAGGACATGAGAATGCCGCTGCCGGGGACCGACGTGCCGGAGATCCGCTCCGAGCGCGTCCGGCTCCACGTCTTCACGCGCGCCGACCTCGACCGCCGGTGCGCCTGGCCGCCTTACGAAGACCCCGTCTTCGAGCACCTGAACCTCGGCCTCATCACCTCCGCCCAGCGCGACGTCTGGTTCGCCCGCGAATGGCCCGCGCGAAGGCCCTACTGGTTCGCCGTCGAGGACGAGCACGGCGAACTCATCGGCTCCATCACGCTCCGCGACATCAGCCGCTGGCGGAAGAACACCCGCCTCGGCATTCACATGCACCCGCTCAGGCTCGACCGGGGATACGGCACCGAGGCGATGAAGCTCTTCCTGCACTACTACTTCAACCTGCTCGGCTACAAGCTCCTGAAACTCGACGTTGCCGCGTGGAACAAGCGGGCGATACGCTGCTACGAGAAGCTCGGCTTCGAGTTCCAGTACGAGTTCTGGCGCGTCAACGACTCGGCCTCGGAGTGGCTCGTCGACCCGCGTTTCCGCCACGTCCGCGAGCACGTCGAGCGCCGCGAAGGGCTCGAACAGGTGCGCCATCACGAGATGCACCTTCACGTCGAGCGGTACCAGGAG
>JBBIVY010000141.1:0-8543 GCA_037439485.1 Planctomycetota bacterium | reverse complement strand
CTCCCGAATAAGATCGGCCCGTCGTACTTCCCCCGCGCTTTCGCGATGATGCGCTGCCAGGCGAAACGCTGTCGGCGGAGGAAGTTCGCGGCGCGGCTTTCGTCGACGAAGTCCGCCGTGTAATAGAGGCCGTATCGCTGGTAGGCCCCCACGATGCCGAGGTTCTGGATATAGCTCGGCTTCATGCAGATGATGGGAATCTTCAGCGCGATAGTGCGGTTCGTGTATTCCGTGTCGTAGGCCATGCCGCTTTCGGTGGGGCGAAAGGGGCCGATTTTCTCGTAGACGCCGCGCGGGATGAGCCAGTTGCATGCAGCCTGCCGCTCCTTCAGCAGCACGAGGCCCGACGGAAGCTGCACACGTCGGTACGCCTTGCGATACGGGAAATTCCCCGCGGACCAGATGCCTTCGAGCCCGGCCGCAAGGCCCTCGCGATACGCGGCTATGAGCCGGACGAGCCAGTCGGGACTATAGAGGATGTCGTCGTCCGAGTTGACGTAGAACTCGGCGTCCGGGTATTCCGCGACGAGCCGCGCGAAGTTCGCGACCTGTCCGTCGTTGGGGCCCAGGCGCTTCTCGTTGCGCCAGACTCGCACCTTCGCCTGCCCCCGCGACAGCTCCAGCAGGAACCGCACGAACTCGCCCGCCTCGTTCGCGTCGTCGACGATCACGACCTCCGCGCCCTCCGGCAGCCTGCTGTTCACGAGGCTCGCCAGGCACCGCCTCACGATGCGCGTGCGCGTGGCGTCGCCGGCCCAGGTTTTGACCATGATGGGGAACCGCACGAGGAGCGCCCTCCTAGCGGTCTTCTTCCGGCTTGAGTCCGCGCTGCATGAGGTCGACGACGCCCTGGCGGGCGGACTTGTCCTCGAAGAGGATGCGGTAGACCTGCTCGGTGATGGGCATTTCGACGCCATGCTTCGCGGCGAGCGACCGGGCGGCACGCGTCGTGGCGACGCCTTCGGCCACCTGCTCCATCCGCGAGAGGACGTCCTTGAGCTTCTCGCCCCGGCCGACCGCGCGCCCTACGGCGAGGTTGCGGCCGAAGGGGGAGTAGCACGTCGTGATGAGGTCGCCCATGCCGGCCAAGCCCGCGAAGGTCGAACGCTTCGCGCCCATTGCCTCGCCCAGCCTCGCGATCTCGACCAGGCCGCGCGTCAGCAGCGCCGCCTTGGAGTTGTCGCCGAAGCCGAGTCCGTCGCAGATCCCCGCGGCGATGGCGATGACGTTCTTGAGCGCCCCGGAAAGCTCCACCCCGACCACGTCGTGCGAGGTGTAAACGCGGAAGCGGTCGGTGCTGAAGATCCTCTGCACGTCGCGCGAAAACGCCTCGTCGGGCGACGCCGCGACCACCGTCGTAGGCAGGTCGCGCGAAACCTCCTCCGCGTGGCTCGGCCCCGAGAGCACCGCGATGCGCGCGGGACGCAGGGTCTCCATGAGGATCTCGCTGGGTCGTTCGAGCGTCGTCGTTTCGATGCCCTTGGCCACCGAGACGACCGCGTCCAGCTTCCCGAATTGCCCGCCCGATCGCTTCAGCGTGGGGCGGATGAACTGCGTCGGCACGGCGGCGACGGCCAGGTCGTAACTCCCGAGCGGGCCGGACGTTACGCTTGCGATGCGGACTTCGTCGGGAATCGTGGCGCCGGCCAGGAATTTGGGATTGAGCCGCGTTTCGGACATCTGGGCGGCGTAGTCGTCGAACGCGCTCCAGAGGGTCGTGGAGTTGCCCTTGCGGGCCAACAGCGTGGCCAGCGTCGTGCCCCAGGCGCCGTCGCCGATGACGAGGACGTTCATGACCGCTCCGAAGGAACCGAGGATGGCGCGACATTCTAAGGTCTCAGGCCGCGGATTGCAAGCCCGAATGCCTCCGGAATGCGCACGGGGGCGGCGCGAATATTTTTTGCGCTTGACAGAGGCTCGGCGCCGCAATACATTGGCATGGAACGACTTGCGCCTGTCAGGAGCGACCCTATGAAAGCCTGCCTCGGCGTCTTCGCGCTGGCCGTCGTGGTCATATGTGTATCATGCGATATGACTCAGACCCGTGCGCCGCAGGAGCCCACCGACTCCTACGCCAAGGCCCAGGGCTTCCTGTCCGCGGGCGATTACCAGAGCGCCGCGGCGCTCTTGGCGGATTTCGTCGCCGAGCGGCCGGGCGACTCGCGCGCGAGCGATGCGTGGCTGCTGCTGGGCGATTGCCGCATGCAGCTCAAGGACTATCCGGGCGCGGAGTCGGCCTACACCCAGGCGGCGGCGAAGCCGAAGTCCGCGGCGATGCGTGCGCGGGCGGAGGTCGGCATGGGGCAGGCGTTCGAGGCGCAGGGCAAGTACCCCCAGGCGATCGGCGCGTGGGAGAGCGTCCTCAAGACGGGCGAGTATTACGTCGATGCCCCGGCCATGCTGCTGACCCTCGGCCGGACGTATCTCGTTGAGGGCAACTGGCTCATGGGGCGCGACCGGCTCGAGCGAATCGTTAAGAGATACCCCGCGTCGTCGGAGGCCAATGATGCGAAGGACCTCCTCAGCCAGCCGGGGGACGTCTACTCCGTACAGGTCGCGTCGTTCGTAACCCTTGATGAGGCCGGGGCTTTCGTCGAGCTGCTCAAGAAGGAAGGGGTCCGGGACATCCGCATCCGCGAGCGCAAAGGCGCCGTGGAGCCGTTCTCCGTCCGTTGCGGCAAGTTTGTGAATCGGCTCGCCGCGATCGAACAGGCCGCAAAGCTCCACACCCTCTCGCCGAGCGCGACCGTCTTCCCGTGATCGACGCGCCGTCTGCTCCGACCCTACCGGCGATCGGACGGCCTGTCTGAAGCCTCGACTTCCTGCGATGTGCGAAGGTGCCTTTGCGACTCAGGCGGAGTGAGTTTGCGAATGTCGGTGCCGTTTGTCGCAACTCCCGAAGAATTCCCTCGACTCCATCGCCTCAAACGCAGGTTACGTTCAGAATCAGAGCCGGAAGGGAAGCCGGCCTCTGCGGATTCCGACGGCCGTCGCTTGACTGGACTAAGAATGAAGCGCCGGGTATAATCCGGCTGCGTTCGCTGTGTCGGCAGGTCTTGCGCGGGTCGTGGCTGCCGCATGGGTCGTGAGGGCAGGGCGGTTCAGCGAATTGGCCGAGTCGTGTGGGGAACCTCTGTCGAAGAGCGAAGGAGCGTCGCATGAGGATCGGAGCGGTGTTTGCGGTAACGGTGCTGCTGCTCTGCGGGGCGGTGTCTGCCGAGCCAAGGGTGTTGATCGACACCGACTTCGGGGCGCCGGGGAAGGCTTTTTCCGAGGTCGATGCCGCGAAGGGCAACAACATCACCGGCTTCCTGCCGGAAGGTTGGAGCGAGAACACCGGCTGGAAGACCAAGGCGGTCGCCGAATACAAGCCGGTGACCGAGGCAGGCCGCAGCTTCCTGCGCGTCACCCAGACTTCGGGGAACGGCCTGCAATTCACTCACGCGCTGCCGGGGATCGGCAAGGAGGCCGGTTACTATAGGCTGAGCTTCACGGCCCGCAGCGTCGCCGGTTGCTATCCGGGCGTGCGCTTCCGAGGCGCCCCATATACCACCGTCTGGTCCACGCCCCCCCGGCTGAACGCGCAGTGGCGCGACTTCACGTATGACTTCCGCATGACGGCTCAACCGCAGGAACTCGGCCTGTTCTTTTATCTGTCCGGCAACGGCGTCCTGGATCTCGAGAAGCTGAAGTTGCAGAAGCTCTCGGAACAGGACTTGATCGAGGAGGTCAAGGCCCGCTATCCCGATGGGGCGCCCGGGAATCTGGTGCGGGCCTCGCGCTTTCCGCTGGGCCTGCAAAGCGGCTGGTCCATCGACCGCGAATACTCCGACGGAGACCAGGTGCAGGTCGCCGGCGACGCCCAGGTGCCCGGTCCCAGCGGCGCGCCTTCGTTGCGGATCAGCGCGCCCGACGGGATTCTCGTCTATAGCGCCCCCTTCGCGACGCCGTTGAGCTTCGAACCGCACACGGCCAGCCTGTACGTCCGGGGCGACTGGGACGGGCGGCTGATCGCGGCCTGCGGCCAGAGCACGCGCGCCGCGCAGCCGCTGAAGATCAGCGGGACCCACTGGCAGCGCGTGGAGTTGACCTTCAAGCCGGTCCTGCTCGCGACCTCGCATCATCTGCGGATCCAGGGCAAGGGAACGCTGTGGATCGACGGCTTCGAGGTCGAGCAGGGCGCCAAAGCGACGCCCTACGCCCCGCAGAATCCGGTCGAGGTGTCCCTCGCCCTCCCGGCGTCCGACGCGTCGTCCGCGCGGGTCGTTTTCACCGACGAGCCGATGAAGATGAATTACGCCGTGGTCGGCCCCTCCGCCGGCGCGCTGCTCAAGGCGCGGCTGGTGACGATGTACGGCGATCAGTTGCTGCTGCCGCCGGTGAAACTCGGGGTCGAGAGCCCGAACGTCGGCGCCCTTGCCTATGAGGCTTTCCAGCCGCACCCGCTGGGCGCGTATCGCCTGGAGGCATGGGTGGAGGACGCCGCGGGGAAGAAGCTGAGCGCGGAAAGCGAGGTTGTCTTCTACCGCCTTCACCGGCCGCGATATTGGGGCAAGGACGCGCCCAATTCCTTCTTCGGCACCCACGTGCTCTCGACGAACCGCCACCTGACGATGGCGAAGGCGGTCGGTTGCAACTGGGTCCGTCTGCACGACGCGGGGTCCGAGTACATCGGCTGGGCGTTCCTCGAACCGGAGAAGGGCCAGTGGCGCTTCCGCGATGCGGACGTGCAGCGGTACCGCGACCATCATCTGAAGATCCTGGGGCTGCTTTCCACCTGTCCCGGCTGGGCCGGCAACCTGGGCCGGCCCTGCGCCGACTACTTCGACCGTTACCTCGAACCGCTGAACATGGATGACTGGGCCAACGCCGTGCGGGCAATTGTCAAGCACCACGCGGGCACGATCGACACCTACGAGATCTGGAACGAGCCGTGGGGAAAGAGCTTCTGGAGCCTCACGGTCGATCCGAAGCTCGGTCGGGGCAAGGACGCCATGGTCCCCAGCGACACGCCCTCGGCCGACTACGCGCGGCTGCAGAAGATCGCGTACGCCGCCGCGCATGAAGTTCTTCCGCAGGTGACGATCCTCGGTTTCAATTCCTGCCGAGGGAAGGACGGGACGAAGTGGACGAAGGATGTTCTGGACTTCGGCGGGATGGAGACCTGCGATGCGGTCTCCTATCACGACTACGAGGTGGCCACGACCGGTTACCCCGGCAGCGCCGCGGAGATCGCCTACCAGGAGGCCATGGGGCCGATCCTCGACAAGCTGGGCCGCATGCCCAAGCCGGTGTGGATGAGCGAAGGCGCGCCGCGGGGGGACGATGTCTCCAGCGGCTTCTACCGCTGCACGTTGCCTTACGAGAACGACAGTGACAACTGGCGCATCGCCGACCGTCTGGCCCGATTTGTCATCTCCCGCCGCGCTACTGGGGAGAAGCATGCGTTCCTGTACACGATGCACGGCATCAACACCTTCGGCGCGCCGACGGAGTGGACCACGCTCGTCACCGTCGATGGTTTCCTGCACCCGTCTGCCGCCGCCCATAGCGCGCTGGCCTGGCTGCTGGAGGACACCGATTACGTCCGGTGTGTTACTCTGACGGAGGGCGTCTACGCCTACCTGTTTACCGGCCCCAACGGCGCCGTGGCGGCCATCACCGCTCGGCTGCCTCACGCCGAATACAGGCTGCCGACGTCGGCCGACGTGCAGTTGTTCGACCTGTTCGGCAACCCGCTGGCGGCCGGAGCCGCACTTGACGATCACGTGAGCTTCGTGGTCTCGAACGCAGGGCCGGCGAAACTGCTGGCGGCGCTGGGGGTGAAGTGACGGAAGGGTCGCGTGACAGCGTGCCCGTTGTATGTGGAATGCGCGGGAGGCGAAGATGGTGCTTTCGGCCGCTCTGGAATCGCTGCGCTCGCGCGTGGCGCGGATTGCGGAAAGGCATTTCGCGCTTGCGTGCGTGCTGCTCGCGGCCTTCACGGTGGCGTGGAACGGCCTGGGCACGATCCCGCACGATGAGTACCGCCTGACGGCGCTCGACCCGTTCGCGTCGAGGCTGGGGGTTGGCGGGGAGACGAACAACTTCTACCAGCAGTCACCGCTGCTGCCGCTTGCGGGATACTACACGCACATGACGTCGCCGGGGGCGTTCGTCTGGCTGTGCCTGGCGATCATCGCGGCGGGGTTCTTCGCGTTCGCGCTCCTCGCGCGGGCACGGTACGGCCGGGAGGCCGGGCTCATTGCTGCGGCGCTCGTCCTGGCGCACCCGGCGTTTCTCGTCATGATGTCGTGGGTCGGCTCGCCCGACGGGACCACATTCCTCGTGACGGCGTGTCTCCTCTTCGCCCGATCGTGGTGGGCCGTCGGCGTGCTCTGCCTCGTTGGCGCGTTCAATCACCCGATCATCGTCTTCGCGGCCCCGGCGGTTATCGCGCTCCGGGCCACGGCGGGGGAGAAGGAGTGCGGGTTCTGGAAACTCCTGCCCGCCGCGGCGGGACTGGCGCTCGGAACGGGGGCGGTGTATCTCTTCCTCGACCACTATCACGTCCAGGTCTTCAGCCGGCTCGACTGCATCGGCACGCGGAGTCTCGGCCAGTGGGCGGAGATGAACCTGTCTCACCTGCCGCTCGCGCTCTGGTCGCTCCACGGGGCGATGTGGCTGGCGATGGCCGCGGCGGCGGTCGCGGCATGGTCCGAGGACCGGCGATATTTCGTTGTTTTCGCCGCCTGCCAGGCGGCCTTCTGCGGGATCACGTTCTTCACCGAGGACACGACTCGCGTCTTCTCGCTCCTCTCCTGGGCGACGAGCGTCCATTGCGTGATGCACTCCCTCCGCATGCTCGATGCGAAGGGCCTGCCGCAGGACGGCCGCCAGTGCCGCGCGATACTCGCGGCGGTTGCGCTCTTCGGCCTGATCGGCCCTCACTATTACATGTGGGCCGGCGAGATCCACGCCTCGAATTTCGC
The DNA here is from genome assembly GCA_037439485.1 of Planctomycetota bacterium. GTDB lineage: Bacteria > Planctomycetota > DG-23 > DATKVD01 > DATKVD01 > JBBIVY01. Next base: position 1,572 of record JBBIVY010000141.1, on the reverse strand, counting down.
GGGGTTCTGGCAGTTCATCGGTCGCCTGGCCGGCTGACGCGCGCGGAAGCACATCCCTCTTGAAAATCTCGCGGGAATTCCGTATCATTCCCCCTGTCTGAGCGTCTCAGCGTTTTGTTTTCTTTCTGTCCTTCTCGGCTCTTAGAGGTTTCCATGCCCGACGAGATCATCAAGCAGTCCGTGGACTTTTCCGGGTGGTACCAGTCCGTGGTGCAGCGCGCGGAGCTGGCGGATTACTCGGATGTGAAGGGGTGCATGATCATCCGGCCGTACGGCTACGCGCTGTGGGAGAACATCCAGCGCGACATGGACCGGCGGATCAAGGAGACCGGGCACGAGAACGTCTATTTCCCGATGCTCATCCCGGAGCGGTTCATGAAGCGCGAGGAGCAGCACGTCGAGGGGTTCTCTCCGGAGTGCGCGGTGGTGACGCACGCGGGCGGGGCGCCCCTGGAGGAGCCGCTCTACGTGCGGCCGACGTCCGAGACGATCATCAACGCGACGCTGTCGAAGTGGATCCAGTCGTGGCGCGATCTGCCGATGCTCATCAACCAGTGGGCCAACGTCATCCGCTGGGAGATGCGTCCGAGGCTCTTCCTGCGCACGACCGAGTTCCTCTGGCAGGAGGGCCACACCGCTCACGAGACGGAGAAGGAGGCGCGGGAGGAGACGATGCGGATGCTCGACGTCTACCGCGCGTTCGCCGAGGAGATGCTCGCCATCCCCGTCGTCACCGGCGTCAAGAGCGACAACGAGAAATTCGCGGGCGCCGTCAATACGTATTGCATCGAAGGCCTGATGCGCGACGGCAAGTCCCTTCAGGCGGGCACGTCGCACTTCCTCGGGCAGAACTTCGCCAAGGCGTTCAACGTGCAGTTCCAGTCGCGCGAGGGCCGGCTCGAATATGCCTGGCAGACCTCGTGGGGCGTCTCCACCCGGCTCATCGGCGCGCTCGTCATGACCCATGGCGACGACAAGGGGCTCATGCTGCCCCCGAAGATCGCGCCCGTGCAGGCGGTGGTCGTGCCCATCTACAGGAAGGAAGACCAGAAGGCGCTCGTCCTCGGCGAGATCGCCAAGATCCGGGCCGAGTTCGGCGCGGACGTCCGGCTCAAGGTGGACGACCGCGAGCAGTATTCGCCCGGATGGAAGTTCAACGAGTGGGAACTCAAGGGCGTCCCCGTCCGCATCGAGATCGGCCCGCGCGACATCGAGAAGGGACAGGTCGTCATGGCCCGCCGCGATACGGGCGAGAAGGCGTTCGTCCCGCGCGCCGGGTTGAAGCAGGCCGTGCTCGACGCGCTCGACGCGGTGCAGAAGGGCCTCTACGACCGGGCGCTGAAGTTCCGTCAGGAGCGCACGACCGATGCGGCCGATTACGACACGATGAAGCGCGCGCTCGACGAGACGCCCGGGTTCATCCGCGCGTCCTGGTGCGGCGACGCCGCGTGCGAGGCGAACATCAAGACGGACACCAAGGCTACCATTCGCGCCATCCCGTTCGATCAGCCCGCGACGTTCGGCCCCTGCGTCGCCTGCTCCAAGCCGGGCAAGCACCAGGTGCTGTTTGCG
>JBBIVY010000140.1:0-8630 GCA_037439485.1 Planctomycetota bacterium | reverse complement strand
AACGGCTTGAACGAGCTGCGCTCGATGATGCCGTGCTCGATGGGCTTGTTCTTGAGGACCTCGTTGGGGCCGTAGAAGCCCTTGTTGAGGCGGGAGAGCTGATAGACGATCGTGCGCTGACCCAAGAACGTGGCCGGGTCGCTGACGGAGTTGCACCCGACCTGCGACAGGTCGCCCATGATGATGCCGAGCTTGTAGACGCCCAGGTCGTAATCCTTGCCGTCGATGTCGAGGGTGATGTTGCCCTTGCCGCCGACGTGGTAATAGATGCCCAGGTTCGCGGTGGTGGCCTGGTTGCCGAAGTGGGTCTTCCAGCCGCAGAGGGAATCGCCGACGTAGCTGGGGTGCGGGAAGTTGGCCTCGTCCATGAGGACGGCGTTCTTGATCTCGCCGCGGAAGGTACACTTGTTGCCGGTGATGATGGAGCCGCGGAAGTACGCGCCCTGGCGGATTTCGCAATCCGCGCCGATGATGCACGGGCCCTTGATGCCGACGCCGGGCTCCACGACGGTGTTGGCGCCGATGTAAATATCGCCCGAGTCGACGTAGAGCGCCGCGCCGACGACCCGCGCGCCCTTCTCCAGGTAGATGTTCCCCAGCTTCTTGCCGGGGATGATCGCCGCGGGCTGGAAGATGACGCCCTCTTCCGCGTAGACGTTCGCCACGCCGAGCGCCGGGCCGGTGACGCCGAGGCGCTTCGCTATCGGCGCCTTCTCCGCGATCGTCTTCGCCAGCCACGCGTCGGCGTAGGCCTTGATCGCCCCCACCGCCGAGACGACGCACTTCACGCCCGGTGAGGAGAACAGCGCCGAATGCGCGAACGGGTGCGCCGTGAAATCAAAATAGGTCTCCGGCTTCAGCGCCGCGGGAACCTTGTCCGCCGACAGGTCCTTCAGTTGGATCGCTCCTGCCATCGCAATTCTCCTCGTTGGGTTCTGTCCAAAGCCACCCAGCACTGAAGTGCTGGGCTATTAACTACCGCCCCCGGGGGGCGGAAGACTCAGCCAAGAGTCACCACCACCTCGTGCGTCTGGCCGTCGCCGTGCGGCCTGATGAGATTGTCGCGGAGCCGTTTCCCGTCGACCTTGATAGAGACGACACCCCGGTTGACGCCCTTGGGATTGCGCACGGTGACGTGATACGTGGCGCCGCGGAACGGACGGGTGAGCTCGGCCTTCTTCCACTTCTTCGGCAGGCAGGGGTCAATGCGCAGGCCCTCGTAATCGGGGATCGCGCCGAGCATCTTCTCCGTGGCGGTGGTGAACCACCAGCTCGTGGAGCCGGTGACCCAGCCGATCTCGCTTTCGCCCGGGCGCTCGTGGCGCGAGCTGACGATGCAGTTCGCATAGGCGTAAGGCTCCACGCGCGGGCCGGCGGGGTTGTTCCGCGGGTTCGAGGGCTCCATCTTGCGGAACGTCTCGTAGGCGAGGTCGCCCCGGCCGAGCTTGATGTCCGCGGCCATCTTCATCGCGTTGTGGTGGACGTAGTTGTTGTTGTTCATGAAGCCGGTGAGCGCCGAGAACTGCCCGATGTTCGGGTCCTTCCGCCGATACGCGGGCGTGAAGATCTCGTAGCCGAGGTCGTTCTTGAGGAGCCGCTCCACCGAGTTCATCGCCTTCTCGTCGCGACGCCCCGCGCCGATGCCCGCCAGCGCGGCCCAGACCTGCGACATGAGGTGGATCTTCGCGTCCCGGCTCTTCTTCGAGCCGACCAGCCCGCCTTCGTCGTCGTAACAGCGGAGATACCAGTCGCCGTCCCACGCCGAAGCGTTCACGGCCTTCTTCACCGCCGACGCGCGCTGGGCGCAGGTTGAGGCGAGCTTCTTGTCGCCGATGAAGCGCGCGAGCTGTTCGGCCTCGACGAGGATGTAGTAATAGAACTGCGACAGCCACACGCTCTCCCCGCGGCCCCTGTCGCCGACCTTGTCGAAGGCGTCGTTGACGTCGCCGCCCATGATAAGCTCGATGCCGTGCGGCCCGCGGTTCTTCCACGAGAAATCCAGGCCCCGCACCGCGTGGTCGAGCACGGTGCCGGAGCCGCCGTCAAAGTACGGCACCTTCACGTTCAGGATCGACGTATCGCCTGTCTCCTTGATATACGCGGCGAGCGTATAGACGATCCAGAGCTGCGAGTCCATGTAGGGCCGCGCGTCGTGGTTACTCGACGAGCGCGACCACTGCCGTACCGCGTGGCCGTCCTTGAACTGATACCGGAGCGGCTCAAGGAACCTCTCCTTCGTGTATTCCGCATTCGCGGCGAGCACCCCGCGGCTATCCTGCAGGATGTCGCGGTAGCCGAAGCGCAGGCTGCCCGAGCGGCACCAGAGGATGCACATCCAGGTCTGGTACTTGAGGCGGACGTTCACGGTGCGGTCGAAGATCGCGTCGGGGGTCTTCACGGTGATCTGCTCGATGAGCGCCTGCCAGTGCTTCTTGTTCTCGGCGACCGCCGCGGCGACGTTCGCGGGGTTGGAGTACCTGGCGATGAGCTTCCGGCGTTCGGAGGCCTTCGGCGAATATCCCGTGACGACCTGGAACGTGACGATCTCGCTGGGGGCCAGCGTGATCTTGTGCTGGAGGGCGCCGATGGTCTGCTCGCTCCAGCCGCGGGAATTCCTGCACTTGCCCGATTCGAGGACGTCCGACTTGCGGTAGCGGTTATAGAACGCGCCGAAGAACGCGCGGTCGGAGCAGTCGTAGCCGGTGATCTTGAGCGACGAGCCGAGGAAGCCCTCGAAGTCGGTCTCCAGGCGATGCGGGTCGCGGTAGCGCGCCACGATGCAGTTCTCGCGCTTCTCGAAATCGGTCTCGCTGAACCACTCGTGCTCGTTGTCGGCGCGGATGAAGCAGGCGAGGCGCCATTGGACGTAAGGATAGAGGCTGAGGTGGCGCGTGCGCTTCGACTTGTTCTCCACCGTCACCGTCCACACCTCGCAGACCTCGTTCTGCGGCAGGAGGACGCGGACGGAGGTGCGGATGCCCTCGTTCTCGGTGGTGAGGGTGGAGTAATTCATCCCGTGCCGGCACTCGAAGAAGTCGAGCTTGCGGAAGAACGGCGCCCAGTTGGCGCTCCAGTACTTCCCCGAGTCGTCGTCGCGCACGAAGACGTATTTCCCCGGCACGTCGAACTTTCCGAAGTAGTTGTTGATGCGCAGGTCCTGGTTGTAGAGGCTCATCCCGCCCAGGGTCTGCGACAGCCAGATCTGGTATTTCCCATTCGCCAGGAAATTGAGCCACGGCCTCATCAGGTCCGGCTCGGTGATGACGTATTCCGTCGCATCAGGAGAGAAGTGCCCGTACTTCGATTCCGACGTCGGGTAAGTTCGAAGCGCCATGCGTTCCTCCGGAAAAAGGGGCTCGTCGCGAGGGGGGATTGTATCAGGACGGGCCGGCGGTTTCTACTCTTTCTTATGCCGTGGCTGATGTAGCTGGTGTGGCACACCCGCCCCCGGGTGTGTCTTTCCGTTGCAGCTTAGGTGGCGTGGCTGCCGTTCGCGCGGACATAAGAAACACTCAGCCGAGGGCGGCTGAGCCACACCAGCAACAAACGCTCGCGGTCACTTCGGCGGCATCGACCTCGGCGGCCCGGTCGGCCTCTGGTTCTCAAACACCACGGCGCCCGCGTCGACGAGGGGAGGAGAGGAATCGAGGGGGGTGTAGGTCTCGAACAGGTGCTGGAGGAACTCGCGGTCGGGCACGCGGTGGGCGAAGACGAACCAGATGTAGCGCGGGTTTCGCGCGCGGATGCGGTCGTCGATGTCGGCGACGTCCTTCTTGAGCCCCGCCTCGAAATCTGCCCGCACCGGCGAGCCGAGCCGCTCGAAATAGTAATCGAGGTAATGCCGCCCCCACGAGTGCTGAATCACCAGCGCCCCGGGATACTTCGCTTCGTTCGCCACCACGAACTGCGCCGCCTCGCGGAACGACTCCTTCGTCACCGTGCCGTAGTAATTCACCCCGAACATCAGCCACAGCGCCAGCGCCGCGGCCGCGCCGCCGCCGATGCACCCCTGCGCCAGCGGCTTCACCGGAATCAGCGCCGCGGCGCGCGCCGCGATCAGGCACACCGCCGGCAGCGAGATGATGAGGTACCGGTGCGACAATATCGGCGTCGCCGTCACCGACCGGAGGTAAGCCCCCGCGAACGGCACGACGAGCCAGAGCATGATCAGCAAATCCGCCGCGGGAAACCTCGGCGGCGTCTCGGGCTCAGGCTCCGCGGCCTTCGCGGGCGCCTGCCCTTCCGCTTCCGCGCCTTCCGCGGGCTTCGGCGGCTTAGCGAGGCCGAAGGCGTTCATCACGATCCATCCGACGGCGAAGATGAGCAGGCACGTGGCGATCTCCGAGTAGCCCGCGAGGAATTTCAGGAAGCCCCACGCCGACGCCGGCGTCGGCTCCGCGATCTTCACCCCGCGGATGCCGAGGTGCGAGCGCATGTGCGGCACCCACGGCAGGAACGCGAGCGCCACCGCCGCGTAGAGCGCCACGACCCACCCGAGCGCGCGCGGACGCTTCCACGCCACGTACCCCGCCGCGGCGAGCGACTGCAGCAGCACGAGATAGAGCCCGAAGTAATGCGTGTAGCACGTCGCGATCGCTGCGACGACGTATCCCGCGCCCGATCCCCAACCGGGACGCTTGCCGTCGCAAAGCCTGCCGACGACCTCGATCCAGAGCCAGGTCGACAGGAGCGCCGTCAGGAGCAGCAGCGCGTAAGGCCGAGCCTCCTGGCTGAAATAGACCGGGCACCACATCACCGCCATCAGCGCGGCCGAGATGAGCCCGACGAGGTCCGAGTAGAGCCGCCGGCCCACGAGGAACATCACGAGCACCGCGAGCGTCCCCGCCGCGGCGGAAGGCGCCCGCAACGCCCATTCCGATTCGCCGAGGCATGCAACGGCCGCGCGCATCCCCGCGAAATAGAGCGGCGGCGAAATCTCCGGCGCCCCCGGATACCGCGTCCCCTCCCACGTGTTCAGTTCGTCGTTCCACAGCGACTGCGCCGCGAGGCCATGGAACCTCATCCCCGCCGCCACCGCGACGATCACCACCAGCAACGCAATGACGATCCTTCGGTCCATCCCCGCTCCCGGTGAGGCTGTTCCCCGCCGCCGCAACATTCTACTCCACCCGAGGGCCAAAGTCGACACCCTGTCGCAAGGGCAGCCCCATAAATGTACCTGTCACCTTTGCTTTGGTCAGACGAAGATGCGTGGGGCGAGGGGGGTCAGTTGCGGTCGTAGAAGCGGTTATCCTGGTAGGTGCCGACGTAGCCGAGGGCCGACGGGTCAAAGTCGAGACCGTGCCAAGTCTGAGTGGTGGAGAAGCCCATGCGTTCGCTGGAGATGTGGCCGTCGCACCAGGCGACGTTGGCGACGCCGCGATGGCGGAAGTGGATGCTGGGGAAGCTCTGGCATCCGCCCCAGGCCTCGAAGATGGGCTCGGTGACGAAGGAATACTCGATGAGCTTTCCGCCGGGGCCGACGAACGCACAATCCGCAAACATGATGGTGTTGGTCGGGTCGTGGATCATCGCGCGGCGCGCGGGGCGGTTGCTGAGGTCCTCCGGGTCGCCGCGGCCCGAGCCGACGTAGTCGTCGTTGTAGCCGTAGCCGCCACAGCCGGCCTCGAAGCCCGTGAGGTAATCCGCGAAGACCGGGCAGGCCTTGACCTTGTCGGTCTGCAGGTACCACTGGAGCGGCGAGAGCTTGAAGTCGAAGGCCTGGTTCTGGTTCGCGCGCTTGCCGTGCCAGCGCGTGAGGTTATTCGTGGCGAGGTCCCAGCTCGAGGGCGGGAAATAGTCGTCGTTGGAACTCGCGTAGAGGATCGCCGCGGTGGCCAGCTGGCGGATGTTGTTGACGCACGACATCTGCTTCGCGCGGTCCTGGGCGCCGCGCAAGGCCGGCAGCAGGAGCCCCGCGAGGATGCCGATGATGGCCACCACGACGAGAAGCTCGATCAATGTGAACGCGCGCGCGACGGCTTTCACGACGCCGCTCCGTTTCCGCGGCCCGTGCGCCGCCGAGTGAAAAAGGCAATCCCCGCGGCGGAGGCGAGCAGGCCCACGGTCCCCGGCTCCGGGACGGGGTTCACGAGCACCCCCACCGCGTCGAGGTCGAAGCCGGTGATGTTCCCGCCGTGGTTGCCGCCGTCGTAGATGAGGTGGTTCGTCGTGTAGTGCGTGCCCGTCGTCGGATCGATGAGCGAGGTGGCGTTGTCCCACGAGCTCGAAGAAGAGTCGCCGTCGATATCGACGATCCTCACGTAGTTGATATGGTTGAGATCGACGAGGCCCGACGTGACAGCGGCAAGGCCCTTCAGGTCGTCGAGGTCGAACGGCGTGCCTTGCCAGGCTTGGCCGTTGTTGTTGATGTTCTTTCCGGCGAGGTTGTAGATGTTGGTCGGGTCCATGGCGCCGTATTCGCCCGGGTTGGGGTCGAGCGACACCGACGGGAAGCGGACATAGGTGACGCCGTCGGTCGAGACCTCGACGTAGGCCAACTCGGCGAAGAGCGTGGTCGGGTCGTAAGACGGGGCGAAGCCGTTCTCGAAGACGGCGAGGTCGGGGCCGGGGGTATTGTGAATGACGACGCTGAAGGTGAGCACCGCGGTGCCGCAGTCTCCGAGAGTGACGACGTCGTTCGACGACGCGGGCGCCGGGCCGAGGGCCTTGGTCGGGTCGTTGTAGGCGGGCGTGAAGCCGCTCGGCCACGTGACGGTGCAGCCCGTGGCCCAGCCGACGAACCGCGGGTCGTTGTAGTTGATCCCGTGCGTCGCGTCGGCGTAAGGCCCGGCCGCGGCGGCCCGGGCAAGGGCGAGCGAGACGAAGACGGACAGGATGACGAATGTTACGTGGCGCATGGGAATCCTCTTATATAGATCGTGCGGGGAGACGCGGACGGAAGCCGCATCTCCCCGCCGGAACCGTCCGCGGGGGGGCGGGCGGTCCCAACTGTATCCTTCCGCCCGTCGGGGGACGAGCGGGAGGCATGAAAATGAAACCCGAAGCTCGAACAGAAGCGTCCCCGCCCCTATCGGGACGAGGACTTCCGGCGGCGAATCGCGAGCGCACCGACCGCCGTGGCCGCGAGCAGCATCGTCGCGGGCTCGGGGACGGAGAGCGCCGTCAGGGTGCCCGGGGCGGCCCAATCGTTGAGGTAGATCGCGCCCTGGCCTTTCGTCGCGTCGCCCGTGCCGCCGAAGGCGATCTGCGAGGCCCAGTTATAGCCCGTGATTCCCGTGGCGATGTTGTCGTACTTGTAGTCGCCGGCATAGCCCGGCTGGAGCATCCCCACGATCGTCGAGGAGCCGTTCGCGTTGAAGAACACGTGCCCGGCGCCGTCGACGGTGATATCCGAGCCGCCGAGGGCCGTGCTCGTCGACCACGCGGCGTTGTCCACGGTCATCGTCGCGGCGAGTCCCAGCGCGACCTTCTGGACGTCGGCCGCGGCGAAACGGTAGAGCTTCAGCAACGTCTGGTTCATCGCGTAGAGGTTGCCCGCGGCGTCAAACGCGAGGCCCGAGCCGTAGCCGCCGAGGCTGACGATCTCGGCGTGCGAGCCGCCGGAGGTGTTCAAAAGCCACACCGCGTTCGGCGCGCCGAGAACGACCGAGTTCGGCCCGGAGACGAACGGTTGATACGTCGTGCCGACCTTCGCGAACTCGAGGTCGTAGTTGCTGGCGAGCGTCGCCTGGTAGGTGGCCGAGCCGCCCGCGAACGGCAGCGAATAGATGCGGTCGTTCTTGTCGCCGCTGACGGTGAAGCCGACCCAGACCTGCGAGCCGTCGGGCGAGATTCGCGCGAACGCCCCGAAGGCCGAGGCGCAGTCGAACGTGGGCACGGTCCCGATCGTCCGCTCGAAGACGCCCGCGGACGACAGCAGGTTGACGCTCAGCCCCTGGAGCGCAACGATTTCGCCCGACGAGGTCACGTCGAACGCGCTCGGATAGCCTGCGGAGACGTCGCGCGATTGCCAGGGCGGCGCGGCCGAGTAGACCGAGCTCGAAGCCTCAACGGAGGCGAGGGACAGGAACGACACGACGACGAACGAACATGCGGCGCAGGCAAGACGAGACATGAGAGATCCTTTCCGTTCGACCGGCCCGTGCACCCCGAGGCCGGCAATTGAGGCGGGCGACCGGGTCGCCCAGTCCCTCCCCGTGACGAGGTCGACGGGCGGATCCGTGGATAAAGAGGAGGAGAGAGGATTTCGCGAAGGGGCGGTTAAACGCAAAAACCGCCGACCTCCGCGAAAGAGATCGGCGGCTCAGGATGCGAGCCGCGATTGAAGGGCCGCAAGGAACGCGACGCCTCAGTCTCTCTTTCCACGAAGAGCCTGTCGACTGCGCGTCCGCGGCGAAGTGTCCTGACTTCCGGGTCTTTCTCCGGCCGGGCCTTCCCTGTCCCGACGCATCGGGACAAGTGGCATTCTCCGACCTTCGTCACCGGTTACAGTGGCGGGACCGTGGCGGATTTTCACCGCCTTCCTCCCGTCCGCGAACGATGCAAACTACGGAGTTCAGTATATTCAACAGCCCCCGGGCAAGTCAAGGGGAAATTTCCGGGGCCTGCGTCGGGGGTGTGACAACCAAGAGTGGTACTATGGGACAAATGTTGGTAGACTCCCCTTT
>JBBIVY010000139.1:0-8645 GCA_037439485.1 Planctomycetota bacterium | reverse complement strand
TAGGGGCGAACGCACGATCCATGCAACCTCCTGCACACGTTTAGGCTCTCTTCGCGCTTCCGGCTTGCCCGGAACGAGCTTTCTGATATACTTCCGCTCTTGCGCCGCCCCACTTCCTTGCGGAACCCATCGTGGACGATAGCGCCGACGTCAACACGTCCCGACGCACCGGAACGAGGATATTCTTTTCCGTGGGCGACGTCTCGGCCGACCTGCACGCGGCGAACCTGATCCGGGAGATTCGCGCCAGGAGGCCTGACGCCGTCGTCGAAGGGCTTGGCGGGCCGAGGATGGCCGAGGCGGGCTGCTCGCTCCTTGCCGACCTCACGGCGCACAACGTGATGTGGTTCACGAGCGTGGCGAAGGTGCTGTTCAAGCTGCGCCGGATTCAGAACGACGCGCTGGCGCACATCGCGGCGAACCGCCCCGATGCGGTGGTGCTGGTCGATTACTCGGGGTTCAACCTGTTCTTCGCCCGGCGCCTCGCGAAGATCGGCGTGCCGGTGATCTATTACATCAGCCCCGCCGTCTGGGCCTGGCGCACGGGACGCATCCGCAAGATTCGAGCGCGCGTGGGAAAGATGCTCTGCATCTTCCCGTTCGAGGAAGAGATCTACCGCAAGGCGGGCGTGCCGGTCGAATACGTCGGCAACCCGCTCTTCGACCACCTCGCCGAGGCCCAGCTCGATGAGGAGTTCCGCCGGTCGCTGCGGGAAGGCTCGCCCGACCCGCTCGTCGGCATCCTGCCCGGGTCGCGCCGGCAGGAGATCCGCGACCTCCTGCCGACGATGGCGGCCGCCGCGAAGATCATCCGCGCGGAGCTGCCGAAGGCCGCGTTCGTCGTCGCGGCGCCGAGCGAGGAGCTTGCGCCGCTGTCGCGCGAGATCGTTTCGCGGCACGATCTCGCCGCGCAGGTGGTGACCGGGCGCACGTTCGAGGTGATGGCCGAGAGCGACCTGTGCCTCGTCAAGTCGGGCACGGGGACGATGGAGCTGGTTCACTTCGGCACGCCGATGGTGATCGCGTATCGCGTAAACGCGCCGGGATACGTTCTGAGCGGCATGTTCCGGCGCACGAAGCACTTCGGAATGCCGAACATCCTGCTCGGCCGCGAGGCCGTGCCGGAGAAGCTGTTCTGGCGCGACGACCCCAAGGCCCTGGCCGCGCTCGCGCTCGGAGTCCTCAAAGATCCCGCGCGGCGCGACGCGATGCGACGCACGCTCGCGGAGCTTCGCAAGACCGTCGACTGGCCCGGCGCCTCCGGACGCGCCGCGGAGGCGGTGCTTCGATTCGCGGATGAGAAGCGATAGCAGACGTTGAAGGTTGAACGACGGCCGCCACGTGGCTCTTTGCGTTCAACCTTCAACCTTCAACCTTCAACATTCAACCGGTCCTCCAGCCGGACGGGCGAAGACCGGCGGACAAAACTGAAAGACTGGAAGACGCAATGAACGTGCTCCTGTTCTCAATGCCCGACGTATCGCCCATGTTTCCGCCGAAGGCCTGGCGTCCGCCACAGATCGGGATCGCGTCGCTGGCGGCGAACACGACCGACCACGAGGTCTTCTGCGCCGACCTCATCGCGCGTCGCGAGGACGTCCGCGGGGCCATTCGCGAGGCGCTCGACCGGGTGAAGCCGTCCTTCGCGGGCCTCTCCGCCATGAGCTTCCAGTACGCCACCGCGCTCAAGGTCGCCGCGTGCATCAAGGAGTTCCGGCCCGACCTGCCGCTCGTCCTCGGAGGATATCACGCCACCGTCCTGGGGGACGAGGTGACCTCGACCGAGCCGGGCAGGACGCTCTTCGACTACGTCATCCGCGGCGAAGGCGAGACGGCGTTCAACGGACTCGTCCACGCGTTCGCGGCCCGAAGTGGCTTCGAGAAGGTGGCGGGGCTGTCGTGGAAGAAGGACAACGTCTGGACGCACAACGAGCGCGGCCCGCTCGAAGACCTGTCGAAGCTGAAGATCCCCAAGCGCTCCGCGCGGCTCTGGGCCGACGAGTGCTTCCTGATGGGACTTCAGCCGAGCGGCAAGTCGGGGTCGCTCTTCGCGGGCATCCTCAAGCAGGGGTTCGACGTCGTCGAGAGTTCGCGCGGCTGCACGATGGTCTGCAACTTCTGCTCCATTCAGCACATGTACGGACGTTCGTTCCGCACCTATCCGCTCGAACGCGTCATGGCCGACATCGCCGACTCGAAGGCGCGCGGGGCGAAGTGGATCGTCTTCGCCGACGACAACATCACGCTGGACACCGACCGTTTCGAGGCGCTCTGCGACGCGATCGTCGCGGCGGGTCACGACGACCTGCGCTACGTCGTCCAGGCCAGTTCCGCGGGCGTCTCCGCGCGGGAGAGCGTCGCCGCGAAGATGTCGCGCGCGGGCATCCGCATCTGCTTCCTCGGCATCGAGAGCGCCTCCGAGCGAGACCTCCTGCGCATGAAGAAGGGCAACATTATCGAGAAGACGCGGCAGGCGGTGCGCTGGCTGCACAAGCACAAGATCCTCATCGTCGGCGGCATGGTGCTGGGGCTTCCCGACGACTCGCCCGAGGACTTCGAGCGCAACTATCGGTTCTTCCGCGACCTCCAGATCGACTTCCTCGGCGACCAGATCGCGACGCCCTACCCCCGGACAGGGATGCGCGAGGATTACGCGAAGGAAGGGCTCATCACCAACCCCGACGACTTCCGGTTCTACTCGGGCTTCTGGGCCAACGTCCGCACGAAGCACCTCTCCTCCGACGACATCCAGTTCCTCCGCTGGAAGATGCGCCGGCGGTTCCACGAGAACGAGCCTCTGCCCCCGGCGCTCCGCGCCTCGCTCTCCGTCTACGCCCTCGTCCGCACCCTCTTCTACTCACCCACCCGCTCCCTCTGGCGCCGCCTCAAGCGCTGGAACATGTCCGACCGCGACCTCTACGAAGCCGCGATGGAACGCGCGCGGAAGGACAACGAGTTCTTCTGAGACATCTTCCTTTGTAGGGGCACGATCCCGACGAGTCGGAATGCCCGTCTTTCCGTTTCTCGCGGTGCTCGCCCCCGCAAGCGTGGAGACAGAGGCAGAGCGGGCACGGCATGCCGTGCCCCTACAGAAGAAGTCTCAGTAGATCGGCTTCCACTGCTTCGAGTCGTCGGGGGCGGGGGTCTTGGCGCCGCCTTCGTCGTAGAAGGTGAGGCGGCGGCCGGAGGTGGACTCCATCTCGTATTTGCCTTCGGCGTTGCGGTTGACGACGAGTTCGCGGCCGACCCACTCGTTGGACTGGTCCCAGACGACGGCCTCGCCGGAGTCGCTCGACACGACCATGCGGTTGGCGATGCGGTCCCAGGTGAGCGAGTCGCCCTTGGCGTAGCGGTAGGACTTCGTGTCCGGGTTATAGGAGGTGGCGCGGGCGTTGCCGACGACGTAGGCCGTGCGGGCTTCGAGCTTCAAGCCTTTCGCGTCGGGCGCGGTCCCCTTCGGCGCGCCCATGTAGATCATCAGCGTGTCGCCGGTGCAGTCCGAATCCTCGCTGACCGCCTTCGTGTTCTCCTTCACGCGGAAGAACGCCGTCGGATCGACGGCGGGGTCCTTCGCGTCGAGCTTCTTGTAGAACCCCTCGCCCGTCCAGGTGACGTCCATGCGCTTGAGAGGCGCCGGGCCGGCCTCGGGCGCAGACGACTCGGTCTTCGGCGGCTTCGCGCCCATGCTGAGCGACGATTGAGTCCACGCAACGAGGTGGCCGCCGCCGGTGGTGACGATGGAGTCGATGGCGTCGTTCTTGATCTTCGCGTCCATGCGCGGGGCGACGAGGTCGTTCTTGTCGCGGACGACGTGGGCCATCGCGCTTTCGCTGCCGCAGAGCGCGGCGGTGTTCTTCAGGCGATTCCAGACGAGCTGATCGCCCGACGCGGTGAGGAGGTCGGCGCCCGTCCCCTGCACGAGCGTGGCGTTCTCGAAGGCGTTGAGCGCGGCGAGGTCGAGCTTCTGCGTGATCTTTCCCGCGGCGTCGGTCTCGGGGGTGCGGACGTAATCCATGGTGACGCGCCGACCGCGGAGTTCCATGTTCGTGCGGTTGACCTTCACGTCGCCCTCGAAAACGCTCTTGAGCGTCGCGTCGTCGTAGGTGCCGGACTTTGCGAAGCGGACGTCGAAGGTGGACGCCCCGGTCGCGCCGTCCTTCGGAGGGGTCGTGTAATGCACGAACCCGGCGCCGGTGAGGAGGACCTTCATGCCGGGCTTCGTCCCGGCCGGGGCGTCGGCGGCGGCGGGCGTCTGCGTGAAGTCGATGCGCGGCGCGCGGCAGAAGATATTGTCCTGCTTCGCCTCGCACGTCTCGCCGGGCTTGGCGGTGAGCGTGGCGGTGGTGACCTTGGAATCCTTCGAGGGGTAGCCGTAGACAAGCAACTCGGACTTGGCCTCCATGCGCGAGCCGGTGACGACGACGTCTCCGCCCGCGACCATCCGCCGCATCTCGCGCGAGCCGGGCTTGGCCCCTTCGGCGAACTGCACGTCGAGGAGGCGGCTCACGCAGACGGTGTCGCCGTCGCTGAATCGCGTGCCGCCGGTAAAGTGCGCGGCCTGTTCGCCCGGCGCCCAGATCATGTCGCCGCCGAACTCGACGAACGACGGCTTGCCCTCCGCGCCCGAGGCATCCGGACGTCCCGGCTGATCGAGCCGCCCCGGGCCTTTTACCGCCGCGCGCTCCGGACGCGTCTCGGTCTTCTGCGTGAGGAGCACCTGCACGCCCTCGATGCGGCTCTTTCCCTGGTCGGCCACGGCGCGGCGGTCGGGAGCGCCGTCGAGCCACACGACGCGCGAGTCCTGGTCGAAGAGGATGCGGTCGCCGTTAAGCGTAATCGGCTCGCCCTGATCGGGGATGCTGTGGACGGTGGCGGGCCGGCCCTTCACAAGGACCTTCTGCGAGTTCTCGGTCATCCCCTCGGGCAGCGCCTCGGCCTGGCTCAGCAGGCGCTTGCGTCCGAACTGGATCTCCGTTCCCTCGAGCTGGAACGACTGGCCCTGAGATTTCTGCGTCGCGCGGCACGGGGCGCCGGAGTAGACGAGCGACTGCTCGCGCGCGTCATACTCGAAGCGGTCGCCCCAGCCCTGGCGGTTCGGGCCCTCGACGACGACGCCGTCCTTCTTCGAGGCCGTCATGACGACGCGGCGGACGGTGAAGTTCGACGTGGAAAGCCCGCCCGCATCGGCCTTCGCGGTCGAATCGGCCGAGGCCTCGGCGGGCGCAGGCGCTTCGAGGTCCACGGTCATGAGGTCGGCCCGGAGCGCGGTGCGGTCCTCGGGCGTGTCGCCCTGAATGGCCTTCACCTCCTGCTGGAAGGTGGCGCGGCGCTCGGAGTTCTTGAACTCCATCGCCCCTTCGCAGGTGATGGTAATGGGCTTGGGGGGCTCGGGCGCCTTCGCGGACTCGACCGGCGCGGGGCCCTTCGCCGGGGCGGGGCCCTTCGCCGGGGCGGGGCCGCCGACGGCGTTCGTCATCCCCGCCACTTCCTTGAGCACGAGCCGCACGTCGCGCTCGATGCGCACGGTGCCGAGAGCCTGGTCCCAGGTGAGCTGGACGCCCGTCAGGTCCAGCCGCTGGTCGCGGGCGTGAAGCGCGCCGGGGATGAAGACCTGGCTCTTGTCGCCATAGTACTTCACCTCGTCGCAGGTGATGATCGTGTTGTCCTCGTGCGCGCGGTTGAGCACGGTGATGACCACGTTGCCGCGGAGCCAGCCTTCCTTCATCGTCTCCTGGTCGCTCCCCTCGACGCGGCCGACGTCGGCGGTGATGAACGTGAACTCGTTCTTGTCGCGGAAGAGCGTGACGTGCGGCTGGAGGATGTCGACGGGGCCCTTCTCCGCCGTCTGCTGCGCGCGGAGGCCGCGGATGACGGCGACGAGGTTGTTGGTGGTCTTGTCGTACTTGCGGATCTCGATGCCGGTCGGGCCGGCGGGAACGAGGGGCGCCTGCTCCCGGTGGCCCTTGTCGCGCTGGCGCTGGGCCTCATGGTACTTCTGGAGCGAGATGACGATGATGAGCACCGACACGAGCATGACGGCGCCGAGGAGTATGCGTCTGAGCATCGCTCTGTCCCTTCGTCCTTCACGCCCGAATCGTCCGGGAGATGGGGACAGACAGGAATGTCTGTCCTACGTCAACTCGCCTCGTCGCGATCGAGGTACCGCTTCATGATCGCATTCCACTTGCCCTGCGCCTTGAGGATCAGCTCCGCGACCTCGCGCACGGCGCCCTTGCCGCCGGGCTTCGAGGTGAGGCGGGTCGCGCGGCGCTTCATCTCCTCGTGAGCGTCGGCCGGGGCGAAGGAAAGTCCCACGGCCCCGGCCACGGGGATGTCCATGAGATCGTCGCCGACGCAGGCCGTCTCGTCGGGCGAGACGCCCAACCGCTGCATGAGATCGAGCACGACCGGGAGCTTGCGCTTCACGCCCTGGTGGACCTCGGCGATGCCGACCTCCCGCGCGCGGATCTCGACGGCCTTCGACGCCCGGCCGCTGACGATGGCCACGCGGACGCCCGAGCGTTCGAGGTAAACGATCCCCGTCCAGTCGCGCACGTTGAAATGCTTGGTCTCGACGCCGTCGTCCGACACGGAGATGGTGCCGTCGGTGAGAACGCCGTCGACGTCGAGGATAACGAGCTTGATCGTTTCGAGCGGCACGGATCCCCTCCCGCTTTATCTTATGCCCCCCCGCTCGATTCGGCAAGCGAAATCCCCCGCCCCGTCGCCTCACGCGCGGGCGTTGGGGCTTGACTCAACCCCTTGTTTCTGCTATAGTTACCGCGCATGAGCCCCGAAATGATTTTCATCTATGTGTCGTACGCGATCATCGTCATCATGTCGATCGTGCTGCACGAAATCGCCCACGGCTGGGTGGCCTATAAGTGCGGCGACGACACGGCGTACCTGCTGGGCCGGCTGTCGCTCAATCCGATCCGGCACATCGACCCGTTTATGACGATCCTGCTGCCGGTGATTTGCATGTTCTGTCACATCCCGGCGTTCGGCGGCGCGAAGCCCGTGCCGGTGAACCCGTCGCGGTTCCGCGACCGCATCGCGGGCGAGCGGCTGGTCTCTCTGGCGGGCGTCGCGGTCAACCTCGCCATCGCCTTCCTGCTGGCGCAGGGGCTGCGGATCGCGCTGATCACGAACCTGTTCCAGCTCGATGCTCCCGGCACGATTGCGCTGAAGCTCGGGATATTGACGAACATCGTGCTCTTTCTTCTCAACCTGACCCCGATCCCGCCGCTGGACGGGTCGCGCTTCCTGCGGACGTTCCTGCCGTGGGAGGTGCGCCATGTGTTCGACCTGTTCGACCGCTGGGGGTTGATCATCGTGTTCGTGGTGGTCATGTGGGTCCCGGCATTCTGGGGAATGATGGACGTCGCAATCGGCTTCCTGGCCAAATACGTGATCCTGAGCCCGGTGAAGCTCTGGTGAAGAACACCGCGGGGCAAATGGAGGCGCCATGAAAAAGGGACGGATTCTCTCAGGGATGAGGCCGACGGGGCCGCTGCACCTCGGGCACTACGTGGGCGCGCTCAGGAACTGGTCGGGCCTGCAGGACGACTATGAGTGCTTCTACATGGTCGCCGACTGGCACGCGCTGATGAGCGAATACGCCGACACGACGAACATCGCCCGGTGGTCGCGCGACATGGCCGCCGACTGGATCGCCTGCGGCCTCGACCCCGCGCGCTCCACCATCTTCGTCCAGTCGCAGGTCCCCGAGCACTCCGAACTGCACCTCGTCTTCTCGTGCATCACCCCGCTCGGGTGGCTCGAACGCTGCCCCACCTACAAGGAGCAGAAGAAAGAGGTGAAGGGCAAGGACCTCGAAACCTACGCCTTCCTCGGCTACCCGACGCTGCAGGCGGCGGACATCCTGCTCTACCTCGGCAACGTCGTGCCGGTGGGCGAGGACCAGCTTCCGCACGTGGAGCTGACGCGGGAGATCGCCAGGCGGTTCAACCAGATATTCTCGTCGTCCGTGTTCCCGGAGCCGCAGGGGAAGCTGACGACGGTGCCGAGGCTTCTCGGCCTCGACCGGCGGAAGATGAGCAAGTCGTACGGGAACTTCATCGCCCTCGCCGACGACGCGGAGACGGTGAAGAAGAAGACGCTGACGATGATCACCGACCCGAAGCGCATCCGCCTGGCGGACCCGGGCCACCCGGAAGAATGCAACGTCTGCTCGTATTACGACGTGTTTGCGCCTGAGATGAGCGCGGAAGTGCAGGACAAGTGCCGCAACTCGAAGTGGGGTTGCACCGACTGCAAGCGGACGCTCGCCGAGGCGCTCAACCGCTTCCTCGATCCGATCCGAGCCCGCCGGGCGGAGCTTGCAGGCGACCCGGCCAAGATCGACGCCGTCCTCGAAAAGGGCCGCGAACAAGCCTCCGCCGTCGCGAAGGAGACGATGCGCAAGGTCCGCGAGGCGATCAGGTTCTGAGCCTGGCTTGTTTCTTAGGCTTGTTTCTTATGTGGCACGCCCGCCCTCGGGTGTGGCCTTAGTTTCTTCTTCTCCTGCTTCCTGCAGGGCCAGAGGATTGGAGAGAGGAAGAAGCAGCAATCACACCCGAGGGCGGGTGTGCCACATAAGCCACATAAGCCACCAAGCCAAGCAAGGCCAAGAAACCCGGACC
>JBBIVY010000138.1:0-9067 GCA_037439485.1 Planctomycetota bacterium | reverse complement strand
CCTCACCCTGACCCTCCCCCGGAGGGGGAGGGGATAGAAGAAAGAGGGTCACACCGCCTCGTCCTTCGTGACCCAGCGTCCGTGCTCGCGCAGAGACCGTTCGGCGCGCTCGACCCATTCCATGGAGAGTTGGGCGTCGGAGGCGGGGAACTGAGGCGCTTTGCCGTCGCGGGTGCGGAGGAGGAAGTCGCGGTCCTGGTCGATGATGTTGTATTCGCCCTTGCCGCTGCGTTCGAGCGGGCGGAAGCTTTCGACCAGTTCGGACTTCTGGTCCGCGCGGTGGTTATAGCGCACCACCTCCACCTTCTCCGTCCACGGGTCGTAGGTCACGGAGCCCGTCTCGCAGGAGATGGTGAACTGGTAGAAGTGCCCGCGGTCGCCGTGGTCGTCGGTTCCGCCGATCTGCGCGGCGCGGCTGACCATGAACGTGATGTGCCCCTGCCGGCCGTCGGGGAAATCGAGGCAGGCGACGAGGTTGTCCGCCACCTCGTACTGCTTGAGAAGCTGCGGCCCCGCGATCGCGATGACCCGCGACGGCTCCCCCAGCACGCAGCGGAAGATGTCCACCTGGTGGCAGAGCTTCTCGTAGAAGATGCCGCCGTGGATGGAGCGGCGGAACCCGCCCGAGTGGGCGCCCGAAAGCTGCACGAGGCTCATCAGGAGCGGCTTGCCGATGAGGCCGCTGTCGATGACCTCCTTCATGCAGACGAACGAGCCGTTGTAGCGGATCTCGAAGCCGACCTGGAAGTTGAGCTTCTTCTTCTCGGCGAGGGCCACGAGCGCGCGGCTCTCGGCGGCGTTCACGGTGATCGGCTTCTCGGTGAAGACCGGGATGTTCGCGTCGAAGCACTGCCGGATGACCTGGGCGTGCGCGGACGGGTGCGTGACGACGAACACGGCGAAGGGCTTCTCGGCGAGGAGGTTGTCGACGCTTGCGACGGCGCGGATTCCCTTTGCTTCCGCCCGCTTCCTTGCGTCCTCCTTCATATCGACCCCGACCACCTCCTTGACGAACTCGAACTTCGCGATGTCCAGCGCGTGGTGCAATCCCATGCCGCCCAGGCCGACGACTCCGACTTTCATGACAGGCTCCTTTGAGATGACGGATTTCCCGAAACGATGCGCCGGGGGACATTATATCACGGCGGAGGCGTTCCTGCCATAGCTCTTGAAACCGAGTTTTCGCTTGACCGGCTTGTGCGGCGGGCTTAGCATCACGGATGCGGGCGTTTCCGCCAATGGGGGGTGACCGACTTGAGACTCCGCTGGTGCGCCGCCGTCATGCTCCTTGTTGCGGCCGGGTGCTTCGGTCAGAAAGCGATGACCGGGGACCAGCTTCTCAACTCCTCCGCCGGGGTCGAGCGCCAGGAGGGCGTGCTCCGGGCCGAGCGCGAAGGACAACCCGGCATCCCGAAGATCATCCCGCGCCTCGAGGACGACGACGTCGCCGTGCGCATGGCGGCCGTCGACTCGCTCCGCCGCATGACGGGCGAGGACTTCGGCTACGTGGCCTGGGACGACGAGACGACGCGTCGCGCCGCCGTGGCGAAATGGCGCGAGTGGTGGAAGACGCACGGACGGTAGGGACGCTCCCGGTAGGGATGCTTCCGCCGTGTGGATGCGTCCCGTCCTGCTGTGCGAGGCGGAATGATGGGAGGCGCGCCGTGAGCGAGAGCCGCGAGGTCGTGCTCACCATCACGAGCGACCCGAAGCACCTGAAGGCCGTGCGGGCCCTCGCGTGCGCGTCGGCGCAGGCGGCGGGGTTCGACAAGACCGACGCCAACGGCGTCTGCCTGGCCGTGGACGAGGCATGCACGAACGTCATCCGGCACGCGTATCTGGGCGACACGACGAAGCGCATCGAGATTCGCATTATGATTCACGCAGCCGGCGAGAAGAGGGGACAGTCCCAGACAGCGGGACTGTCCCCGAATCCATCCCCGGGCATCGAGGTGACGCTGCGCGACTGGGGCCGCAAGGTGGACCCGGCGGCCATCCGCCCACGCGACCTTGACGATGTGCGTCCCGGCGGGCTCGGGGTCCACTTCATCCGCAAGATCATGGACGAAGTCGTCTACGATCCCGTCCGCGGCGAGATCACGGAGCTGCGCATGGTCAAGCTCCGCGGCGCGGCGAGCGGTTGACGACGACGTTCGTGCGGTTTCTCCCCCTCTCCCTCCGGGAGAGGGCAGGGTGAGGGTAAGGGCTCGCCCCCCGCGAATCGGAAGGGGACAGTCCCGGATCGCGGGACAATCCCCTTCCACCCTCCCCCTGAGAGGGAGAAGCAGCAAGACTCGACGACATGGAGGGATGCCGCCGATGGAAATCACCCGCGAAGAGCGCGAAGGCGCCGTGATCGTGAAGCTGAAGGGCGACGTGGACATGCGGTCGTCGCCGGAGCTTCGCGCGGTGCTCGTGGCGCTGACGAAGGCGAAGACGCCGAAGCTCGTCGTGTCGCTCGAGCAGGCGACCTATGTCGACTCCTCGGCGATCGCGACGCTCATCGAGTGCCTGAAGAACGTCCACCACTACCAGGGGAAGTTCCTGCTGGTGGGGGTGAACGACGACATCTACCCGGTGTTCGAGCTGGCGCACCTGACGCAGGTGTTCGATATACGCCGGGACACGAAGATGGATTGAGGGCGAGCGGCATGGCCGAAAGCGGCGTCAGAGACGTCCTCGGCGGCATCGGCGGGGCGGGGAAGGACCTCCTCCGCTACGTGGGCGCTCTGGGCCGGCTCTTCTCTGCGTCGCTCTGGTTTTACGCCCGGCTTGTGCTGCGGCTGAAGGGCACCCGCCGGAGCGCCCGCGAGGCCGTCTGGGCGCAGCGCGTCCGCGTCGGCGTGCGAAGCCTCCCCATCGTCACCATCGTCCTCTTCTTCGTCGGCATGATCCTCGCTTTCCAGATCGGCTACGTCTTGCGCGATTTCGGGGCGCAGCAGCTCGTCGCCGACACGGTCGCCGTCGCGATGCTCCGCGAGCTGGGGCCGCTCATCACCGCCATCGTCATGACCGGCTTCGCGGGCGCCTCCATCGCCGCCGAGATCGGCACCATGAACGTCGGCGAGGAGATCCTCGCCCTCGAGACGAACGCCCTGAACCCGCTGCGCGTCCTCGTCATGCCGCGCGTCATGGCCTGCATCTTCATGCTCCTCTTCCTCACCGTCATCGCCAACATCGTCGGCATCCTCGGCGGGTTCGCGGTCTCGGTGACGGCGCTGCGGATGTCGCCGCAGACCTATTATGCGGACACGGTCATGTACCTCAAGATGCAGGACCTCGTCACGGGCCTCATCAAGAGCATGGCGTTCGGCGGGCTCATCGCGCTCATCGGGTGCCACGAAGGCCTGCGCGTGGAGGGCGGTGCCGAGGGCGTCGGCCGCGCCACGACGCGGGCGGTCGTCTACGGGATCGTTGCGGTCATCGCCACGGACCTCTTCTTCTCGTGGCTCTTCTACATGGTGCTCTGATGGCCGAGCCGTTCATGACCCACGCCGCGTCGTTCCGGGGCAACCAGCCCGTCATCCGCGTCGAGCACGCGGGGCTGGACTTCGACGGCCGCGCCGTGCTCGAGGACGTGAGCCTGGAGGTCTTCCCAGGCGAGACCGCCGTCATCATCGGCGGCTCCGGCTGCGGCAAGAGCACGCTGCTGCGGCTCATGGTCGGGGCCTACCGCCCGTCGCGGGGCAAGGTGTTCCTCTTCGGCCACGACCTGAGCGAGGCCGCGGAGAAGGACCTCGACAAGCTGCGATTGCGCTTCGGGATCCTCTTCCAGTCGGGCGCGCTCTATAACTCCATGACCGTCGGCGACAACGTCGCGCTGCCGATGCGCGAGCACACGGACCTGGCCGCGGACATCATCGACATCATGGTGAAGATGAAGCTGGAACTCGTCGGCCTGCGCGACTTCGGCGAGTTGATGCCGGAGCAGCTCTCGGGCGGCATGAAGAAGCGCGTCGGCCTCGCCCGCGCCATCGCGCTCGACCCGGAGATCATCTTCTACGACGAGCCGACCGCGGGCCTGGACCCGATCTACGCGGGCGTCATCGACATGCTCATCATGGACCTCTCGCGCAAGCTGGGGGTCACGAGCGTCGTCGTCACGCACGACATGCCGTCGGCGTTCAAGATCGCCGACCGGATCTTCATGCTGCACCAGGGGCGCTTCGTCGCGGGCGGCACCGTCGCCGAGATCCGCGGCAGCGCCGACCCGGTCGTCCAGCAGTTCATCACGGGCGCGCCCGACGGGCCGATCCCGCTCAGGATGTCCAAGACCGATTTCGCGCGCGACCTGATGGGGGAGTAGCCGCCGTTGTTTCTACCTCTCCCCCTTCCGGGGGAGAGGATTAGAGGCGAGGGGGCCGTTTTCGCCGCGCCGATGGCCCCCGCACCCTACCCTCTCCCCCTGGAGGAGGAGAGGGGTGAAGCCGCAGAAGCCCGCCGCGACCGAACCGCTTGAGGAGGGCCGCTCATGTCTCAGCACACCAAGAACGAGGTGATGGCCGGCGCGCTCATCGTCGCAGGCTTCATCCTGCTGTGCGTCTCTATCTACGTTATCGCGGACTTCAGCACCTTCTTCGCCGCGCGCAAGACCCACTATCTCGCCTTCGACCGCGTCGAGGGCCTCAAGCCCGAGGACGACGTCCTCTACGCCGGCATCAAGTGCGGCCGCGTCTCCGACATCCGCTACCAGCACGTCGACAATGTCACCACCGTCGATTCCGTCGAGACCCGCGTCCTCGTCACCATCGTCGTCGACGCCCGCACGCCCCTCACGAGCGGCGACCGTCCGCGCGTCAGCCGCGGGTTCACCGGCAGCGTCGCGCTCGATATCCTGCCGTGGAAGCGCCGCTCGGCCGAGGAGGTCGCTCCGCCGGCGCTCGTCACCTCGCCGTCGGAGCCGCTCGCCGGCGCGCACTATGCCTCGTTCAACGAGGTGGCCGACGAGGCGAAGGCGGTCATCGTCCAGTTCCGCGGCCAGCTCGGCAAGGTGGGCAACGCCCTCGACAACATCAAGGTCGCGTCGGAGGACGTGAAGAAGGTCACCGGCGACGTCCGCGAGCTGGTGACGCGCAACACCGGCAAGGTGGACGACATCATCGCCAAGGCCGACCGCACCATCGGAAACGCCGAGGAGGCGACCGGCAAGCTCAAGACAGACGCCCAGGCGTTCATGGTCACCGCCAACGACGCCATCGTGTCCGCAAAGAAGGCCGTCGATGAGGCCAAGGCGAAGATCGAGGACCTGCTGCCGAAGTTCTCCACCATCGTCGACAAGATCGACAACGCTTCCACCAATGTCGAGTCGGCGTCGCGCACGGTGAAGTCGACCCTGGCCTCCGTCGGCCCCAAGGTGGACGCGGCGGCGGACGACATCAAGGCGACCACGGGCAACGTCCGCGAGATCGTCGTGGCGAACCGCCCGAGCATCGACCAGATCATCGAGCAGTTGCGCCAAGCTTCGGGCCGGCTGAACCTCGCGATGGAGGACGTGCGGCGGAACCCGTGGAAGCTCCTCAGCCGCAATATCGAGGCCGACGCCTACACGCAGAACATCTACGACGCGTCGATGGCCTTCGCCGACGGCGCCCGCTCGCTCGCCGGCGCCTCCGCCACGCTCAATGCCCTCGCGCGCTCGCCCGGGGCCGACAAGGAGGAGGTCCGCAAGTCGACGGAGAAGATCACCCAGCTCGTCACCGAGATGACGAAGCTCCAGCAGGCGCTCTATGAAGCCATGAAGAACCATCCGCCGAAATGAGAGCCCATGAGCAACCCTGACGTCCTCATCATCGGCGCCGGTCCCGCCGGCGCCACCGCGGCGAGATTGCTGGCGAAAGCCGGGACCGCCGTGCGGCTCGTCGATCGCGAGGGCTTCCCGCGCGACAAATGCTGCGCCGGGTGGGTGAGCGCGAACGCGCTCAAGGAATTTCCCGAGCTGGAGAAAATGGTACCAGGTACCGTTTTCGAGTGCTCGTTCAAGGGGCTCGTCTTCCATTCGCCCGACCTCGAGGCGACCGCGGCGTGGGCCGATGCGGAGCCGGTGGGGTTTCAGGTGAAACGCCCGGCGTTCGACGCGGCGCTCGTCGAACTGGCGCGCGAGGCGGGGGCGGAAACGCTCTTCGGCGAAGGCGTCGTCGAGATTGCCGAGAGCGATTCGAGCGTGACGGTGAAGACGAGTTCGGGCAAGGCGCTCTCCGCGAAACTCCTCATCGGCGCCGACGGGGCGAACTCATTCGTCGCGCGGTCGCTCGGACTCATGCAGGAGATCGGCCCCGCCGACATGATCGGCTGCGTCAACGAGGCGTTCGAGCTGGGCGAATCGCAGGTGACGGAGCTTTACGGCGCCGACCGCGCGATTCACGTGGCCATCGCCTACAATTTCCTCGCCGGCTACGCGTGGGCGTTCCCGAAGAAGTCCTCCGTCTCCCTCGGCCTCGGCGGCAAGGGACTCTCCGGCGAGAAGGCCCGCGTGAGGTTCAAGGAGTTCCTGTCGGACGCCCAGCGCATCGGGCTTCTGCCGCCCGGCAAAAAATCGTCCGCACTCGCGGGCGGCTTCGACCCCGCCGGCGTCGCGCTCAAGGCGAAGTCCCTCGTCTCGAAGCGCGCGCTCCTCATCGGCGACGCGGGCGGCTTCGTCTCCTCCGCCAGCGGCGAAGGCATCTACCCCGGCATGATCAGCGCGAAGATCGCCGCGGCGGTCGCCCTCAAGGCGCTCTCCTCCTCCGACCCCGCGGCGGAGCTTTCCGGGTATGACGCCGCCTGGCGGCCGCGTCTGGAGAAGTACCTCGCCATGCCCAACGTCAACCTTCAGATGATGTTGCCGATGATCTTCTCCGACCAGCGCGTCACCGCCAAGTTCGCCCGGGCGTTCCTCTTCGGCGAGAAGTTCTGAGCGATGCTGAACTATCTCCTGAAACGTCTGGCGCTGGTTGTCCCCACCATTCTCGCGGTGCTGGTGCTGACGTTCTTTCTGCTGAGGCTGTCGGGGAGTCCGGTGGATGAAATCCTCGGCGAGCGGGGAGGCACGCCCGAGCAGCGGGAGCGCCTGGCGCACGAACTGGGGGTCGACCGGCCGCTGGCGTCGCAGTTCGTCTCCTACTTCGCGCGCCTCGCGCACGGCGACCTGGGCGTCATCGCCGGCTCCGGCCGTTCGGTCGGGCGCGAGATCGCCAGGCGCCTCCCGAACACGATCATCCTCGCCGTCGGCGCGATGGTCCTCGCTACGATCATCGGCGTCGCCTCCGGCATTATCTCCGCGCGCCGGCGCAATTCGGCCACGGACCTCGTCATCCGCTTTTTCACCTTCGCCCTCATCTCCACGCCCGTCTTCTGGTTCGGCGTCGTGCTGATCCTCGTCTTTTCGTGCCTTCTCGGCTGGCTGCCCGCCGCGGCGTCGGGCGGGATGAGTGCGTCGGCGTTCCTGCTGCCGATGATCACCCTCGGTCTGCGCCCCGCGGCGTTCATCGCCCGGGTGACGCGCTCGGCCGTGCTCGACGAACTGTCGCAGAATTATGTCGTCACCGCGCGCGCCAAGGGCCTCTCCGAGTGGGCCGTCATGATGCGACATGTCCTCCGCAACATCGCGGTGCCCCTCGTCACCATCATCGGCGGCGACCTCGGCAACCTCCTCGGCGGCGCCATGATCACCGAGACCATCTTCTCCGTCAACGGCGTCGGCCGCTTCGCCGTCGACGCCGTCCTCTATCGCTGGTACGACGCCGTCATGGCCGTCACGCTCCTCTGGGCGGCGATATTCGTGATCGTCAATCTCGCGATTGATTTGTCCTATGCCCTCGCCGATCCGCGCGTCCGGTTCGAGGAGGGCAAATGAACGCCACCCGGCGCTATTTCCGCCAGCCCCTCGGCATCCTCGGCGCGGCGCTCGCCGCCGTGCTGATTTTGACGGCGCTCTTTGCGCCGGTGCTGGCGCCGTACAATACGGAGACGGGGCGTCTCGACGAGTTCTCAAAGGCCCCAAGCCGCGCGCACTGGCTCGGCACGGACCACGTCGGCGTGGACGTGCTGTCGCGGCTCATCATGGGCTCGCGCCTGTCGCTTACCATCTGCCTCGGGGCCAGCCTCCTCACGGTCGCCATCGGCATGTCGCTCGGCGTCCTCGCCGGCTACGCGGGCGGATGGACCGACCTCGTCGTCGCGCGGGTCATCGACATCATGCTCGCGTTTCCGGGGCTCCTGCTGATCCTCATCCTCGCCGTCGCGTTCGGCGCGAGGGGCGGCGGGCTTGCGGGGGTGCTCCTGTCGCTGGCGCTCGTGAGCTGGGCGCCGGTGGCGCAGCTCGTGCGCGCGCAGGTGCTCTCGCTGAAGGGCCGCGAGTTCGTCACGGCCGGCCGCGTCCTCGGGGCGACGCACGCGCGGCTGATCCTGCGGCATATCCTGCCCAATTGCATGAGCCTGCTCATCGTCGTCTTCACGATGCGCCTCGGCACGATGATCCTCGCCGAGACGAGCCTCAGTTTCCTCGGCCTCGGCGCCTCCGGCGACGGCAACTCCTGGGGCCTCATGGTCAATCTCTCCTACGACGACATCCAGGCCCACTGGTGGCAGTCGGTGTTTCCCGCCAGCGCCATTGCGCTCACCGTCATCGCCTTCAACCTCGTCGGCGATTCACTGCGCGACGCCCTCGACCCGAAGCTGCGCATCGATTGAGCCCCCTCCCCCTCAAGGGGGAGGGTTGGGGTGAGGGTGAAGCTCCCGCCGATGAATAGGCTCGGCGCGGGCCATTGACGGCGGGCAACTCGAAGATAGAATTGCGCCGGGAGGGTCAGACCATGCGAAAGAAGAGGATGACTCCGGAAGAAATCGATCGGGCTGAGGACGCGGCGGACCTCCGCTGGCTTCGCGCCTATCGGAAGAAGGCGCATAAAGCCAAAGCTATCCCGCTCGAAGAAGCCATCAAGCGGATAGAAGAGAGCGCATCGCGCAAGCGCGCGAGGTGGAAACCATGAACGCCCGTTGGCTCGGACTTTCGGCGGTGATTGGATTGCTCGCCTGCGTCGCCCTCTTCGCGCAGGATAAGCCCGCCGTGAAGGACGCGGACTTTCCGCCG
>JBBIVY010000137.1:0-9398 GCA_037439485.1 Planctomycetota bacterium | reverse complement strand
GCATGAGCAGGATGAGCACTCGCGGCGCCGAAGGCATCAGGCCCGTCCCTTCCGTGTTGTGGCACCGGCATTGATGTGGCACCGGCATTCCTGCCGGTGATTCTTTTTCACAGGCAGGAATGCCTGTGCTACAGACTTGCCGGTGATTCCCTTTCACAGGTCCCGACAAGTCGGGATGCTACATCTCGCGCCGTTCGCGGATCACGGCCTCATAGACCGCCTCGGTGGCGGCGACCTGCCGGTCGAGGGTGAAGAGCTGTTCGACGCGCTCGCGCGCGGCGCGGCCCATCGACCGGCGGAGCGTCTCGTCGTCGAGGAGAGATCGAAGGCGCTGCTCGAACGCGGCGGCGTCGTCCCGGGCAACGACGAATCCCGTCTCGCCCTCGGCGACCGCCTCCGGAATCCCCCCGACGTCGTGCGCCACCACCGGCAATCCCGACGCCATCGCCTCCAGCACGACGCCCGGCAGGATATCCGCGTGGGTCGGATAGGCGAAGACGTCCGCCGCGGCGTAGTAGTCGGGCATCTCGCGCGCGGGCGCCTCGCCGGCAAAGAGTATCCGCTCCTGGGCCGGGGGCGCCCCCTTGCACCGGCCGACGAAGAGGAACCGGAGCGACGCGTCCTCCTTCACCATCGGCCGCGCGAGGCGAAGCAGGTCTTCCCAGCCCTTCACGTTGTCGAGCATTCCCCCGACGAAGAGCACGACCCGGTCTTCGGGAGCGATGCCGAGGCGACCTCTCACCCGCTCGCCCCTCGCCGCCGCGAAACGCCCGATCACAACGCCGTTGGGAATCACGTGGACGCTCATCGACGCCAGGGCGCTTCCTTCAAGCCGCCGCTTCAGCCACTCGCACGGGACGATGACATGCAGGTCCGCCTTCCGGTAGATGCGCTCCTTGAGCGCGCGGCTTATGCCGTTGACGAGTTTCCCGCCGCCGCGATGCGGGACGCTGTACGCGCCCAGGCTCCACACGTCGTGAAGCGACCAGACCGTGGGGCGCTCGCGAGAGAGAAGCAGCGACGAGACGGAGAACGTCCGCCCGCTCAGATTGTGGAGGTGGACGACGTCCGGGGCGATCTCCTCAATCCGCTCGCGGAGCTTCCCCACAAGCCGGCGGTTCCAGAAATGGTGCCAGAACATCGCCCGCCGCGGTCCGCCGAGGACGATCCGCCGATGGCCGGCCTCGGCGAAGTCCCGGTCCTCGTCCCCCGCGGTGATGAGCGTCACGTCATGACGCGACGACATCCCCTCGACCAGGTCCATCGCCACCTGTTCGGCGCCGCCCCAGGGATACCGCGGCGCCACGGCAACAATGCGGAGCCGTCGCTTCGCCTCGCCCTCCGGCCCGGCTCCGGCCAAGGCCGGGACCGCCACGGACGCCGACCCGCGCCTCCGGGCGACGACCTCCGCGTAGATCTCCTCCGTCCGCCGGACCTGGCGGTCGAGGGTGAAGAGCTGCTTCACGCGCTCCCTCGCGGCGCGGCCCATCGACCGGCGGAGCGCCTCGTCGTCGAGGAGCATCGCGATCCTTGATTCGAGCGCGGCCTCGTCGCCCTTATTGATGAGGAACCCCGTGCGGCCCTCCTCCACCTGCTCGGGCGTGCCGCCGACGTTGCAGGTCACCTGCGGCAGCCCCGAGGCCATCGCTTCAAGGATGACCAGCGGGGAGAACTCGACGTGGCTGGGGAAGGCGAAGACGTCCGCCGCGGCGAACCAGTCAGGCATCTCGTCGGGCTTCGCGGGGCCGGTGACGACGATGCGCGGGTGCCCGGTGGATTCTTCCCCGTGCCGGTGATGACCGACAAAGACGAACCACGGGTCTCCCGCGCGGTCGGCCATCCGGCGGGCGACGTGCAGGAGTTCCCGATGCCCCTTCTGAGGCAGGAGCATGTTTCCGGCGAAGAGCACGACGGGCGCGCCGGCGGGAATGCCGAGCGACGCGCGCACCCTCGCCCGGTCGGCGCGGTCGAAGCGGGACGGGTCGACGCCGTTGGGGACGACGTGGATGGGCTTCCGGCCCATGGCACTCGCGGCGAGATACCCGCGCATCCACTCGTTGCACAGGATGAGGTGGAGATCCGCGCGCTTCCAGTAACGCTCCTTGATGACCCGGTTGATGACGGAGAGCCCCGGCATGTGCCTGCACCACCGGCAGCCGCGGAGCATCCCGTCGCACTCCGGCGGCCGGGGCTTGCTCCAGACGCAGACGCTCCAGAAATCGTGCAGCGACCAGACCGTGGGATAATCGCGAGACGTCATCAGCGACGACGCCGAGAAGGTGCGGTTGTGGATGGAGTGGAAATGCACGACGTCGGGCCGGATGCGCGCGAGCGTCGATCTCAGCTTGCGGACGAGCGCCGGGTTGGCGTAATGGCGCCAGAACCTCGCCCGCTTCGCGCCGGCCAGCAGCACCCGCGCGTGGCCGCCCTCCTTCAACTCCGCGTCCCGGTCGCCGGAGGTGATGAAGTACATCTCGTGCCGCGCCTCCATCCCCTCGACCAGCGACATGGGGACCTGTTCGGCGCCGCCATACGGATACCAACTCGCCACCATCGCGATGCGCATGAGGGCTCCGGGCTAGTGCGACGGACGGACCCGGTCGCGGTCGCGGCCGCGAAGGAGGTCCGCGAAACCGCGGACGATGGCGCCGGCGACGGAGAACCGTCCGACGGCGCACAGGGCGACGGCGGTCGCCAGGGCATAGCCTCCGTTGAACGCGGCGACGGTCGTGTAGTATCGCGCGCGGCCCGACCAGCGACGGAAGAAGCGCCCGCCGCTGATGATTTTACGATACGCCTTGCGCGGCGTCAATCCGCCGCCGGTGCTCGCGCTGACCTTGTGCCGGATGACGGCGTCGCGGTCGCAGACGACGCGGAACCCCGCCGCGCGCGCGCGGAGGCACAGGTCCGTGTCCTCGAAATAGGAGACGTAGCTCGGGTCGAACGCCCCGACCCTCTCCAGGCACGCGCGGGAGATCATCAGCGCCGCGCCCGTCTGGTAGTCCTCGCCGAGGACGCCGCCGAACTCCGCGGAGTCCTTGTGCCCGTTCCCGACGTGCCAGGTAAATCCCCACGAGAGCGACACCCGTCCCCCCGCGAAGGAGAGCCGGGACGGGTCGTAATAGAGATCGATCTTCGGCCCGATGACGCCGATGGACGGATCGGCCGCGGCGCTCTCGACGAGCCGGGCGAGAAAGCCGGGGTCGACCGTCGTGTCGTTGTTGAGGACGAGCACCCAGTCCGCGCCCGTCGCGAGCGCCCGGCGGATGCCGACGTTATTCCCCTCGGCAAAACCCAGGTTGACCGGGTTCTCGATGAACTCCGCCTCGGGAAACTCCGCCCTGAGCGCCAGCACGGAACCATCGCGCGAGCCGTTGTCCACCAGCAGCACGCGGTGCCTCGGATATCGCACCTGCCGGAGCGATGCCAGGCACTCCCGCGACAGCGCCAGGCCGTTCCAGTTGAGGACGACCGTGACGACGAGGGGCGATTCTCCCGCGCTCTTCGGCGCCGCCTCGGCCCTCGCGGCCGGGACGGCGGCCTTCGCGCGCGGGCCCGTAAGCCCCCTCTCGGCGGCGACCTCGGCATAGAGGTCGAGCGTCTTTTGCGCGGTGACGTCGTAGGTGAACTCGCGCATCACGCGTTCGCGCGCCTGAGCCCCGAGCCTCCGGCGAAGCTCTTCGTCGCCGACCAGCCGACGCAGCGCCGCGGCAAGGGCGCCCGAATCGTTCGGCTCCGCGGTCAGGCCGCTCACCCCGTCCAGGTTGGCGTAGACGACGCCCGTGGTCAGCCGCGTGCTGACGACGGGCACCTCGCAGGCCATGGCTTCGAGCTGGACGATCCCGAAGGCCTCGAGTCGGCTGACGGAGGGAAGGCAGAAGATGTCCGACGCCATGTAATGCGCGGCGAGTTCGTCCCCCCGGACGTTCCCGATGAATCGCACACGCGACGCGACGGCGCTCTCGGCGGCGAAGCGCCTCAGCCACTCGGTTCGAGGACCGTCGCCCCCGACGACCAGTTGCGCGTCCACCTGCTTCATGGCGCGGATGAGGACGTGGATGCCTTTGCTCCAGACGTGGCGGCCGACGAAGAAGATGATGGGGCCGCCCCCCCACTCGGCGCGAAGCTCGGCGGCGCGCCGAACGCGCTCGGGCGTGCGGGCGAAGTCCGCCGGCTCGATGGCGAGCGGGATCACGCGCGCGCGGTCCCGGAACGCCCGGAGCACGGGGGAGAACTCGATGTTCTGCGGAGCGGTGGCGATGATCCGCCGGTTGCGCGCGAGGAAGGCCCGATCGACCATCCGATAGGCCGGCCACAACACCTTCAGCGGCTGCACGTCGTGGTGATAGAGCGAAATCACAGCCCCGCGCGGCCGCGCCAGGAGACAGGCCAACTCGGCCATCGGGTTCGGGATGTGGAAGTGAATGATGTCCGCCTCGGCGCGCGCCAGCTCGCGGATGAGCCCCGGCGAGATCGGCATCCCCGCGATGACCCGCGCGAGAGGCAGCCGCGTGACGCGAATGCCGTCGTAGACCTCGCGCACGAGTTCCGGCCCCGTATTGCTCACCAAGACGCGCAGATCGACGTGGTCCTTGAGCCTGCAGCAGAGGTGATAGACTGCGTTCTCGACGCCGCCGCGACGGAGCCAGAAGTACTTGCCCACGTGGAGCACGCGGAGGTCGGAAGGGAGGTCGGCCATGCCTGGAAATCCTGGTCTCTTCTTCTACCTCTCCCCCTCCAGGGGGAGAGGATTAAAGGTGAGGGGGAAGTTTCTCGCACTTCCACTGCCCCCGCACCCTGCCCTCTTCCCCCAAAGGGGGAAACAGTAGACCCCTCCTGAAGGAGGAGAGAAATGAAACAGCGATGAACCATCCCTAAGCAACAAGCTCCCGGTAAAGCGCGACGGTGCGCTCGGAGATGCGGTCCCACGAGTATTCCCCGGCCAGCGCGCGCGAGTCCTCGGACATCCGCGCCAGGCGCGCCGGGTCCTTGAGGCATTCCGCCAGCGCCCGCGCCAGCGCCTCGACATCGCCCGGCGGCACGATCGCGCGTTCGTCGCGCACGAGCGAGGGCAATCCCCCCGTCCTCGTCGCGACAATCGGCGTGCCGAACGCCAACGCGATGTTCCCCGGCCCGCTCTGCGCCTCGAAGTGCAGGTAGGGCAGCGCCAGCAGGTCCGCCGCGCGGAAATACACCTTCACCGTCGAACTCGGCACATACCCGATCTTCAGCGTCACGCGCTCGCCGAGCTTCAACTCATCGATGAGATACTGGTACTTCCGCCAGCCCGATTCCCCCTTCCAGCACGTCCCCGCGACGACGAGCCGAGCGTCGGGAAGCTCGTCGGCGACGCGCCGGAACGCGCGCAGCAGCACGTCGAGCCCCTTGTAGTCGCGGATGAAGCCGAAGGAGAGCGCGACCTTCTCGCCCTCGGCGATCCCCAGCTTCGCGCGGGCCTCGGCGCGCGTGACCGGGACGTCGTCGTAGAACGTCAGCGGGCCGTAAGGCACCACCGCGATGCGCTCGCGGGGAATCTTGAAATACGCATCGAGCTGCCGGCGGTTCTCCTCGGTGTGGACGATGAACCGATTCGGGAACTTGAACGCCACTCGCGTGAGGATGCGGTCGAGGAGGCCCGTCTCGTGGCCGAGGACGTTATGCACCGTCATCACCACGGGCCTTCGGCGGAGCTTCGCGCCGAGCATCATGCTGATTTCGACGGGCGAGAGGAACCAGGTCCACCAGTTGACGTGAAGCACGTCGCCCGGAAAGCGCAGGCCGGTCCAGGCCCAGCCGAACGGGTTGAACCACTGGAGCGGCCGGCGCACGGCAAGGCGCGGCTCCGTCGAAATCGCCAGCGGGTCGTTCAGCTCCTTGGTGCCGCCCGGATAGAGGGCCTCGGGATAGATGTGCGAGAAGGAAACGAAATCGACGTCGACCCGGCGCGCGAGGGCGCCCGCGAGCTGGATGCAGTATTCGCTGATGCCCTTGATCGGCGGAAAGGTCCCCAGCATCGTGACCTTCATGCGCGGCTCCGTTCTACCGCTCTTCTCTTTTGTTCCCTCTCCCTTCCTCTTCTTTCACCTCCCCCTTCCAGGGGGAGGGTAGGGTGAGGGTAAAGACTCACAAGCGCAACGAGGCGCCCCCGCACTCGGAAGTCCCCACCCTCACCCTGCCCTCTCCCTAAGAGGGAGAGGTAGAAGAAGGGACCGGAACGGCAACGAGAAGAAAGCGCCGAACCGCGGATCGGACTTCGGCATTCGAGCTTGATTCGTCCTTCGTCATTGAGGCGGGCGGCCCCGACCCGCCAGTTCCTCCCGCCGAATGCGATAGAGCGTGTCCTCGGTGAGCCGCCGGGAGTTATAGATGAGGTCGGCCAGGACCCCGAGCACCATCAGGAGGAAGCTGAGCATCGCCAGCACGGCCATAACGATCACCGACTGCACGTGCCCGGCGCCCGCGCTGCCCACGGGCGAGGTGATGTAGTAGACGATGAACCGCACACCCAGCGCGAACGCCGCGAAGAACGACACCGCGCTCAGCCACGCGAAGGTCCGCAGCGGCTCGTACATGACGTAGATGCGCAGGATGGTCGCGGTCTGGTTCTTGATGAAGCTCCAGTTGGAGCGGAAGAGCCTCGACGGCCGCTCGACGCGGTTGGTGCCGACGGGCACGTGCGTCACCGCCAGGCCCTTCTTGCCCGCCTGGATAATCGTCTCCAGCGTATAGCTGAACGGCGACACGATGTTGAGCCTGAGCGCCGCCTCGCGGCTGAAGGCGCGGAACCCGCTCGTCGCGTCCGGCACCCTGGTGCCCGAAACCTTGCGCACGACCGCGGAGCCGAGCTTCTGCAGGCGCTTCTTGAGCCAGGAGAAATGCCGGAGCGTCTCGACCTGCCGGTTGCCGATGACCATGTCGGCGCGGCCTTCGAGGATGGGTTTGACAAGGTCGGGGATCGACGCGCCCTGGTATTGGTTGTCCGCGTCCGTGTTGACGATGATATCCGCGCCCATCTTCAGCGCCTCGTCCATCCCCGCCGCGAAGGCGCGAGAGAGGCCCTGGTTCGCCGTGAAGGAGATCACCCGAGCCCCCGCCTCCTTCGCCACCTCGGCGGTGCGATCCGTGGAGCCGTCATCGATGACAAGGACGGCGATTTCATCGACCCCCTCGATGCGCTTCGGCAGTTCCCGAAGCGTCACCGGCAGGGTCTCCTCCTCGTTGAGGCACGGGATCTGTATGACCAGTTTCATGCGACCCCTCCGTGCAGGTACAGAATCCATCCGCTCAGGCGCTCAGTTACAATATCGTCATAAGCGCCTGCGGGTCAACAGGAAAAGCCAAGTCGGGGGAGGCGATGGAGCGGCGCTTGATCAGCCCACCGGACTCGTGACGGCGGCACTCGGACTCAACCCCGAGCGTTTCTGGCCCTTGGGCCGGGGAATCGAATGGGTTGATTGGAATGAGAATGCGGCGCTGTCGTCAAAAGCATGGTCGAAAGGCATCAGGACAAACACAAGGTTTCGGGGCCGTCCCTGTCATGTTTGGGCCCCCTTCTTCGCCGGTTCTGCCGCAGACTTAACGATCTCCACTATCTGCGCCCCGCCGGGAGCGAGGTCGGGTTCCTTACCCCCAAACCCCGAGGGTTGAAATGCGAAGATTGACCGAGTTGCCTGAATCAGGACTGCGTTCTTCGTTGCTTCATCGGACGCTCCATTCACAAATGTTTCAAACGATGTCAATGCATTGAAGCGGTGCCTGTTGACCACATAATTGTGGCGGTGGGCCTTGAAGTTGCGGCCACACCACAGAATCGCCCAATAAAGGATGGAGAGTATGACTAACCTTGGAACAATGATTTGCAGGGCTTTTGGTAATGTAATTGGCACCTGGTCCTGCATGCATATGTCAAGCCAGTGGCAGGCCAGCCAAACCGTGATCCCTGCCAACAAGACGAGGAAGCCGAGCCAAATGTAAGCTGCCTTGCTGTGTTTCTTTGCCTCTTCGCTGAACAACGTGGCGTGCTTAACAACCCCAACTTTGGCTCCTGCCTCTTTCGCGGCCTTCAAGACTCCTTTCACCTCCTTTGCCATCTCCTCGACCGCGGCGGCTTCTGCCTTTGCAGTCCCAAGAACTCCTCGTAGCTGGGTCCTTCCCTCTGCTGTACTTTTCTCGAAGGCTTCCGTAGTTGCCTGTAGAGTCTTTTCTATGTTCGCGCTCAAGATTCGGAAACGTTCCTCGATAAGGAGGCCCGACCCTTCCTGTGCCCTCTTCACCAAGGCGTCCGGTTCCACCTTACATAGAGAAACAAAAGAGAAGTAAGCAAATATTGGGGATAGTTTCTCCAACACTTGTTCCAAGGAAGTCTGAAGGTCGTTGATCAACCTCTGTTTCACCATGGCGGCTTCTTGCTCTTGGGGTGAGAATCCCCGGACCCTATCGAGGCCCCCATTGAGTTGGTTGACGCAGTTGATGACCGTCGAGAACTGTCTTTCGGAGAGATCGCTCAGTTGGAGGTCAGACAGCAGTCGGCCTATGTCCTTGTAACGTACGAACAACTCTGTCGCTGGCTCGAATGAAAAAGCCTTTCCCAGTTCCTCTCTCCTAACCAACGCATTCACATCTAGGTTCACTAATCTTCCAATGGCTTCTCTGGCTTGGCTTATGGATTCATCGCTCTGCATGCTTCCCACCCCCTGAGCTTCGACAGAATCTACCTGACACCCCGAGAACGGTAGTTAGGCCCCCTCGTTTTGTCAAGTGCATAATTCAGCCTGATTATCAATGCTGGGCAGTTTGGATTCGGGATTCCTGGGCTAGGCGTTTGCTCTTTGTCAAATCCCCTAACTGGTCGCGCAGAGAGAAACGCGACAGGTCTTGGGGCTGGCATGCTCTCGTGCGATCCTGGGACATTCATGTTCGCCCTTCCCGAAAGGATGCAGTATTCCATTTCAATAGGTTGACAGACCCGTTCGTTTTGTGTATAATAGCGGTAACGCTCTGTGGCAATTCGAATTCTCAGCCCTATCAGATTGTGGGGCAGGAGCCGTCCTACACCGGGCCGGGAAGGGCCTCGCGAAAAAAGTCTATATATTGGGGCTATCTTGCGAAAACACCCCCAACTAATAGACAAAATGTCGAGTCGCGCCCGAAACAGGGATAAGTTGGGAAAGTGAAAACCTGATGCCGCGTTCTTGAGCGGATGGGAGTAGCTCAAGGCTTGAGGTACGGAAGGAGTGAAGAAAAGGAACTGGTGAGTCGGGCGGCATCAGGCACGGGCCGGTTCCTGCAGCACCTCAAGCATCAGGCCTGCCGTTACAAGAAGTAGGCCTTGAGGACGTATTGGCCGACCATGCGCTGGGTGTTGAAAAACGAGCCGTTGAGCGCGATGGAGTGGATCA
>JBBIVY010000136.1:0-9437 GCA_037439485.1 Planctomycetota bacterium | reverse complement strand
GAGGGAAGATACAGACACGCGTTCGCTGATTCCGCTTCGTCCTGCGCCGAGGCATCGGGCGGGATGCTCGATGGCGTCACGACTCTTCTTGCGCGCAAAGGCGGCCGGGATTAGAGGGCGTCGGCGGCGCTCAGAAGAGAGAGGCGGGTCGACACGGCATTGTGCGTTGTGTGTAGGCGCCTCCTTGTGGGGCGCCGATGCTTCTCGTCCGGGCCAGCGTCTTCCGGGCACGAAGAGCGCCCCACGAGAAGGGGGCGCGCTACATGAGTCACCCACAATCGCAATGGTCACGAACCACTACCGCGCCGCGGCGATGGCTTCGGGGAGGGTGAAGTTGCCGTCATAGAGGGCGCGGCCGACGATGACGGCATACACCCCGGCGGAGGCGAGGGCGCGGAGGTCGGCGAGGGAGGAGACGCCGCCGGAGGCGATGACGGGGACCGGAGTCGCAGCGGCGAGGGCCTTCGTCGCGGGAATGTTGGGGCCGGCGTGGATGCCGTCGCGGCGCACATCCGTGATGATATACGCGGCGACGGGAAGGCCGGCGAAGAGCTTCACGAGGTCGGCGGGCGTGAGCGCGGACTTCTCCACCCAGCCGCGGATGGCGACCTTGCCGTCCTTCACGTCGGGGCCGATGGCGACGCGGTGCGGATGACGCGACACGAGCCCCCTCACCCACTCCACCGACTCCACCGCCTTCGTGCCGATGATCACGCGCGCGGCGCCCGCGGCGAGCAGTTCGTCTACCACCGCGTCCGTGCGGATGCCGCCGCCAATTTCGACGGGGATCTTCATCGCGGCGAGTATCTTCTTCACCACGGCGATGTTCGCCGGCACGCCCTCGAATGCGCCGTCGAGGTCGACCACGTGCAGGTACTCGGCCCCCTCGTCCTGCCACCGACGCGCCGCCGCCACGGGGTCGTCGCGGAAGACGGTCACGTCCTCCGCGCGGCCTTGACGCAGGCGGACGCACTTGCCTCCCTTGATGTCGACGGCGGGAATGACGAGCATGGGCACCCTACCAATTCACGAAGTTGCGGAGCATCGCCAACCCCACCCTCTGGCTCTTCTCGGGGTGAAACTGCGTCGCCCAGACGTTCTTCGTCGCGATGGCGCCGGCGAATGTCTCGCCGTATTCGGTCGTGGCGGCGATGACGGACGGATCTTTCGGGACGACGTAGTAGCTATGGACGAAATAGACGCTCGGCGCCGCGGAAAGGCCCGCGAAGAGCCCGATACCGGGCTTCACGTCGAGCGTGTTCCAGCCGATTTGCGGGACCTTAAGCGAGGTCGTTTTGAACCTGACAACCTCTCCCGCCACGAGGCCAAGGCCCGGGTGGACGCCGTCCTCGTAGCTCGTGTCGAAGAGGAGCTGCAAGCCCAGGCAGATGCCGAGAAACTTCTTCCCCGCGCGGACGTGATCGGCGACCGGCCCGTCGAGCCCCCGGCGGACCAGTTCGGCCTTCGCGTCGGCGAACGCCCCAACGCCGGGCAGAACAAGCTTCTCCGCGCGCGCGACTTCCACGGGGTTGCTGGTGACGAGCACGGCCCCGCCCGCCTTCTCAAGCGCCTTCGCGACCGAGTGCAGGTTGCCCATCCCGTAATCGACGACGACGATCATGTGCGCCTCGCGTGAGAGAGACATGCCAGGAAGAGGTATTATGCCATGACACGCCCGATTTCGCAAGGAGGCAGGCGCGAAAACATGCGCGATTCACCCCGCTTCAACCTCCGCCAGCCCCCCTGATTCAAATAGGGACGCAGGCTATTTAGTTTCTGTTGCGGAAGCCGTTTTTCCGGAGGAAAAATCCGTCCGGGCGCTTGATAAAAAATGACGCATCCGTATCCTCCTGTTGGGTTTGTTCAAACAGAACACAGGGGGACCCAGATACGTCAGAAAAGCGAATCCGTGCTGTGCTTCGAATGGTCCGGCGCTTCCGAGTTGAAGATTGTAGCGGCGCACCGGAGGAAATACAAGGGGATCAGCTCCGTCCTCGACCGGAATCCCGAGATCCTCGACCGCGCCGACCGGGACCTGAAGGCGCTCTCCGTCGGCGGGGTTGAGCATTTTCTGTCATAACCTCGTGTTGCTGGCGCGGCCGAGCGAGTAAGGACGGGCGGCGAGACGTTGAAGACGGCGAAAAGAGCGGTCGCGCGGAGAGGGGCTGTCCCGATCCGGCCTCCCACGCCCCGTTCCGCCGGCCCGAGGCTCCGTCACCGCCTCCGACTTCGTCACGCCGCGCCTCGCTCGCTCGCACCAGTCCGCAGGCTGTTGAAAAAAGACATTGTCGCAACAGAAACTATTTATCGGCAAGGAAACGAGGTAATCATGCGGGGGCGCGGTGCCACGCAAACACGGCCGCCAGCAGGATGCTGGAGGCGAGGACGATGGAGGCGCCCGTGGGCCATCCGAGAAGATAGGCGGCGACGAAGCCGAGGAACGCGCTTGCGGCGCCGAGGGAGGCGGACCAGGTCAACATGCCGAGGTAACTTTTCGCGAGGTGCGCGGCGGCGACGGCGGGATTGGCCAGCAGGCTGAAGATCATGAGCCCGCCGACGGCGCTCAGGTTGACGGCAAGCGTGAGTCCGGCGAGGACGAGGAAGGCCGTCCAGACAAGGGTTTCGTGGACGCCTCCCGCTCGGGCCAGGTCGCGGCTGAAGAGGATCGCGCGCAGTTCCCGGTGAAAGAGCGCCACGAACGCCGCAAGCGCGGCGACCGTCGCGGCGATGAAGGCCAGATCGCGGAGGGTCACGAAGTTGAGGCTGCCCCAGAGGAGCGACAGCACGGTGCTCTGATCGCGTCCGCTCAGGCCGATGCCAAGGAACGCGAGACCCATCGTCAGCGAGAAGAGCACGCCCATGAGGACGTTCGTGTCCACGCGCCCGCGCCCGGGCCGCAGCAGGCCCAACGGAATCGCGGCCAGCATGGCCCCCGCCGCCGCGCAAGGCATCATCCACCCGGACGCAAGCCCAAGGACGTGCGCCACCACCGCTCCCACCATCGCCGCGTGCGACATCACCACGCCCAGAAGCGGGATGCGCATCCCGACAATCTGCACGCCAAGCAAGCCCGTCCCCGCCCCGCCGATGAGCGCCGCAAGCATCACGGGGATGAAATAGACGTCGATCACGGGGCGCCTCCCGCCAATGGAGACGCCGCGGCCGGCCCGGTCGCAACCGCGTGGAAGCGTCCGTTGAGCCGCAGCACCGTCATGGGACATCCGTAGGCCTCGGCGAGGTATGTCGGAGCAAGGACCTCTTCGGGGCTTCCCTGCCGGAGAATGCCCCCGGCCTTCATCAGGACGACCCGCGTCACGCAGGCGGGCAGAAGTTCCGTGTCGTGCGAGACCATGACGATGGTGACGGCGGATTGCCGGTACAACTCGTCGAGGAGCGCGACGAGCCGCTCCCGCCAATCGAGGTCGAGGTGGGCGGCGGGTTCGTCGAGGAGGAGCAGCGCGGGCTCCTGGGCCATGGCTCGCGCGATGAGGGCCTTCTGCTGCTCGCCGCCGCTGAGGCTGCGGAAGGCGCGATCGGCAAGCGGCCCCAGGCCGAGCCGCCCGATCCACTCGTCCACGACGCCGTCGTCGCGGGACGTCCACCGGCCGAGGAGCCCGAGGGGGCCGACGCACCCGAGCGCGACGACCTCACGCACGGAGAGCGGCACGTCGGGGTAGTATTCGGCGCGCTGGGGGACAAGGCCGATGCGACGGCGCAATCTCGTCCGGCCCCACGCGGACAGGTCCCCCACGCGGCGGCCGAGGATTCCGGCGGCGCCGAGAGTCGGAGGCGTCAGGGCGGCGCAGACTTCGAGCAGCGTGGTCTTGCCCGCGCCGTTCGGTCCAACCACCCCGAGGAACTCCCGGCGTTCCACGATGAGGCGTTCCACGCGCAGGATCGGCCTTCCGCCGCGGCGCACCTCGACGTCGGCAAGCTCCACGTCGGATGCGCTCATGGCCGGGCCGCCTTGGCCAGTTGGCGGACGTTCGCGCGGAGCAGGCCGTCGAACGTGCGCTGCGCGTCCGTCATGTCTGGGAAATTGCCGAGGACGGCGACGGGCGCTTCCAGCCTCCCGGCGAGCGCGCGGGCCTGACGGTCGCCCTCCTGGAGATTGGCCACAACGCACGCGACGCGCCCCGCCCCGGCGTTGGCGAGAATCCGCGCGGTGGCCTGGGGATTGTCGGCATCGTCGGCGCCGAAGACGTCGGACACCTCCAGCCCCAGCCACCGGCAGAACGCCGCCTGGTGGCGCGAGGCGATGACGCGTTTTCCGGCAAGGCCCGCCTTCCGCGCGTCGCCCTGAAGCTCGGCGGCGAGGCCGTTCATTCGGCGCTCGATCTCCGCCAGAGCGAGATCGCACGGCCCCCGCAATTCCGGGCGCGAGGCGC
The DNA here is from genome assembly GCA_037439485.1 of Planctomycetota bacterium. Classification (GTDB taxonomy): domain Bacteria; phylum Planctomycetota; class DG-23; order DATKVD01; family DATKVD01; genus JBBIVY01. The sequence goes on along the minus strand of JBBIVY010000136.1, from coordinate 5,049 downwards.
ATATCGCGCGGGCCATGTCGCGGCAGGAGCGGAGGTAGTTCTCCGGGATGCACATCCCGTCGCCGGGGGAGATGCGGACCACCGTCGGACCCTTGCCGGCGGGCGCGGCCTCGTCGTCGAGGCCTTGCTGGAAATCGAAGCGCACGAGGAACCGGCTTCCGCGAACCGCCGACATCTGGGAGGGCGTCATGTCGAAATGCCCCGGACAGCCGCCCGGCGGCGAAAGCCGGACCACCTCGAACTCGCCCGGGCAGACGTCGGCCACCACGCACTCCAGCCACGACGTGGTGACGACCACGACCTCGCGGCCTCGTGGCGTCTCGCGCCGCGCGCAGGCAGTCCCGAGAATGCCCCCGAAGATCAGCAACGTCATGACGACGTGCAAGACGCGTCTCACAATCCGCTCCATCTCACGGGGAACTCATCCAGTCACTGCCCGTATAGAGCCGCGCGATAACGCCCTTCGGGTCGGTCGGGTACCAGAGCCGAGGCGGCACGGGCAGATGGTCGAGGTCGGACCTCCAGAACGACCGCGCGCCTGCGGGACCGACGCTCCAAACGGCCCACACGATGGGACAGCCGTCCTCGCGGTAGTACGCTTTGTCGGCGCCGCCATCCGTCGGCCAGGACTTCGGCACCCAGACGGTGATAAGCGTCGGGATGCCGTTCGAGTAGCCCGGCCCCGGCTTGATGTACTTGTACGAGCACCCCGAGTTGAACGGATCCAGCAGCCATCGGCCCAGGTATTTCTTCTCGAGTTCCGGCGGAGTCTCGTAGTAGTCGTTCTCCTTGCCCGGAGAGCCCGCGCAATAGGTGCGGGCCGGGGGAAAGCGGTCCCAGTCCTTGCCGTACATCTGGAGCGCGAGGCCGAGCTGGTTCAACTCGACCTTGGCCTTGGCCACCTTCGCGGCAATCCGCGCGCGGCCGAGCGCCGGCAGGAGCAGTCCGGCGAGGATGCCGATGATCGCGATGACGACGAGCAACTCGATCAGCGTGAAGCCGCGGCGCAGGGTCATGGCGTCCGGGCCGGGGCCACGATGTAGACGTATCGAAGGCCCAGTTGTCCCCCCCTCAGGCGGTGCTCGGTGCGGGGCGGAATGTAGAGCACCTGCCCCGCGCGGACTTCTGTTGCCGCGGCTTCCGCCCACTGCGCGGCGCCCTCGCCTTCGAGAAAAACGAGCGCCTCTTCGTGTTCGCCGGTCGAGTGTTGGCCGCACTCCGCGCCGGGCGCAAGCGAAACGCACCCGGCGCGCATCCCGCACGTCTCGGGAATCCCCGACAGCAGCGGCTGGTAGTCCGGCCCGCCATGAAGGTCGATCCGAAGAGGACTCCGGTCGCTCATGACCGCTCCCCCTTTGCCGCCGCGCGCCGGACGAACCAGCCGCCCGCAAGGGCAAGCCCGCCGAGCGCCATCGTGCACGGCTCGGGCACGGCGGTGATGTCGGACGCGTTCTTCACCCAGAGGCGATACATGTCCTGGTAATCCCCGTCGCCGTTGGTGTCCTCCTGGTCGAAGACGCCGTAGACGTTGAACTTCCCCGTCGGGGCGGCAAACGAGTTGAAGTCGCCCATGCCGGAGAGCAGCATCGTGAGCGTCCCGGTGCTGTCGGAGATCGTCAGCGAATTGCCCGCGCCCCACGTGCCGGAAACAATCTCGACGTTCTGCAGCTCCACCCAGCGCGTCTGGTAAAGCTCACCGCCGCCCGCGCGCGTGGCGTCGAAGTAGTTGCAGGCGCTGACGCTGGGAATGATCTGGGGCGCAGGCATCCCGGCATTGGGGTCGAGCACCTGCACGGTCCACATGAGCGCCGGGCTGTGCCGGTCGTTCACGAACACCTTTCCGTTGTTATTCGCAAGCCACCCCGTAATGCTCACGCGGGTGCCGCCATGGATGATCGGATAGGCGCTCCAGTCGCTCCATGGCCCCGCCCAGCACTGGATGCCGCCTTTCGTGCTATTGGGGTCCTGGACCCAGAGGCTGTACATCGCGAACCCCGCGGTGCGGCTGACGAAGTCCTCCGTCCCGCCGATGACGAGGCCGGTGAACGTCACCTTGTTCGCGTCGGCGGGGTCCGCGTCGACCTTCGGATACGTCCCGTAGCCGAGCGCGTTCACCGCCTCGTAGTCCCAGATGACGTCGCCGAACGCGCCCCCGGAGACCCACGTCAACACGCCCACCATCGCCACAACCCCGAACGTCTTCATCGCCCTCTCCTTTGTCGCCGGCGCGCGGCCGGCTTTCGCTCCCCGTGGTTCCGCGATACATACGATTCTCACTTTCGTAATACCGACTTCGCCAAAAAAAGAGCCGGCGCCCGGCCGCCTCCCTACTTGAGGCCGCAGCCCATCGAACTCATCGAAAGGGTCGCGTGCAGCACTCCCTTCTGCTGCCGGAGGAGGTCCGCGATCTCGCGGATGCTCGACGCCTTGCCCCGGGCCAGGAGGACCTCGACGCAGATGTCGTCGTCCAGATGGACGTGCGTCGTGGCGAGGATGATCCCGTGGTGCCGATGCTGGAGGCCGGTCAGCTTGTGGCTCAACTCCCGCGTGCGAGGGTCGTAGACCAGCGTGATCGTGCCGACCGCCTCGCGGTCGAGCGCCCACTCCTCCTCCACCAGCCGGTCGCGGACCATGTCGCGCACGAACTCGGAGCGGTTCGTGTAGCCGCGCGACCGCACCAGCCCCTCCAGGCGTTCGAGGAGGGACTTCTCAATCGACAGGCTCAACCGCACGAGGTCGGACATGGCGCCGAGGCCTTTCCAATCCACCGCTATATTACGAATTGCCGGATCGTAACAACATGCCATGGGGCCGGTCAAGGAAGTTCTTGATCATTCTCAACCGGCCCCGCCGGAGGCTTACAAAAAAGCCGGCGCGTCCCGGGGATGGCCGGAACGCGCCGGAACGCCGAACGCCCGGAGGCGTCAGGTGCGGACACGCTGGATAAGACTAATACGTCGCGGCGGCCGTTGCGGCGGCCGGGGTCGTCGGAACCGCAGGAATCGAGGCGACGTCCTGCGCCATCACCACGATCTCAACCCGGCGGTTCTTGGCCTTGCCGCTGGACGAGCCGTTGTCGGCGACAGGCTGATACTCGCCGTAGCTGGTGGCGCGGATGCGCTTGGGGTCGACGCCCTTCAGTTCGAGGTAGTTCACCACCTCGGTCGAGCGCTTCATCCCGAGCTCCCAGTTGTTCTTGTAGAGGTTCGCGGTCCGGCGGATCGGGTCGGTGTCGGTATGCCCCTCGACGACCACGACGCGCGTCGGGAAGTCGCGATTCAGCATGACCGCGATGCGATCCATCGCCTGCTTGCCGTCCGGCGTCAGCGACGCCTTGCCCGGGCCGTAGTTCACCATGGCGCCGTCGATGCAGATGACGGCGTTGCCGTTACGGGTCTTAATCGTGCAGCCCGGCGGAAGCGCGGTGTTCTTGATCGTGGCGACGTCAGGATTCATGCCCGGCGCCTCTCCGGACGGAATGCCCGGGCCCGTCGTCGGGCCGCCGGCGACCGCCGCGGCCTTGGCGTCGCGTTCCGCCCTCATCTGTTCCCACTCGCTCTTGAGCTGCGCGTTCTCCTGCAGCATCTTCGCGTCGTGGTCCTTGAGCTTGTCGAACTCATCCCTCGCCACGCCCTGCTGGCAGCCCGCCATGACCAGGAGCCCCAGCCCCAACCCACATGCTACCAACACGTTACGAGCACTCATGACCCTCTCCCTTTCCTAAGACGACACCTGTGGTTGCCTGAATCTCACATGTTTTCTTTTGACACTCGCGGCCCCCCGGATGCGGGGTTCGTGATGAAATCGAACCGGCCCCGACGAATCGGGATCGGGTCGAGCCGGGATGTTCGCTTGTCTTCCGGGTGAGTCGCCAACGGATCCCATAGCATCGGGATGCGCTTAGAGTGATTCCCCTGATGGGGTTTATCGGAAGGCCGCGTTCAAGGCTTTAGCGACATCCGCAAAATGTGCGAAGATTTTTCTCTCTTTTCACCTCGCCGCATACGCAAGGAGCCTCGGCGCGCTCTCCAGGTGCATGACGTCCACGAACCACCACGACATCAGGTTGTTTCCCCACAGGATCACGACCAGGGCGCCGAGCGACAGGTATGGCCCGTAGGGAATCTTGTGCTCGCGCGTGATAAGATAAGACACGATGCCGCAGATCGCCCCGATGAACGCCGCGGCCAGAAACACCACCGGGGCGGCCTTCCAGCCGAGAAATCCGCCGATGATCGCCATGATGCTCGCATCGCCCAGGCCCATCGCCTCGCCGTCGCCCGGGAATTGTCTCAAGCCCAGGAACGCCTCGAAAAGCGCCGCCGCGCCCAGGCCCACGCGCCCGACCCAGGAAACCTTCCCCCGTTCCCCGCACGCCTGCGCCAGCAATGCGCCCACCGCCCGACGCCGGAAGGCCAGCGTTCCCAGGAAGCGGACGCCAAGACATATCAACGCCCCGGCAATCATGCCCGCCAGACTCGCAAGCAGGCTGTCCACGGGCGCCCACTTCGCCACCGTCCGCCCGATCGACTCCACCCACTCGCCGCCGCCCGGGTGAAAGCCCAGGTAGAGCGAGTGCATCGACGGATAAACCAGGCTCGCCACCAGGGCCGCCGCGATGCCGAACCGGCTGACCTGGCGAGGGACGATTTGCGTGGCGATATCGACGAAACTGATAACGACAAGAATCATCGTAAGTATGGCGTACGCAACGAATAACGGCCACGTTGAACCGCCGCATATGACAATACGGTAAAAGAGCCCGGCCATGAGCGCGGCGTTCAGAAACTCGATCGCCGGGTACTGGATGGAGAACTTATCGCCGCAATGGGCGCAGCGTCCGCGGAGCAGAAAATAGCCAAAGATCGGGATGTTCCAGCCGCCGACGCTCTGGAAACATTTCGGGCAATGGCTCGGCGGCCAGAGGAGCGACTTGCCGAGCGGCAGGCGATAGATGCAGACGTTGAGAAAGCTGCCGAACGTGGCCCCGAAAACAAAAACGACGGCGAGCCAGAAGATGTTCGCGCCTGTCATGGAAACTCCCCCGAT
>JBBIVY010000135.1:0-9447 GCA_037439485.1 Planctomycetota bacterium | reverse complement strand
GGTACTGTGTACCTTTTTCCGACTCTACGGCGCTGTGGGCTTGATGTCCTTGTCGGGGAGGTAGCAGGAGGGGTCGTCGGCCCAGGGGTCGCCGGTGACGACTTCGGCGCGGACGCGGCAGCCGGAGCAGACGGAGCGATAGACGCACTTGCCGCAGCGGGGGCCGTTGAGGAGGCGGGCCTTGACCTTCAGCCCGCGCATGAGCGGATCGGTGGTGTCGCGCCAGATCTCGCTGAACGTCGCCTGCTTCACGTTACCCAGCGTCACGTGCTCCCAGAACTGGCACGGGTGCACGTTGCCCGACGCGTCGATGCTCGCGAACTTCGTCCCCGCCGAGCAGCCGCCCTTCACGTCCAGCATCCGCTTCACCTCGTCCAGGCGATGCGGCATCTCGCGGCGGACGAACTCGGCGATGTAGACGCCGTCCGTGGGGCAATCGACCGTGAGGATCTCCGCGTTCACGCCGCGGCGCGACCAGTCGAGCGTCTTCTCGATGATAAGGTCGGCCATCATCTGCCGCTCGTAGGCGCTGAGGTCGATGTCGCGCAGGTCGGCCCCGCGCCCGGAATAGACAAGGTGATAGACGCACAGGCGCGGCACGGCCTCGGCCTCGACGAGGTCGAAGATCTTCGGCAACTCCTCGATGTTCTCGGAGCAGACGGTGATGCGCAGGCCCGTGCGTATCCCGGCGGACTTCGCCGCGCGCAGGCCCGCGAGCGCCTTGTCGAACGCGCCCTTCTCGCCGCGGAAGGCGTCGTTGACGCGGTCGGTGCCGTCCAGGCTGATCCCCGCGTAGTCAAGCCCCGCGTCGGCCAGGCGCTTCGCGACGTCCGCCGTGATGAGCGTGCCGTTGGTGGAAAGCCCCGAGTGGATTCCGGCGACGTTCGCCGCGCGGATCCATTCGAAAACGTCCTCGCGCAGGAGCGGCTCGCCGCCGGAAAAGAGCAGCACCGGCACGCCCGCGGCCTTGAGATCGGCGATGAGCTGCACGCCCTCGTCGCGCGTCAGTTCCCGTCCCGCCGCGCCCGGCGTGGAGCCGGAATAGCAGTGGCGGCAGCGCAGGTTGCACCGCTTGGTGATGTTCCAGACGACGAGCGGCCCGGTCATCTTGGAGAAATGCAGCGCGGCGGCCTTCGAGGACTTCTCCCCCGACAGCGCCTCGCGAACGGTCCCGGTGCCGCAGATAAGTTTCGTGCATGCGATCATGTTCGGCCCCCCGATGGCCCTGCTTCAGATACTGCCGCGTAAATGTACTTTAGCACGTAAAAAGCGTCGTGTCACGAAAATCCGGGAAATCGGGGCAGAATCAGGAAAAACCCGATGCCTAGCGAGCCGGGGCGGAGGAATCCCGGGCGAGGGCCAGCGCGGCGCGGGCGAAGGGCTGGTCGCGAAGGCCGGGGCGGTCGAGGGAGCGGAACGTCTCGGCCGACTCGGCGGGCCGGTCGATTTGGGCGAGGAGGCATCCGACCTGGAACTGCACTGCGGCGAAGGCGCCGGGCGTGAGGACGGCGCCGAGCGCAAGGGCGCGGTAGTCGTCGAGCGCCTGGGCCGCGCGGCCCTTGAGATCGAGCGTCTTCGCGCGCTCGAAGTGGGCCAGCACGCTCACCTCGGGGTAAAGCTCCTTCGCCTCGACGACGAGCTTGTCAAACTCCTCGAACGCCTCGCCCAGCCGGTTGAGTTCGCGCCGGCACCACGCGCGAACAAGCCGCGCCCGCAGGGCCTCGCGCTCGCGGCCGGGACCGGCCGTGCGGACCATGCGGTCATAGGTAGCCTCGGCCCCCTTCACATCTCCCGCCTTCACCTGAAGGCCGCCGACGTCACTCAGGACGTCGAAGTCATGCTCCGCCTTGGCGAGCTTCGCCTGCATGTCCGAGATCTGTTTCTTCAGTTCCACCGACTCCTTCGCGCGGGCGCGGAGGTTCTCGACCACCTCGCGGTAGAACGTCTCCGGCCTCGTCAGCGCAAACGCCCGGTCCAGCGCCTCCAGCGCCGAGTCCGCGCGGCCGAGCTTCATCTCCACGTTCGCCTGCAGGATGTTCGCCCTCAGGGAGAGCACCCGATCCGCCGCCGCGGTCTGGTACTTCCGCACCGCGGATTCGAGGTCGCCCAGCGCCTCCAGCGACACCCCCTCGTCAAGCAGCGTCTTCGGCTCCGGCGAGCCCGTCATGACGGGCGGCACGGGCTTCGTCTCATCGGCATACGCGGCCGAGGTCGAAAGGAACCCACTCCCCCACCCCGCCGCGGAGACGGCGGCACGCGGGCCGGCAGAGCGCGAAAGCTCACGGAGCACGGCACCCAGTTCCCCGGCCCCGGCGGAATCCTTGGCGCCGAGCGCAAGCGTCGAGGCTACCTCCAGCGTCACAATCGACTCCACGTTCGGCCTGCGCTCGGACCATGCCCGCGCGACCGCCGAGTCGATCGCCACGTGCGCCGCGGCGGCCTCGTCGATGCTGCGGAGGCTCTCCGCGGATCGGCCCAGTTCGGCTACGGAACGCACCGCCGCGGGGCCCTGGGGCTCCGCCGGCGCAGAGGCAAAACGGTAGAGGACGATCGTCACGAGGAGCGCCGCGGCGACGGCCACGACTCCCCCGACGAAGCGGACTCTCCGGCGCCTGCCGGCCGCGCGGGCCTCGCAGGCCTCCAGTTCGGCCACCCCGTCGCCCGGCAGAATGCCTTCGCGGCGGATGCGTTCGAGAACCTTTTCCGAGACGGAGCCGGAGGGGTGATGGGTATGCCATTGCGTGAGCACGGCGGAGGCGAGGCGCATGTCGCGCACGGCCTCGCGGCAGCGGCGGCAGTCCTTCAGATGGAGTTCGACCCGCTCGACGGAAGCGGCGTCCAACTCGCCGTCGACGTAGGCGGCCAGATGGGGCTCGATGAGGAGGCAGTCCACGAGAAGAGATCCCCCGGTGCGCGTTCTTCCAACGTCACATCACTTCCGACTCGTTGATCATGTGGCTGAGCTGCTTGCGGGCTCGGAAGAGCCAGGACTTGACGGTGCCGGTGGTGGTGCTGAAGACCTCGGCAATCTCGGAGTAGGACATGTTCTCGAACTCCTTCATCACCAGCGCCATGCGCAGGTCGTTGTCGAGGCGGGACAGGGCCTTCTCAATGCTCGCGCGCATCTCCTGGCTGGTGAGGATCTCGTGCGGTTCGAGCGTCGACGCGCTCACCAACTCCGCGACGAACGACGAGTCCTCCGGCCAGTCGCACTCGCGGATGTTGTAGCTCTCCGGGTCGCGCGAGCGGTCGCGCAGTTCGTTCGACGACAGGTTCTTGGCGATGGTGAAGATCCACGTCGAGAATTTGTACTTCGGGTCGAACCTTACCCCCATGCGGAAGACCCGCATGAACGTCTCCTGCGCCAGCTCCTCGGCCCGCTGGAAGTCGCCGATCGACCGATGGATGAAGCTGACGATCTTGGACTCATAGCGGCGCATCAGCTCCTCGAACCCGTCGATATGCCCCTCGACAAATCGCTTGACGAGGACCTCGTCGGCCGGAGGCGCAGTCTGGACGGAATTGGGGGCGGAAATCTCGCTGGTCAAGACGGCTCCCTGTTGAATAGACACCCCACCCATGGACACAAGGGCGGCCCATATTTGGACATCGACGGAATGTCCCCCTTTGCGTTAGGAAAATCATCCGGGCGAACGAACCGCGGCGAAGGCGGAAAGCGGGCCCGGCCGCCGCCGAGCGCATCATAACACAACACATTGGCCCGACAGGACTTAACGCAGGCTGAGGCGCGGCCGGAATCGAGCGGTTTTCGGGGCTTTTCAGCAGGACGGTCCTTGACTTCCGGGCCTCAAACCTTTACACGTAGGGGGTTCCAAAATACGACAGTCAAACGTCTCCGGACGCCCCATGAGCGAAGCCGCCCCGACGCCCCCGAAGAAGCCCAGGCGCACCCGGCTCCTGAACGCGGTGCTGGCGGGCGTGCTCGCCCTGCTGGTGCTGGCGCTTGTGGCGATCTACCTCGTGGAGCGCGTGCCGGGGTTCTACCTCTCGGCCGAATCGCGCGACCGGCAGAAGGCCGTCGGAGACGCCAACTCGTTCTGCCGGCAGGTGCAGGTCTTCTTCGGCTCCAACATCCTGAGCTCGCGCGCCGAGCCCGTCGCGATCACCGACAACGAGGTCAACGGATATCTCCTCGCGGTCAACGACCAGGAGATATGGGACCTCCTCTCGCTCCGGTTCGAGCCCTGGCGCAAGCCCTTCACCAGTTCCTGGCTGCACAACGTGCAGATCCACTTCTCTCCCGGCGAGGTCACCGTCGCGGGCGAGGTCACCTGGCACGGCATGGCCGTCGTGCTCTCGGTCACGGGCGAGACCGTCGTCGAGAACGGCAAGGCGCGCTTCCACGTCACCGGCATCCGCGCCGGGAGCCTGTCGCTGCCGAAGCTCTTCTTCCGCCGATTCATCAACTCGCTCGACGACCACCAACTCCCCGCCAAAATCTCCCACTGGCGGCTCACCTCCGTCGAGGTCCGGGAAGGCCGGGCGGTGCTTCATGGGGAAACTGACAACTGACGCGTGACAACTGACAAGTGACAGAAAGACACTCAAACGGCTTCCAGCCGTTGCTTGTCAGTTGTCACGTGTCACTGGCCACCGTGGGTCAAAAACGCATTCGGAAGCGATTCGAGGAGGTCGGTCGCAATGAGGGCGTGGGTCCCGCGCTTGTGCGCGGCGAGGTCGCCGGCGAGTCCGTGGAGATAGACGCCCAGCGCCGCGGCGTCGAAGGCCGGAAGCCCCTGCGCGATGAGCCCGGCGATGACCCCGGTGAGCACGTCGCCGGTGCCGGCGGTGGCCATGCCGGGGTTGCCGGTCGTATTGACATAGGTGCGCGCGCCGTCGGAGACGACCGTCCCCGCGCCCTTGAGCACGCAGACGATTCCCGCGCGCTTCGCGAACGACGATGAGGTCTTCACGCGGTCGGCCTGCACAAGCGCAATCCCCGAGCCAAGGAGGTTCGCCATCTCGCCGGGATGCGGCGTAATCACCGTCGGGCCCTTGCGTCCGGCGAGAAGGTCCGACACGCCCGCCAGGTGATAAAGCCCGTCGGCGTCCAGCACCAGCGGCTGCTCGATGCTCCGCACGGCCCGCCGGACGAACCCTCCCGTCTCGCCCGAGCGTCCGATTCCGGGGCCGAGCGCCACGACCGTGGCCCACTTCCCCTCGGCCGCGAGCGAGTCGGCCGCGCGTTCGGCGAACATCCCGTCCGGCGTCTCCGGCCAGCCCGCCGTCATCACGCACGTGAGCTTCGCCGCCGCGATATCCCACACCGACTTCGGCACCGCCAGCTTCACGAGGCCCGCCCCCGCCCTCAGCGCCGACGACGCCGCCAGGCACGCCGCCCCCACCATCCCGCGAGAGCCGGCCACCACCAACACCCGGCCGAAATCGCCCTTGTGCGAGTCCCGACTCCTCTCGGGAAGCGTCGGCAGCTTATAGTCGCTCATGGCTTCTTCCCCGTCTTTCCTGCCGCCGCGCGGCAGATCAAGGCCGCGGTGTAGCCGGCGCCGAAACCGTTGTCGATGTTGACCACGGTCACCCCCGCGGCGCACGAGTTGAGCATCGTGAGGAGCGGCGCCAGGCCCTGGAAGCTGGCCCCGTAGCCGACGCTGGTGGGCACGCCGATGACGGGCGCCGAGACGAGCCCGCCGACGACGCTGGCGAGCGCGCCTTCCATCCCGGCAACGACGATGATGACCGTCGCGTCCCGGAGCTGGCCCTGGTGCGAGAGCAGGCGATGCAGCCCGGCGACGCCGACGTCGTAGATCGCCGCGACGTTCGCGCCCATGATCTCGGCGGTGACGCGCGCCTCCTCGGCCACAGGCAGGTCGCTCGTTCCCGCGGCGACCACGACAACGCGCCCGGGCAACGGCTCGATGGGCGACACCCTCACGGCGACGGTGCGGGCGAGGTCATTATGGACGGCGCGCGGGAACCGCTTCTTCAGGGCTCGGACAACGTCCTTTCCGGCCCGCGTCGCCAGGACGTTGGATCCGGACTTCGCGAGCGCCGTCGCGATGCGCACGGTCTGCGCCGGGGTCTTGCCCGGGCAGAAGATCACCTCCGGCGACCCACAGCGGATCGCGCGGTGGTGGTCCACCTTGGCGAAGCCCATGTCCTCGAAAGGCAGGCGCTTGAGCGCCGACATGATTTCGCCCTCGGAGATCGCGTTCGAGTGGAACAGCCTCAGAATCTCCCGCAGGCGCTTCTCTCTCATGGTTTCGCCCCGTAGGTCTTTCGCGCGCACGCCTCGACTTCGGCCGCGTGGTCCAGCTCGTACACCGGGCCCGTGACGGACGTGCAGATGTTCGCCAGATGCGCGGCGACCCGTTTATAGTGCCTTGACAGGAGCGCCCAGGCCACGGCGTCGCGCGACGGCAGGTCCTCCGCGAAGAGCCGGGGGATCATGTCGTCGCAGCGGTCGCGGATCTCGCGCGCCTCGGCGATGATCGTCGCGGCAAGAGATCCGTCGACCTCGGAGAATGCCTTCGACACCTGGGCGAAAAGCGCCTGGTCGCGCGCGCGAAGCGCCTCGATCTCGCGGCCGATGGCGCTCGACGCCGGATCGCCCGGATAGAGGCACGCGACCTCGTAGATGTTCTTCGCGTAATCGCCCAACCGCTCCGCGTCCTTCACCACGCTCATCATCACGAGGCACGCCGGAACGTCCGCGTCGCCCCGCAGCGACAGGTGCTCCACGATGCGCCGGCGGATGTCCTTCTCGCTGGCGTTGATGCTCTTGTCGACGGCGAAGAACTTGTCGTGGACGTCCTCCGGCTTCTGCCTCCGGGCGAGCAGATCGCCCACGGTCGTGAACATCCACTCCGCGTCGACGAGCATCCCGCGGAACTCCTCCAGCATCCGGCTCAGGAGGTCCCGTCCGCGCCACGCCGAAATCAGTCCCTTCAGGTCCCCGCCCATCATCCCTCCGCGTTTTAGCACGTCCATAACATAACCGTTCCGACGCGCCCCGTCAACGCTCAACCGCCGTCGCGCAAGGGAGATATTGACACGCGCCTCGGCAAGGAGGTATCATCACCCCCGGCTTGGGGAGGCGCTGGCATGGGTTCGACGGCGAAGAGCCTGGCGATGGTCGGCGCAGCGGCAATCGCGGTGGCGGCGGCCGTGGTGATGATCGTCCTCGGTCCGGGGCGCCGCGAGGGACAGGGGCTGCCGGGCGCGGGGGCGTCGGTGCTGGTGCGCGTCATTCCGCCCGAAGGGACGGACTTCTTCGCCGACGGCCGCCTGAACCTCTCCTACGCCTTCAGCCGCGTGGCCACGTCGCTCGTGCGGGGAGACCTGCCCGACGACGGCAACACGGTCTGGATCGTGCTGCGCGAAAAGGACGGGTTCTTCGAGCCGGTGTCGATGTCCAGGGAGTTGCCGAAGGACCTGGCGCCGGGCGACGCGGTCCTCCGGGGCACGGTCGACCCGTGGCTGCGCGTGCGCTCGGGAGACATCGGCCGATACGACCTCCCGGCGGGAACGCCCGCCCCCAACCCGCGCGACCTTACCGTGCGGTTGAGCATCGACGGCGATCACGTGCCGCGCATCGAGAAGCTCTTCGTCAAGGGACAACCGTGGCCGTAAGATCCTCCGCCGACCTCCTTCGCGAGCGCCCCCGATGACCCCAATGTCCGACCGCGGCCGGCGACGTCTCGCATGGGCGATCTTCGCTCTCGCCGCCGTCGTGGCGGCCGTGGCCGTCGCGGCCATCGCCCCGGCCCTCGGCTCCCGCGCGAAGGTCGACGAGCAGTTCCTCGCCGAATACGGCATCACCTATCGTCTCGTCGTGCGGCAGTCCCCGCGCATCGAGCGCATCCACCTCGTAACGGTGGACCTTGAGGACCCGGACATCGAACTCGTGACGGTCCCCTCGGACAAGCCCGCAGACCCGGCCACCGGCCGGCTCACGCAGCCGAGGATTCTTGCCGCGCGAGCCTCGGCGCTCCTCTTCATCAACGCCAACCCGTGGATCAGCCTCAGCGGCGACACCCACGGCACGTGGACCGACAACCAGCCGGTGCGCATCATGGGGCTCGTCGCGACCGGAGGCGACGTCCGGAGCATGCCCGCGGCGCACAACTGCGCCTTCTACCTCGACCGCGCCGGCCGCGCGCACGTCGGCAACCCGGACAATGTCGCGAACGTCGACGAGGGTATCGCCGGATTCCTGCGCCTGCTCAGCGGCGGCAACGTCGTCGTGTTCTCCAAGCCCGACGAAGCGCCCCAGCCGCGCACCGCCGTGGGCATCGACGCAACCGGGCGATACCTTACCCTCCTCGTCGTCGACGGCCGCCAGAAGGATTTCAGCATGGGCATGACCCACACCGAGATGGCGGAGTTCATGAAGTCGCTCGGCTGCACGGACGCCGTCAACCTCGACGGCGGCGGTTCCTCCATCCTCATGCTGGCCGGCGCGAAGGCTCCTCGCAAAATCGTCAACAGCCCCAGCGACCAGGCGCCCCGGCCCATTCCCGTGGGCCTCGCGGTGCGCATCCGGCCCAACTGAGCGAAGACGCGAACCCGCCGAGCATCATCACCTTCGAGCACGGGCTCCCCGACGGTTCCGACCTCTGCCCCTATCCCCCCGAAGGCTTCGCCGCGCTCGATGAGACCGAGTCGGCGGAGAAGTGACGCGATGCGTTCTTTGTGTTCTTCGCTTCTTCTGCCTGCGCCCATCAGGAGGCCGCGCGTCAATGACCCAGGACTTCAGTCCTGGGACGAGCGCCGCCGCACGCATCCAGGCAGCGCACGCCCCGGCGCGACCACTGCGAACAACCGCCCCGGCAGGTCCGTGTCCCTCCTCGGCAACGCCTTGCTGGGGGCAACCTTATTCAGGGGACATAATATGTATCTTTGCCGGCCCTCCCCAACCGGCCTTGCGCTCTTCGGCAAACGAACGAGGGCCTTCCCCGCCACCGGCCGGAGGACCTCTGGCTCAATTGACGTCGTTTCCCGCCGCCCGACTGCCCGCGAGGCATTCGCCCGCCGAAGCTTGCCGGCCGGCAAGCATCCTGCACCGGTTCTCAGATGCCCCGTCGCCGGGCATGGAATGTGTCCGGAGGCCCTTGGCGCTGATATAGCTCAGCTATATCAGCCCTCCCCCGCGCCCCGCGACTTCCGAGCGAGCCGGTCCGGTGACAAGCATCCTGCGCCTCCCGGTGCCGGTCATTTGCGGCGACGCCGCACCTGCAGGCGAGGCGCGAGCTGCGGCTCGGAGCGTTGACCGAGATATAGCTCAGCTATATCATTCCTCCCGCGCCTTCGGCGCGATTGCGGTCGCGCGGAAAGCATCCGGCGCGGGGCCAGCCGGCGCATCACACGAAAAGACCCGCCGCATGACGTACTATATCCGAGATATAGAAGCATCCGGGGACACCGGGCGGCGCAATGCGCCGGGCCGATGCGGCGATTGCCCGATGCGGC
>JBBIVY010000134.1:0-9456 GCA_037439485.1 Planctomycetota bacterium | reverse complement strand
GGTCCGAGGAACCGCTCGCCGTTGAAGTGAATGAGGTGCGAGGGAGCTTCGGCAACCCACACTTCGGTCTCCCACGCGATGTCCCCGAGATACCGGACCAGGTCCCTTCGAGTCCGGAAGGCGGTGACGAAGACCAGACCTGCCCGGCTGCCTTTGAAAAGCTCTTTCAACTCCGCGTGGCGTTTGGCGCTGACCGGGCCATGGCTCGTCACGGCCTCAATGAGCACGAGCCAGTTCTTCGTGTCCATGCCGACAACAACGTCGGGCATCTTCCCGTGCTCGTCCACGACGACGCCGAGGGACCTCATCCGCCGGGACTCTTCGGCCTCGCGCCCGTTCACCGCGATGCGGATGAAGGACTCCGGATCGTCCGGCCGCACGACCTCGGCGTACTCGATCTCGTGAAGCGTCGTCTCGACGTCTATTTCTTATCCCACTTCAGCAGCTCCGCGACGCTCGCCAGAGTGGCCTTGCCGACGTCGATCTCGGCGCGGATGCGGTTCTCGCGTTCGAGGCAGTCCATGGCGCGGTTGGTGATCTCGACGGCTTCGGCCCTGGGGATGACGAAGACGCCGTCGTCGTCGCCGACGATCCAGTCGCCGGGGTTGACGACGATGCCGCCGATGCGCAGCGGCACGTTGATCTCGCCCAGGCCCTTCGGCTCGCCGGCCTGGCCGGTGACGTGCGTCGCGAACGCCGGGAACTTCATCTCGCGGATATCGGAGGTGTCGCGGATGGCGCCGTGAATCACCACGCCCGCGAGGCCGCGCGCCACGCACGAATGCGTCGCCAGCTCGCCCCACACCGCGGGAAGCACGCCGCCCGCGTCGATGACGATCACCGAGCCTGCCTCCGCGGCGTCGATGGCCTGAACGGGCTTCGACCAGTCGCCCGGATACGTGCGCACGGTGACGGCGGGGCCCACCATCTTGAGCCCCTGCGCGATGGGACGGACGCCTTCGAGCATCGGCGCGCGGTGAGCGCCGTCGGAGAGGTTCGCGGTGGAGACTTTTTCGAGGACGGTTCGTATCTCGGCGGCGCCGACGCGGCGGTAGAGGTCGGTCTTGACCTTGGCGCCGGTGGCGACGGCCTTGAGGATGTCGCGCGCGGCGGATTCCGGGTCCGCGGCCTTGTTGACGGCGCCCCCGATGATGACGACGTCGGCGCCCGCGGCCACCGCGTCGACGACGGTCTCGCTGTTGAGCCCGCCCGCGACGGAGACGGTCGTCGTCACCGCCGCGCGGACGGCGCGCAGCGTGGCAAACGGGTCCGCGGCGAGCGCCCCGGTCATCTGCTCGTCGATGGCCATGTGCAGGCCGATGACGCTCGCGCCCCACTCGGCGCACTGCTTCGCGCGCGCCACCGGGTCGGCGACGCCGATCATGTCGACGCCGATCTCGACGCCGTAGTTGCGGCCCGCCTTGATGCACTCGCGGAGGGTCGCGTCGGAGGCCCCGCCGAGGACGATCGCGAGGTTGGCCCCGGCCTTCGCCGCGCACTCCATCTCCAGCCGCCCGGCGTCCATGGTCTTCATGTCGGCGACGATGCGCATCCGCGGGAACTTCGCCCGCAGCTCGCGCACGCAGTTGAGCCCCTCGCTCTTGATGAGCGGCGTGCCCGCTTCGAGGATATCCGCGCCCGCTTTCGCCGCGGCCTCGGCCACCTTCATCGCGCGGGCGATGTCGACGAAATCGAGGGCGATCTGGACTTTCGCCCTTCTATGGGGGTCAGACATTCCTGTCCGACCACGGGAGCCAACATTCTTACCTGACTTCGCCACGGGAGGTCACTCCGAACATTGTAGGTCAGACATTCCTGTCTGACCCCCTTCGGACAGGCAGGAATGCCTGTCCTACGTTAAGTCAACGGCTGCTGTAGGTCACTCCGCAACCTTCGGATTCCCACGAGGTAACGCTCGCGGGCTTGACGCCTTTCGGCAGCACTTTCGCCAGCTCCGTGAAGATGAACTTCGCGATGTTCTCCGTCGTCGGGTTCACGCGATCGAACGGCGGCGTCTCGTTGAGATATCCGTGGTCGAGCCGGTCGGTCACGGTCTTGAGAAGCCGCTTCGCGTCGCGGAAGTCGATGAGCATTCCCAGCTTGTTGAGCTTCGTCCCCCGCAGCCTCACCTCGATGTGCCAGTTGTGCCCGTGCAGCCGCTCGCAGTTCCCGTGATATTCCCGCAAGTTGTGCGCCGCGGCAAAATGGGTCTTCAGCACAAGCTCGTACATGGCCTCCGGCTCCTGCGGAAACGGCGAAGACAAAGCCCCCTCAAACCTCGTGTATCATAGCCTTTTTCGAGGGAATATCAAGGTGAATCGGCGGGAGGGAAGCGGCTCAAGAAGGCGGCTGAACGTTTCAAAGGAAATCCGCTTGGCGCGTCAAAAACAAGGCAGCCAATCCGTCTTCGATGACGGGGCGAAGGGGGGGCGTGATGATGGGGGTGCGGTTCCGTGGAGACGCCGGGCGCACGCCGACGGTCGAAGATTCCGGCTATTCGAGCGTGATCACGGGCCGCGAGTTCTTCTCCAGCACGAGGCCCTCTTTCAGCACGATGTTCGCCAGGTAGTTCCAGGGCTGCCGCTGGCGGATCTTCAGGACCAACCGGTAGTCGCCGTGGAGGACCTCGCGCTGATACGCGTGGTCGGGAACGAAGTCGGTCTCATGGGGGCCATCCGTGATCATCGAGAATCCGGCCCGCGACGGGACCGACTCGAGGATCACCTCGGCCAGATACTGGTCCTCGGTATCCTTCCCCGGGAGATACTTCGCGTCGATCTTCGGCAGCACCTCCCGGCGCCAGAAATCGGACGTGATCTTCAGGGTGACGACCGCCGGCTCGAGGATGCGGAAATTGTCGCCGTAGCCGCACATCTGTCCCGTCTTGACGTCGAACTGAACGAACAGGCTCCGCTCCTGTTCCTTCTTGTCGTCCAGGCGCGCATAGGTCCAGCGTTCAATACGTCGGTCGCCCCCGGTGGACTCCGTCACCTTGTCGGGTTCGCCTCGGTCTCCTTGCGCTGCTGGACGTCGAAGGTCCCCTTGAAGGTCCCCCGCAGACGCTCATACGCCCGCAAGAGCTGTTTGGTCACGGTCCCCAGCGACCGGCCGGTCAACTCGGCGACCGCCGAGGCCGTGCGCTGGTAGCGGCGGACCCGTTCCGCGAACGCCTCCGTATCGCCGCCGAGAACGGACAGGATCACGTCGCCGTCAGGTCGCAAGGCCGGTATTCCTCCGTCGGCAATAGAGCCAGGGGCACTATCTCTCCAACGACTATGAGCCTGTCCGAGGGCCAAATGCGACAGAAAAATCGAATTCGCCGCCCGGCTAATCCGCCCTTGATTTTCGGGATTTTGGCCCTATGATGGTATGCGCGCCCTGCGAGGCGGCCCCCTCACCCTATCCCTCTCCCCCAAGGGGAGAGGGGACGAGAAAGAAAAGACGCCATGCACACACCGTCGTTCGAAGACTTTCAGAAACTCACGACGCAGGGAAACATCGTGCCGGTTTACCGGCAACTGCTGGGGGACGTGCTGACCCCCGTGAGCGCGTTTGCGAAGATCGCGTCGGGAAAGCACGCCTTCCTGCTCGAATCGGTGGTGGGCGGCGAGAAGATCGGCCGGTATTCCTTCCTCGGCACGGACCCGTTCTGCATCTTCAAGGCCACGCGCAACCGCGTGTCGATTGAGGAGAAGAAAGTGGGGCAGACATTCCTGTCTGCCGTTGTCGAGAAGGAGGTGGCGAACCCGCTCGATGAGTTGCGCAAGCTCATCGCCCGCTACAAGACCGCCCCCGTGCCGGGCCTTCCGCGGCTCTCCGCGGGCGCGGTCGGCTACTTCGCCTACGACACGGTGCGCTACGAGGAGAACCTGCCGAATTCGCCGCCGGACACGCTGGGGCTGCCCGATATCTACCTGATGTTCTTCAACACGATGGTGATCTTCGACAACGTCACGAAGACGCTGAAGGCGGTTCATGCGCCCGACCTGAGCGAGACGACGCCGCGCGCGGCCTACGACAAGGCGCTCGCGGTCATCGGGGACCTGTGCGATCGGCTGCGGACGCCGTCGACGCTGAGCCTCGCCGACGACATCGCGCCGGGCGGGCCGGTGACGCAAGCCTATGAGTCGAACGTGACGCGCGAGCGATACGTCGCGAACGTCGAGAAGTGCAAGCAGTACATCCGCGCGGGCGACATCTTCCAGGTGGTCCCGTCGCAGCGGCTCAAGACGACGACGGACGTCGACCCGTTCAACATCTACCGCACGCTGCGGGCGATCAACCCGAGCCCGTACATGTTCTACCTGAAGATGGACGAGACGCGGCTCATCGGATCGAGCCCGGAGGTGATGGTGCGCGTGGAGGACGGCCACGTGATGCTCCGCCCCATCGCCGGCACCCGCCCGCGCGGCGGGACCGACGAGGAGGACGCGCGCCTGGCCGCGGAGCTGATCGCCGACCCGAAGGAGCGCGCCGAGCACGTGATGCTCGTGGACCTGGGGCGCAACGACGTCGGCCGCGTCGCCGAATACAACTCGGTGAAGGTCGAGGACTGCATGGTCATCGAGCGATACTCGCACGTGATGCACATCGTCAGTTCGGTGGTGGGCAAGCTCGCCGGCGGACGCGACGCCCTCGACACGCTGCGCGCGTGCCTGCCCGCGGGAACGCTCTCGGGCGCCCCGAAGGTCCGCGCCATGCAGATCATCGACGAGGTCGAGACGGAGCGCCGGGGACCTTACGGGGGCGCGGTCGGCTACGTCGATTTCTCCGGCAACATGGACACCTGCATCGCCATCCGCACGATCGTGATGAAGGGCCGCACGGCCTACGTCCAGGCGGGGGGCGGCATCGTCGCGGACAGCGTGCCCGAGACGGAGTACGAGGAAACGCTCAACAAGGCGCGGGGGCTCCTCAAGGCCATCGAGGTGGCCGAGCGGAGCTTCCCGAAGAAGTAGCTGCCCTTCTGCGGGGGGGGCCCGACGCGTCGGGATGCCCCCGCTCTTCTTCTTTGGCTTGCCGAGGGAGAAGACCGAGGGAAGAAACACGGGCGGACACGCAGGTCCGCCCCTACAAAGACAGGAAGAAGCCATGATTCGCCCGGCCCAGTGGCTGTTGATCCCGGCGGTGCTGCTGATCCTCTTCGGCTGCGACCGGTTCCAGTCGAAGAACATCGTGGACCCGCAGCCGAACGGCTACGACGACCTTCGGGCGAAGGCCCGCGAGGCGGAGACGCGCCCGGTGAAGACGGACAGCCGCGCGGACTCGAAGACGGGCGCCGCCGTGCAGCCCGTGCCCGAGCGGCAGCCCGAGGCCCCCGTCACCGGGGAGGCAACGGCGCCGAGGAAGTGCTACGAGCTCTATCGGCAGGCGATCAAGAACCGCGACTTCGACGCGTGCTGGGGGCTCCTGTCGGGGCCGTCGAAGGACGCCTACGAGACCGCGGCGAGCGACCTGAAGATGCGCGTGATCAACTCGCCGACGCCCTCCGACGCCGACATGGAGGTGCTCGGCGTGATGGGTCTCACGAAGGGGGAGAAGGACCTCGAGAAGTTCAACGGAAAGATGTTCCTGTCGGGCTCGATGCTTCGGCAGGCCAACCGCGACCCGGAGGCGATGGACGAGATCACGCGCACGGAGTTCGACCACGAATCGATCTACGAGGCGAAGGCCACGGTCTACATCAAGATCCGCGGGCAGCGCCAGCCGGAAGGGATGAAGCTGCTGCGCGAGAGCGGTCTCTGGCACATCGAGATGCGCCCGCAGCGTCCGTCGAACTGACCGCGCCCGGCCGGCGGCCTACTTCTGAAGCTGGATGAGCTTCGGCGAGAAGACGATGATCGTCGGGTTCGCCTCGTCCGTCACCTTCTGGATGAGGTGCGTCCCGTTCCAGATGTCCGGCAGCGTGAACGCCGAGCCGCACTGGAACTGGAAGTTGATCAGAAGTCCCGACGTGTTCTTGCGGAACCCCAGGTACTTCACCACCAGCGTCTTGCCGTCCGGCATCGCGATCTGCGCCTCGTCCGACGGGCCGTCCTTGGCCTTGTCCGTGTCCTGGTGCCGCCATGAGAGATAGAACGACTCGGTGCGGATGCAGGTGTACTTCATGTACTTCGTCTTGTACTGCGCGATCAGCGCGCTCTTGATCGCCGCGGGGATCTTCGGGTCCACGTCGTAGGTGTCCTTGCTCACCGCCGTGGCCTGGACGACCGTAACGTCGAGCGTGCAGCCGTAGGTGACGACCATGCCCGCGCCCGAAGCCTGCCGCGCCACGAGCGCCACGGCGACCGACGCCGCGGCGGCCCCCGCCCAAAGCACCCACCGGATGAAGACCTGCCGTTTCATGGTTCCCTCCAAGCGCCTATTTCGCGGCCTTGACCAGTTTCGCCGTAATGACGAGGATCATGGGATTCGGGTCCTCGCCGATCTTCATGATGTAGTTCGTTCCGCTGGGGATGTCCGGCAGCAGGAACGACGTGCCGTTCTGGAACTGAAAGTTGAGCATCGCGCGGCCGATGTTGTAGCTGATCCACGTGATGACGAGCTTCTTATCGCCGTCGAGCGGCACCTCGGCCGTCCGCGTCGCCGCGCCGCCGCCGTTCGCCGGGTCTTCCCGGTCCCACGTCAGCAGGTAATGCTCCGAGCGGAGGCACGCAAACTTCATGTACTTGTGTTTGTACTTCGCGATCAGGTCGGCCTTGATGCTCGCCGGGATCTTCGGGTCGACGTCGTAGGTGTCCTTGCTGACCGTCGTCGCCTGGACAAACGTGGCGGTGAGGTCGCAGCGATAGATGCCCACCGGCGTCAGGCTGCCGGCCGGCCAGGCCGGAAGCGCGAGGGCCGTCGAAGCCGCGCCGGCAAGCGCCAACACCGCGATCCTGCCGAGACGATGCGATCCCATGGGTCCCTTCTCCGCGTCGCGTCCGGAGTCCCGCTGAAAGCCTCCGGCGAGGTTTTCCCCGCCGGTATATTCTAGGCATCGTTTATGGCGAGTCAAGTCCCCCGAAGGGGGCTATTTCACCGTCGGAGTGATGGCCAGGATCAGCTTGTCGCCGCCCAGGGGGACCGCGATCAGGAAGGTGCCGCCCTTGCGCACCTTGAGCGTCGTGTTGACGATGGTCTCGCGGCCGCGGAGGGCCTCGACCTTCATGGAGACCTGATCGCCCTCGACGGCGGTCACGGTCAGCGTCAGGGTGCGCTCGCCCCAGAGGGTGTAGTGGAGCGCCTCGCCCTGCGCGCCCGACTGGCTGTCGGAGCCGACGCGCTTGTAGCTGTGATACCCCGGGTACTGGCGCTTGAGCCTCTCGCCCAGCCCCGCCAGCAGCGGGTCGACGAACTCGCCGCCTTCGTTGGACGCCCGCACCTGCACCACGTGGACGGACACCGTCTCGGCGTCCGACGTCCCCGCCCAGGAGGCCGAGACCGCCGCCAGGATTCCCGCCGTCACCCACGTCCACGCGCCGCGCATAAGCCCGCTCCGCATTCGAGACACGCGCCCTCCGCTCAATCGCTCAATCATCGGCGGACGGGTCGAGGTTCGGAACGATCAGCAGGATCAGGCATTCCTTCGGTCCGAGCTTGCCCGTCACGGCGACCGTCGCGCCCAGCTTCACCTGCTGGTCGGCGTCGATGATCTTGTCCGCCCCGCGGCTGACCGCCACATGGAAGCTGAAGACGTCGCCCTGCACCGTGCGCCAGAGGAGCGTCATCTTCAGGTTGTCGCCGAGGGTCGTCTTGATCTCCCAGTGCGAGCTCAGCGATTCCTGCATCTGGTCGATGAGCTCGACGCGCTTCAGCTTGAACTTCTTCAGAAGCTGCTTGCCGATCTCGCCGAGCTTCTCGTCGACGTACTCGTCGCCTTCCGTCGACCCGCGCACGGCGGTCAGCGCGATGCTCACGCCCTTGCGCGTCTTCACCACGGCCGCGCGGGAATCCGACACCCCGAGCAGCATCACCACCAGCGCCGTCGATGCCGCCACGAACGCCGCACGAACCCATCCTCCGCGGTCCATGACATCCCCCCCTGCCTTCCATGGCCCAACGATCGAACCACCACGACGGAAAACGCGGGTGATATTATACCTACTCGACGTTTGTTACGTCAATGATCAAGAAATCACCTTCTTTGGCCGGCAAGGTGACGTTATATTCGTACGTCGGCCCCACCTCCAGGGTCGTGATCTCCGCCGGGGGCTCGGGTTTTGGCATGGAAAGCAACACCACCATCACCGCCGCCGCCGCGGCCAGGGCGCCCGCGGGAACCAGCCACCAGGCGCGGGATCGCGCGCGCTCGCGGGGGAGGGCGGTAACAGCCACGGCGGACTGGATTTCCCTATCCAAGGCAACCGAGACTTTATCCCACTCCGCCTCGGAGGGCTCAGGCGTCGGCGAGCGGCGCAGGAGGGCATCCACGGTCTCCAGGCCCGCCAGATCGCGCCGGCAGTCCGGGCAGCCGATAAGATGCGCCCGCACCCGCGCCCGGGCGGTGTCGTCCAACTCCCCGTCCGCGTAAGCGGCGAGGTATTCGCGAATTTCGTCGCACGTAGCCATCTTGCACCTTCTTTCGCCGGGACCGGCCTGTCCGGCCCCCTCTGCTATAGACGGGTCACAGCACCCCTCTATTCGCCAGTATCTTCTGCAGGTTCTTCCGCGCGTGGAAGAGCCGGCTCATCACCGTCCCCTCGTTCACGCCGAGCGTGTCGGCGATCTCGCGATAGGTGAGGCCCTCTTCCGCGTGCAGCACGAACACCGTCCGGTGCGCCTCCGTCAGCTCGCCGATCGCCTGCGCGAGCGCCTCGCGCAACTCCTCGGCCTGCATCGCGTCGCCCGGCCGCTCGGCGGGAGGATGCGGAAGCCCGTCCTCGCTCGTCACGTCGGCCAGCTCGTCGCTCAGATCTCCCGACTCCCCCGAACGCGCGCGACGACGGTCCAGGCAGGTGTTCGTCAGTATCCGCATGAACCAGGTGCGGAACTGGGCCCGCCGCTCGAAGGTGGCGAGCGCACGGTGCGCCTTGATGAACGCCTCCTGCGCCGCGTCGAGCGCCTCGTCGTGATGCCCTAAGAACCGGTACGCCACCCGAAACGCGCGCTGCCTGTAGCGTTCAAACAGCCCACGGAACGCCTCCGCGTCGCCGCGCATAGCCCGGTCTACCAGAGCCTCGTCGGTCGGACTCAAAGAAGACAGCTCCCGCTCCGGCATACCGCGCCTCATTGCTAGACGTAATGCGACGTACGACTATTCAACGGATTCCCTCGTGCAGTCTCATCAGATTGCGTCATAACCCGTTCCCTGTCAAGCGGTTTCCTCAAATCGCTCGCCCGCCCCTTCGATCACTTCCGCGCCCATTACTGACCCGGCGCCCCCGAACCCCCGCCCGATGCAGCGGAAGCTTCCAACGACCCGGCACAGCCATGGCTTGCAACGCCTTACCCCCGTTTCCGGCCGAAATACCAAAC
>JBBIVY010000133.1:0-9507 GCA_037439485.1 Planctomycetota bacterium | reverse complement strand
CGTCGGCGAAGATGCCTTGACGTCACGAGCGAGGGCGGATATCATCTGTTCCGGTTGAGCCGTTCCGAGGCACTGGGGAACATGGGGAGGATTGGTCCGTGACGTCCACCGCCCGGCAGCCCAATCGCGTCGTCGCCCACTTCCTCGACGGGCGGTGCCTGCGCGGCTACACGCTCGACTTCCTCCCGAACCAGGCGTATTTCACGCTCTGCCAGACGCTCGCCGACCTGCAGCGGGGCGGCACGCCCATCTACCTCCAGGAATTGAAGGCGGTCTACTTCGTCAAGCGCCTGGACACGACGGAGCACACGGGGGCCACCACGCTGCCCCTCGACCAGAAGCTCGGTCCGAGCAGCCGCGGAATCATCGTGAAGTTCAAGGACGGCGAGCTGTTCCTCGGGGCGACGCAGGCCTACTCGCCCGACCGCCCGGGGTTCTTCGTCCAGCCGCTCGACCCCAACACGAACAACGAGCGGATCTACATCCTCCGAGCCGCCACGCAAATCGTCCACACCCTCATGCCCCTCGACAGCTTCAGCGGCGTCCTCGCGAAGCTGGGACTCACCGAAAAGAAGTAACGCCGACACCCCAAAAAGAAGCGGCGAGCCTTCGCCCGCCGCCTCGCTTTGACCATTTCGCCGGCCGAATCTATTCGCCCAGAGGACGCCCCTGCGCATCGGTGGTGAGGCCGCTGCCGGTGAGGATGAGGATGCCCTCGATGAATCCCCAGAGGCCCCCGATGCCGCAGGTGATGATGGAGACGGCGATCTGGGCGACCCCGATGCCGATGTAGCCGAGGTAGAATCGATGCACACCGAGCCCGCCGAGGAGGATGCCCAGAAGCCCGGCGGCCAGCTTCGACTTCGCCCCCGGCACCGGCGCCGCCGCACCCGAGAAACCCGTGGAACTGAAGGCGTAGGAAAGCTCCGGGACCGTCCCCGCGGGGACCCATCCAGCCATGCCCTGGCGCCAGACCAGAGTGCTCTGGTGGATGCCGCGGGTCTGGATCATCCCGACCAGCATCGACAGGGTCACCGGGCCCAACTGCTGAGTCCCTGCCACGTAGTGCCACACCGGAGGATCGACGGGAGGCATCTGAGGCGTCTGAGGCTGGGTCATGACCGGCTCCTTTCAGCACGGGGACGCGGGACTCGCCTGACGAAGGACGCGCCCGTATACGCTATCTGTTGCGACGGCCCGCCGCAACAAAAAAACGTATACAAATCGCTCCCGTCAGACACACACCCCGCGCCACAAGCCGGCACATGCCTCCGACGCTCAGGCGAAGATGCGGCTCGCCAGCGTCATGAGGAGAACAACCAATCCGATGCTGACGACGATGGCAATCACCGAAATCACGATGCTCTTGCGAACGCTCATGCCGTTCTCCTTCGCGTCGGTGCCCCTGTGGCCATCCACATAGATACACCGTCCGGGGGACCTCGGCTCAGAAAAACGGCAGGAATCCGCAACCCGCCGACGCGGTCATCCCGGCCGGCCAACGTCGGGCTTGAGGATGCGATGCTGGCGGTAGCGGTCGCGGTCAGTGCGGGCAACGGGGATGGGGCGACCTTCGGGGTCGATGCCGGCGTAGAACATCGCGGTGGCGACGGTGCCGGGGGTGGGGATGAAGCACTGCACCTGCTGCGGGCGCCAGCCGCGGGACTTGAGCCAGCCGGCGAGCTTGTGCATGTCGGGGTCGGTCGTGCCGGGGAAGGCGCTGATGAGATACGGAACGACGTACTGCTCCTTGCCCGCGCGCTTCGATTCGCGCTCGAAGATCGTGAGAAACTGCTCGAACGCCTTGAACGAGGGCTTGCGCATGAGCTTCAACACGCGGTCGCAGGAATGCTCCGGGGCGAGCTTCAACTGCCCGCCGGTGAATTCGCCGATCAGCGCGCGCGCAAACTCCTCCGACCGCATCGCGAGGTCGTGCCTCACCCCCGATGCGACGCGCATCGACTTCACGTGAGGCAGCGATTCGATCTCGCGCAGAAGCTCGACGATGCTCGCCTGGTCGTCCTGGAAGCTCGGGCAGATCGCCGGGAAGAGGCAGGAGACGCGCTTGCACCTCCTCGAATCCCCGGCACAACTTGCCCGCCACATGTTCGCGCTGGGGCCGCCGACGTCGGTGATCACGCCTCTAAAATCGGGATGCCCCGCGAACGACCGAGCCTCGGCGACGATCGACTTCGCGCTTCGCGAGGCGATGCGCCGGCCCTGGTGGAGCGCGAGGGAGCAGAACGAGCACCCTCCCCCGCACCCGCGGTGCGTCGTCACGCTGAACTGAATCATCTCCATCGCCGGAATCGTCTCGCGGTACGACGGGTGCGGACGGCGCGTGAACGGCAGCGCGTAGACCGCATCCAGCTCTTCCGTCGTCAGCGGCGGCGCAGGTGGAGCAAACACGACCGAGCGACTGGAGCAGGTTTGAAACGCCCAGAGGCCCTCGTGGACTTGGCGTTCGAGGGCGAGGGTCGACTCCATGAGCTTCTTCGGGTCCGCCTCGATCTCCTCGTGCGAGGCCAGGCGGACGACCTCCGAGTCGCGAGGCGGCAGGGCAAAGTGATTTTGGGTTTTGGATTTTGGATTTTGGATTGCCGACTCGGACTTGGCAACCGCCTCGCTCAGGGCATCGGAGAGCCGCGGGCGAGGAAAGAACTCAATGTTCCCCGACAGGCACCACGCCGTGCCCGGAATGCCGAAAAGCGGCAGGTTCCCGGCCAGCCGCCGCGCCGCCTCGACCAGGGCGCTCTCGGCCATGCCGTAGGCGAGAAGGTCCGCCTGCGAGTCGATGAGTATCGGCCGGCGGATCTTGTCCGACCAGAAATCATAATGCGTCGCGCGGCGGAGCGACGCCTCGATGCCGCCGATGATGACGGGAAGCCCCGGGAACGCCTGCCGGACAAGAGTCGTATAGACCAGCGTCGCGCGGTTCGGCCGGGCGCCATGTCGGCCGCCGGGGGTGTAGGCGTCGTCGTGCCGCGGCTTCTTGAACGCGGTGTAATGCGCCAGCATCGAATCGAGCGACCCCGCGGTGATGCCCGCAAAGAGCTTCGGCCGGCCCATCCGCTCGACGTCGGCCTGCGTGTGCCAGCGAGGCTGCGCGACGATGCCCACGCGATACCCCGCCGCCTCCAGCCGTCGCCCCAGAAGCGCCACGCCAAACGCGGGGTGGTCGACATAGGCGTCGCCCGTGATCAAGAGCACGTCGAGCGCGTCCCACCCCCGCTCGTCCATCTCGGCGCGGGTGGTCGGCAGAAACTCGGCGGCGGCAACCTTTGGCTTCGGCTTCGTCACGCGGATATCTCCTCCGGCGCAACCTTGCGCATCGAGCGCCAGTGCCACCATGAGAAGACGAACGTCGCGACAAGAGCTCCGGCGAGGGCGCTCGTCATGTCCCACTGCGCGTCCCAAGGATCGCCCTGCATCCCGAGCCACTCGGGGCCGCTCGTCGGATAGAAGAGCATCACCCACCACACTTCGAGAATTTCGTAAAACGCGCTGAACGCGAGCGGCGCCGCGATGCAAAAAACGATGACCCACCTGCTCCGGCCGATGCGCGACGTCCTCACGAGAAGCTCGCGGCACAATAGCGCCGGGGTGAATCCCTGAAAGAAATGCCCCACGCGGTCGAAGTGGTTCCGCGAGAGGCGCCACGCGTCGCGAAGCTGGTTGAAGAGAGGCATGTCGGCGTAGGTGTACTTCGCCCCGACGGCCAGGATCGTGAAATGCACCGCGACGGCGCCGTAGACGAGCGACGAGAACCGGAACCGGCGATACGTCGCCAAAAGCGCCGCGACGCCCGCGAAGCCGATCATCAGCTCGAAGAACCACGTCGCGTAGTCATGCGGACGCCACGCCGACCACGCCGTCGCGACGGCGACGACCGCGACGAGCGCAAGAAGCGGACGATGGGATTTGGGCGCGTCGCCCATGGTCATTTCTCCGTGCGTCCCTCGACCGTGTAGAGCCACCAGCGCGACTTCGCCTCGCGGGCGGAGCGGGCCTGGCGCTCGAAATAGAGCGTCATCTCCTCGCCGCTTTCGACGCGCACGCGGAACCAGTGCCGGCGGACATATTGTTCGTCGGCGCCGCTGGTGCAGGGGCCGGTGGTCTTCCAGCGTTCGAGCACCTCGGCCACGACGTACGTCGTCCCCGACCAGGAGAATTCGCGCGGAAGGCCCGGCTCGCCGCGGGCCATGCCGCTCGCATCGGCGGTCCCGGCGGAAGGCGCGATCCGCTCGCCGACGAAATGCCTCTCCATCGCAGCGGCCCTCATTGTCGCGGGCACGGCATGCCGTGCCTCTACGAACAGAAGCGTCACCCCTTGACGAGCAACCAGACTCCCGCCGCGACGGCGAGGAGGATGACCGTCCACCGGAACGGCTTCTCCGGGATGAACCTGGGCGCAAAGAGCCCAAGGACGCACCCGACGAGGACGACCGGAGCGAGCTTCAGGTTGAACATCAGCGAAGGCCCCGTGATGATCGACTGCTGGGCGAAGAACGGGACCTTGAACGTGTTGAGGATGAGGAAATACACCGCGATGGTGCCGATGAAGCGGAACCGGTCGAGGTTCATCGCCAGGAGGAAGATGATGATGATCGGCCCGGCGGCGTTCGAGATGCCCGTGACGAAACCGGCCAGGCCGCCCATCCCCCAGGCGAAGGCCCAGTGGTGCGGGATGCGCTGGTCCGAGAAGTATCCGCAGTCGCGCAGCAGTTGCAGCGTGATGAGCACGAGCACGATGCCGCCCAGCACATGCGCCACGAGCGACGGGTTCATGTACGAGAGCGCGAGCCATCCGCCGATGATCCCGAGCGCCGCGGGCGGCACGATGCGCCAGACGATCGACCACACGGCCTTGCGGTGCCAGTAGACGACCGCGAAAACGTCGCCCACGATCAGCAGCGGCAGCATCGCCCCGACCGAGACCTTCGCGTCGCCCATCCCGATGGCGAGCATCGTCACCGCCAGAATGCCTATGCCCGGCAGGCCGGTCTTGGAAAGTCCGATGAGAAACGCCGCACCCGCCGCGAGTGCCCAGCCGGAGGCGGTCAGATCAAAGGTGAACGTCGAGGGAGGAATGTCTTTTCCTTTCCCCCTCTCCCTCAGGGAGAGGGCCGGGGTGAGGGTGAGGCTCACCCGCACCAAGAGACCCCGTATCAAGCCGAGCGCTCCCGTCGCTGATCTTCGCATGCCTTCAGGCGCTTCGCGGCGAGATTTCCGGCGTGGGGGAGATTCACCCTCGCCCCAACCCTCCCCCTGAGGGGGAGGGGGAGATGAACCGCTCGAACGTGCCGCCGAAGAGATTGGTGACGTCGCGGGTGATGTCCTCGCTCGTGATGGTCCAGCCGGTGGCGGCGAGGTCGCGGTACTTGTCGACGAGCACCGTGCCGATGATCTCGCGCGAGTGGGACCACTTGTAGAGGAGCTGGTCGAGGACGCGGGCGTCGGAGTGCTGGGGGATCATGCTGAGGCCGAGAAGCTCCAGGCGCATCCGCGTGATCTCGTCGATCAGGCTCGGGTCGTTGAGGAACCACCAGCAGCCGAACGGCATGAGGTTGCCGAACTTCCGCGCGGTGATGCAGAGCTGATGCTGGTTCTCGCGCGAAAGCAGGGTGACAAGGAACCGATTCTCCGGATGCTCGCGGGCAATCGTCTCCACCACGCGCACGTCCGCCGCCGCGACGCCGTCGCCGGCAAGGCCGAGCGCCGGGTGGATGAGCTTGTTGACACCGATCATCATGGCGAACGGCACGCCCTTCTGATGCGCCACCGGCAGGACGCAATGCCGCAGGAGGGTCGAGCGCGTCGACCTGTCCGGGTAGGCGAAATCGGGCGGCAGCGAGCAGGCCATGTAAAGCGCGCCCATGCGATCGAGCCAGTCGGAGAGGAACCGGCGCACTTCGAGCACCGTCTTGCCGTCGATCTTCGTGCGGACGTTATAGCCCATCGACTTCAACTCGACCGCGGCCTTCGGCCACGCCATGAGAATCGGATCGATGCGTAGCGCCGCGGCGAAACGAGCATCGAGCTTCGGGTTCTTGAGCCACACCGCGCGCTCGGCTGCGTTGAAGGGGTCGTTGGTCATGACGACCTTGCGCACGCCCGCGGCCTCGAAGACGGTGTCGACGAACCTCGCCGGGGTCTCCTTCCTGAAATACGCCCGCGCCTTGTCGAGCGACCGCGACGACGAATCGATCCCCAGCATCTTCAGGCACGTCAAGGGCCCGCGGCAGGCCTCGGACACCGGCGAGTTCTCGACGAACAGCTTCTCCCAGATGAGGTCGGCCTGCTCGCGCTTCGGGAGCTTGAAGAACGCCTCGTACTCCGGCGGGATGTAGCGGAAGACTTCGGCGACGAGGTAATGGTACGTCAGCAACTCGTCGATGCCCCACAACATCAGCTCGCCGAACGCGGGCGGGTAGATGTGGGTATGCAGGTCGAGGACCTTCACTTTCGCAACGGCGTCCCTCACGGCCTTCTCTACGGCGGCGGGCGCTCTAAGTGCGGGCATGGACTCCCCTCCGAAAAGGTATACGCCGATTTTACCCGCCGGAGCCGAGGAGTTGAAGCAAAAACATCCGGGTGCCACGGCCGGCTCACCGGCCGTGGCACCCGTGAAAGTCAGCGCAGCGCCATGATATGCGCGGCGAGGATGCGCTTGAACTGCTCGAGTTCGGCGGAGGAATAGACGCGCGAGCCCTTGCCCTCCAGGTTGACCTTGGCCATGACGCCGGCGACGAAGGCCTTGGCCTTGGCGGCCTCTTCCTTCTGCGCCGCGGTGCCGCCCTGCTCGGCCCTGGCGATCAGATTCGCGAGCGTCTGGAGGTAGAAATGGTCCTGCGCGCCGTCGCGGATGCGCTCCCAGTGGGCCATCGCGCGCTGCCCACCGCTGGTGGTGACGGTGCAGCCCGAGTCGCCCTCCGAGCCGTCGAAGTCATAGAAGACGTCCGCGTTGTTCGTCGAATAGCCCCACTGGAAGAGCGCCTCGACGCCCATCTCCTCCTTGGCCTTCCAGAGATACCACCCGAACGTGTAGCGGTCGGTGCCGATGTTGTTGAACCAATAGCGCGACTTGCCCTCCTTCACGGCCTTCGCCACGGAGTAGCGCGGGGAGTTGGCGCTGATGACGTCCACCGCGGCGATGATCTCCTTCTCACCCGGGTTGGCGTCTTCGATGACGAACTGCATCTGGGGCGCCGCGGCGCGGTGGGCCTTGAAGACCTTGATGACCGTCTCGGCCGAAATCCCGTGGATGAGCGGCTCGTCGGCAAGCGCCCAGGCCATCTTCACGGGCCACTTGCTTTCGGCGACGTGCCGGGCGAGTTCCTCGTAGGCCAGCTTGATCGCCTGCTCGAGCGGCATCCCGTACTGCCGCTGCGCCGCCGCCTCGACGTCGCCCTCCGACACGTTGAACATCCCGGCGTAGGTGAAGCACTCGCGGTCGAACCCGTGAGCGCGCAGGATCTCCATGAAACGGTCGACGTCGGCCATGTTGCCGAAGACCGCCTTGCCGTCCTTGAACCCGGTGAACCTCGGCGCCGGCGGCGTCACCGCCGTCATGCCGTGGGCCTTCTGGTCGGCGATCACCTCCTCGATGCGCGCCCACTGCTTGAACTCCTGCTTCACCTCCGCGGGCCAGTAGCCGCAACTGCTCGGCCCGGAGCCGCCATACATGCCGATGGACATCGTCGGCTCGTCGAGCGTGAAGGGATAGACATCGAGCGCCACGGGCACGGACGTCGTCTTGCCCGCCAGCCTCACGTCCACCGTGCCGGAGTACTTCCCCGGCTTCGCGCCGGCGGGGACGTGCAGCGTCAGCCAGACGCGACGCGTCACGTTCTTCGGCACGTCAAGCGTCGTGAACGGCAGGAGGATGTCGGGCCGATAGGTGTAGGTGCTGAAGACGCGCGAGCCGATGCGCTTGAACTTGTAGCGGATGAACCGCTGCTCGAACGACGACGCCGGGATGGTGGCGCCGCCGGGGCCCGCGAGGTCCGAGATCTTCAGCGTCAGGGCGCCGCAATCCTTCTGGGGATAGACGGCGAAGCTCCACGACTGGTATTCCCCGGCGCACGACGCCCAGTCGATCTTGAGGTCCCGCTCGTCCTTGGGCCCGGGCGCGGAGTTGAACATCACCTCGCGGTCGATGGCGCGGCTGAAGAGCGCGTAGCCGTCGGGGAGAGGCCCGGGAGCGGACTCGCCCTTCGGCACGACCTCGGCGTAGCTCTCGACGAAGGCGGCCTTGCGCCGCGCGTTCAATTGCTCCAACCATTTCGCGCCGGCCTCGGCCTCGTTCGACGGATAGAGCGCCATCCAGCCGATGGTGAGGCCCCAGGTGTCGCCGAGGAACTTCAGGTCGAGCCGCCCGTCCTTCACGGTCGCCTTGAACGACTTCGGCACGAACCGCTTGCCGACGTAGGTCGTCCAGATGTCCTTGCCGGGCAGGTCTTCCTCGTTCTCATAGCGGAAATACCAGTCCTTCAGGAACTCCGCGGGCGGCAGCGCCTCGCTGAAGACGCGGACCCCTCCGGCCTCGATGGCACGGTCGCGCCAGTACATGTAGTCCCAGAATCCCGGTGCGTCGAGGTTCACCAAAACGGTGTATTCGCCGTTCGGGACGTCCACCGAGAACTGCTGGCCGCTATTGACGCGGATGAAGTCCGAGATGAGCGAGTCGGGCTGCTCGTAGTTGCGCGCGTCGGACGGATTGCCGCCGACCCAGCCGAACCCGCGCTCGGGGGTGTAGGAGGAGTCGGGCTGAACCGCCGTAAAGCCGGGGAAATTCGGCGAGTTCGCCGGGCCGAAGTCGAACTTCTTCATGCCCTTCACCGCAACGTCCTCGGCGCCCTTCGTGAAGCGGATGTTGTCGAAGTAGACGGTGACGTCCTTCATGCCGAGGCAGAGGGAGACGATGGCCTGGGTGTCGAGGAACTTGCCCGAGCCCTTTTCGCCACGGTAAAGCCCGCCCACGGGGAAGCGGATGACCGACTTGCCGGGCGGGACGTTCTTCGAGTAGTTATGCCGGTCCCAGTAGCCGCCGGACTTGTCGGCGACCTCGTCGCGCACCCAGCCGCTCAGGTGCTCGACTTTTTCCGACGTATTGAAGCAGTCGATCTCCAGCGTGTCCCAGGCCGACCAGTCCTTCGGAATGCCGTAGAGCATGAGCGATCCGCCCTCGGCGCGGAAGGTCACCTTGAGCGCGGTCTTGCCCGCGGTCGCATGGTCCGCAACGCGCTCGGCGGTCGACTTGCCGGGCCGGTCCTGCGGGTAGTCTTCGAGACTCCATCGCGCCAGAGCCTGCTCGCCTTCCTCGAAGCTGAGAAGCGTCAGGCTCTTGACACCCGTGTCCTGCGCGAACGCCGCCACGCACATCGCCGCAGCCGCCATCGCCGCGAACGCCAGTCCCCTTGCGAACGTCATGGTCTTTCCCCCTGGTAATCAGTTCGTTCCACGCCGTAAGCCTATTGGTGTAGGAAAGCCGCCGTTCATCACACG
>JBBIVY010000132.1:0-9632 GCA_037439485.1 Planctomycetota bacterium | reverse complement strand
CAGCGTCGCGGGCTCGGGAACGGGCGTCGTTTCGAAGACATACGCGGCGCCCGCGTCGGCGCCGAGATCGTCGTCATTGGGGGCGCCGATGAAGGCGGAGTAAGAGCCGAGACTCACGCCCGAGCCGAAGTGATCGTCGGCCCCGCCGTCGGGGGCGGTGAGCTTCCGGACCAGAGTCCACGTATCCCCCGACCGCTTGAAGAGGTAGGCGGACCCGGAGTTGGTGCCGCAATCGTCGTCGTTCGGCGAGCCGACGAGGAGGAGGTCGCCGGAGACGGAGACGGAACTGCCGAACTGGTCGCCGGAGGCGCCGTCGAACGCGGTCAGTTTCTGCGTCTCGACGAACTGGGCGCCGTTATCCTTGAAGACGTAAGCGCCGCCGTTGCCCGAGTAGAAGGCCCCGACGACGAGGTTCCCGTTGTCGAGGTCGAGGCACCTGCCGAACAGGCTCCAGGAGGCGGTGTCGCTGCCGGCGAACTTCTGCGTCCGCGTCCAGGAGGAGCCGCTCCCTCTGAAGATATAGGCCGCCCCGGCCGCCGTGCCGAGCGTATCGTCGTGGTAAGACCCGACAGCGATGGTGTTGCCCCGGAGCGCGACGGCGGCGCCCATGCACAACATGTCGCCCGCGTAGCCGGTGGGCAGAAGCTTCGCCGTCTGCGTCCAGGTTGAGCCCTGCTTTTCGAAGACGTAGGCCGCGCCGGTGTAGGTGCCGCAGTCGTCGTCGCCGTAGGCCCCGACCACGGCGCGGTTCCCCTCGATGGCCACCGAGCAGCCGAAGCAGCCGTTGTAGCACGGGTCGGAAGGCTCGAGACGGGCCGACTGCTGCCAGGTGTTGCCGACGCGCTCATAGACGTACGCGGCCCCCGCCCAGAACTGCCCCCCGGCGGTCTCGTAGTCGGCCCCGACGACCATGCGGTCGCCGTTGATGTCCACGGCGCTGCCGTACCCCGCCGACGCGTTGACGGGATAGAGATCCTGCGAGTAGGCCCAGCCCGCGTCGGTTCGCCGGTAAATGTAAGTCTTCCCGCCACGGTCCCCGCTCGGGAACTCCTTGTTCGACACGCCGACCGCCGCCATGTCGCCCCACACCGACACGGCGTTGCCCGCCCAGTCGGTCAGGTTGCCGTCATAGGAGAGAAGCTTCCCCTTGAAGTCCCAGGACGCCGCCCCGAGCGGCGAAGCGGCCAGGATGATCGCAACCGTCAGCAGCAGGATCGCGTGCCTCATGATGCCCCCTCCCTATTTCAGGTGATATGTGCCTCGCCAAGGTAACCACAGCAAATGACGTGCCGTTGGCGGAAAGGGATGGGTTGAATCGGCCAAACGAGCGGAGGACAAGGCGGCGTCAGGGGTTATGCGACTCAGTTGAAGGTTTTCTACGACGCAGCATCGGGCCGGGAAGAGACCCGATGTTGCGTTTTATGAACGCCCAGCCGCGCTCATGGGGCGGAAATTCGCCTAATATCTTCGGCGCAAAGACTTTAAGTCGCGTTGGGTTTCGAGTACAGCTATACGTTGATATGCACCACCTTGGCCGGCGGGAAACCGTTGAAATAGGTGGACGCGGCCTGGGAATAGGCGCCGATGTTCTCGGTGTAGACGAGGTCGCCGAGCGAGAGGTCCGGGAGCTGCTCGGACAGCGAGATCGTATCGAGCGCGTCGCAGGTCGGGCCATACACCGCGGAGATCTGCGCCGGCCCGCGCTTGAACGCCTTCACCGGGTACTTCATGTGGTCGAAGAGCACGCCGTTGTAGGTGTGATAGACCCCGTCGTTGATGTAGTAGCACATCTTCCCGTCGCGGACGGCCTTGCCGTTAACCTTGGAGACGAGCGTCGCGGCGGTGGCGCAGATGAACCGTCCGGGCTCGGCGAGGATCTCCATGTGCTTCGGGAAGAGCCGGTCGAACTCGCTGTTGAGCGTCCGCGCCAGCTCGCGGAACGGCTTCACGTCCGCGTCGTAGGGCGCCGGGAATCCGCCGCCGATGTCCAGGATCTTCGTCTCTTTGTACCCCCTCCCCCACGCCTCGTGGAAGATCCCCGCGGCGAGCTGCAGCGCCTGGACGTAGTTCTCGAAGTTGGTGCACTGGCTGCCGACGTGGAAGCAGAGCCCCTCGACGACAAGCCCGGCGTCATAGGCCGCGGCGATCATGTCCACCGCCTCGCCCGGCGCGGCGCCGAACTTGCTGGAGAGTTCCACCATCGAGCCGGTGTTCGGGACCTTGATCCGCAGCGCCAGTCCCGCGTGAGGGGCGTGCTTCCTGACCTTGCGGATCTCATCGTAATTATCATAGGTGACGAGCGGCTTGTACTGGTCCAGCTCCTCGAGCGTCTCGACAGCCTTGATGGTGTTCGCGTAGATGATCTTGTCCCAAATCCAGTCCTGGCGCTCTTTCGCGGGAAGGTTCCGGATGTTCTCGTGGACGATGAGGAACTCGGGCATGCTCGCGACGTCGAAGGAGCATCCCATGCGGTAGAGCGTGCGCACGATCTCGGGATCGGGGTTGGACTTCACGGCATAGTAGGCCTGCACCCGCGGCAGATGCTTCTTGAACGTCAGATAATTCTGCCTGAGCACCTTGTGATCGACGACAAAGAGCGGGGTGCCATGCTGCTTCGCCAGACGCTTGAGCAGCCGGTGATCGGCCATCAAAGGGATCCTCAAAAAGAGAGAGCAGCGTGTTGAACGTTGAAAGTTGCAGGTTGAAGGTTCAGGCAGCACTCACTTGCCGTGGTTCTCCCGCAACCTTCAACCTTAAACCCGTAACGTCTGTCGCCGTTCAATCAGCGACGAGGAAATTCTTGAACTGCCACGGGTCCGTCGCGTCGACGTCGGAGGCCTCGTGGCCGGAGAAGGCGTCGACAACGTGATCGAGAGGCGTCCAGTCGGATCGCTTCGAGATATACCGGCCGAGGTACGGCTTCGCGATGTTGAGGATATAATCGTGCGGCAGGTCGTCGGGAATGCACACGCCCCGGTCGCGGTTCTCGATCATCCAGCACACCGCCGAGACGACGCCGATGGCGACCTGCACCGTCGTCGCGTTCTGGTGCGGGACGAGCCGGCGCGATTCCTCGATGCTCAAGTCGGTCCCCGTCCACCACGACTTGAACGCGTGCCCCATGATCAGCGCGCCCAAGATGTCATCGCCGCCCGCGATCTCGTCGCCCATGATCCGCTGCTTCTCGACGAGCCGGTAATCGTATCCCCTCAGCTCGTTCAGGCTCGCGATCGCCGCATCGCACGGACAGTAGGCGTAATGCACGGTCGGGCGGTAGACCGCCTTGTCGCCGTCCCACACCGT
Organism: Planctomycetota bacterium; assembly: GCA_037439485.1. Taxonomy (GTDB): domain Bacteria; phylum Planctomycetota; class DG-23; order DATKVD01; family DATKVD01; genus JBBIVY01. Next base: position 6,329 of record JBBIVY010000132.1, on the reverse strand, counting down.
CAGCCGGTCGGAGATCGTAAACGCCTCGCCGTGTCGGACCACCATGCCATGGATCGTGTAGTCGGGCACCCACGAGCGCACCCACGTGTTGATGCCCATGCGCGCGAGGCAGATCTGGTTCCTCGGGCCTTCCGAGTGCTCGCACGCCCGCGGCGGCAGCTCCTTCTCGTGCGTCCCCCAGCCCATTTCGACCGTCGTGGTGCCTTCCTCGCGGAAGCCTTCGATCGACCAGGTGTTGACGAACTCGTTCACCTGCTTCGGCCGGCTCGTGATCTGCGTGTCGCGCTCGGAGCAGTGGATGACCTTGACCCCGAGGGCCATGGCCAGCTTGTTGAACGCGCGCTCCGTCACGAGATCCTTCAGCTCCTCCGCGGCCTTCCCCTTCGCCTGCTTCTCGGCCAGGACCGCCTCGGCGATGTCGATGAGCCCTGCCTTCGTGAAGGTGGAGATAAGCCCCGGGTTGGCGCCGTGCTCGATGACGGCGGTCGGCCCGGGCTCGCCCCATCTCGCCTTCATCTCGCGGATGCGCAGGTGCCGCACGTAGAGCGTCCGCGCGGTCGGCGGCTTGCCCTCGGCGGCCTCATACGGGTTCCAAAGCTCCACCGAGGTGTTCACGTAGAGCACGCCCCGGTCGTGGCACCACTGAAGGATATCGCAGCAGTCGATGTTCCAGGCCAGGTCGATGAGCAGGTCGCCGGCGGCGAGGTAACGCCCGAGAAGCTTGCCCATGTTCTTCGGCGTGACGCGCTCGCGGACAAACGTCACGCCCTTCGCCACCCAGGGCTCCATGGCCTTCGAGCGGTCCTCGAAGTCCATGCAGGTCACGTTCGCGGGAGGCACCTTCACGTGTTTGAAGAACACCGGCAGCGCGCACTGCGCCACGGCGCCCACGCCGACGAAGAGCACCTTCCCGCCGAACTCGATCATAATTCCCCCCTTGGCCGCAGTCCCTCGTCGCGTCGGGATCGTCCCGGAGAAACGGGACAATCCTTCTTTGTGCCGTATCGTAGGCGCACGACGGATTTTTCGCAACCCCTTTTTGGCAAAACCTGCAAGGATTTTGAAATCTCTGCGCCCGCGCGGCGGAGAATCCCCCCAACAAAGCGAGCCGCCCGCGGGTAATAGTCCCCCGCCTGCGGCTCGTCGTGCGCGTCCGCGCATTCCCTTCGACGCCCGGAGCCCCTACCGCTCCTTGGCGCGTTTCCACGGCAGGACCTTCTTCACCGGGCGATTGAAAGCGTCGAGGGTCGTGCGGGTCACGTGCTCCCAATGCCGGTCTCCCGGCTTCCCCTTCATCGCCAGGTTCTGCGCGCTCGTATGCATCGGCTGTCTTCCCTTGAAACGCATGTCCTTTTCCCTTCCTTTTCCCTTCGGAGCCCGCAAAGCGGGCGAATCCGGCCGTACCTCAAGCCTCAAGCCTTCTTCGGCCCCGTGGTCCCCGCGACGACGACGATGTTGCCGCCCATGGTGCGGGCCTTGGCGAAGCACTCGGCGGCGGACTTGAGCAGCCCCTGGGGATCCTCGACGACGTCGGGATAGGCCGATACGCCGCACGAGACCGTGAGCTGCGCGTCGGGGCGCGGGGCCTTGAGCTTGAGCACGGCGTTGCGGAGCTTCTCGCAGGCGATGCGCGCCCCTTCCAGGTCCGTCTCGGGGAACACCATCACGATGGAGTTCTGCTCGTGCCGCGCGACCACGTCCGACGCCCGTGTGTTCGCCTTCAGCGTCTCGGCCACCTGCGCCAGGTAATCCCGCGACTTGTCCCCGTACTGCTCCAGGAACGCCTCGTACTGGTCGAGCCTCACGACCGCCAGCCCCAGGTGATGGCGGTACCGCCTCGCCCGTTCGATTTCGAGCGAGAGCTGGCGCTGGAAATACGCGGGCGTGTAGATCTGCAGGTCGTAGTCCATCAACACCGCGTCGAGCGAGACCTCGTAGAGATGGCCGGTCTCGGCCGCCAGGAGGCCGCGCGGCGAAAGCGTGTAGGCGTAGATATTGCGCTGGATGAGCCGGTCGGGCTCGGTGACAAACCCGCAGGCGAGGCACACGCAGTTCACGTCGGGCTCGGCGAACGACTCGCCCGTCTCGTTGTCGACGTACATCGCGCCCAGCCGGTCGTAATCGGTGCCGATGTGCCGGAGCAGCTCGCCGCACTTGGGGCAGACGTAGTCGAGGCCGGAGACGAAATCGCGCACCGCGGCAACGTGGCCGCACGTGAAGTGTCGCAGCATGTCGGCGCGCGAAATATCAGGGCTCTTCGAACGAGGCGCCACCTGGCGGAAGTTCACCGCGTAGTGCATGCACTGCGGGCAGAGGTGGATGCGGTCGTAAAACCTGCGCTCAAGGCACATGCGCGTCGCGAGGTCTTCCAGATGGTCGACCTCCGACCCCGGCGCGCAGTTGAAGTGCGCCCGCGCGCGCTCGTAGGTGTAGCCGTACCGCGACTCGATGGACGCCGCCGGCTTCAGCGGCTCCGCGGGCGCCTTCGCCCACGCCTGCAGAAACGTCACCTTCCTCCGGTCCAGGCTCTCCGCCTCCGGCAGCACCGCGCCCAGCTTCCGGTACCGCCTCAGCATCATCCCAAGGCGCGCGATCTTCTCCTCCGCCGGCTCAACGCCCGTCATCACGTCGTCCACGCCCATCGCGTAAAGCGTCACCTTCGCGGTCGTGTCGGGCTTCTCGACCATCACCACCAGCGGCAGCATGGCGCCCCGCATGTCGGAGCGCAGCTTGTCCACGATGCCGACGCCGCTGGTGTCGGCGAGATCCAGTTCGGCGATCACCATGTCGGGACGCTTCAGTCGCAGGCTGTCGAGGCCGCCGGCGAGAGTGTCGTCAGCCAGCACCTTAACCCCAAGCGCGTCCAGGGACTGCGCGGTGGCGTCCCGGCGCGGGGAGGGTTTCATCACGAGCAGAACAGTTTGAGCAGAGGGCATGTCGATATCCTGACTGGGGTCGCAGAGTATCCACCTTAACTATCGGCGCACAAGACCCGTAAACAAAAATGGACTATCTCGCGCAAATCACCGAACGAACGGAAGGTTCACACGCTTTTGGCTTTACGGTGAATATGGGGCAGGGTAGCATCACGCAGGTCCAGAAAGGAGATGGGCTATGCTTCTCATCGGCGCACACCAGTCCATCGCAGGAGGAATGTTCAAGGCGCTCCAGCGCGGAAAGAAGGACGGGTGCGCTACGATACAGATCTTCGTGCGCTCGAATATGGCCTGGAACCCGGGGAAGTTCGATGAGCATGATGCGGAGAAGTTTGCGCAAGCCCAAGCCCAGACAGGGATTACGCCTGTAGTGGCGCACAACTGCTACCTCGTCAACTTGGCGGCCACGGATGCGGCAATCCTCAAGAAATCGATGGAAGCCACGGTCGGGGAGCTGGTTCGGTCGGAAGCCCTTGGCATTCCTTATCTTGTGATGCACCCCGGCGCGCACCTCGGCGCAGGGGTTAAGGCTGGCCTTGCCAAAGTTACGGCGAATCTTGACTCCGCAATCGCTGATTCCGGGGCGAAGAAGGTCATGGTGCTCCTGGAGACCACCGCGGGCCAGGGAACAGTCCTCGGGTCAACCTTCGACGAGTTGGCGCAACTCATTGCAACATCACGCTTTGCGGAGCGCATCGGGATCTGCTACGACACTTGCCATACGTTCGTCGCCGGGTATGATATCCGCACACCCGAAGCCTACGCGCGGACGATGGATGAGTTCGACCGTAAGTTGGGAATCAGCAAGCTCCTGTGCTTCCACGTAAATGACGCCAAGAAGCCTTTCGGCAGCAAACGCGACCGCCATGAGCACATCGGCAAGGGGACGCTAGGCGAATCGGCCTTCGCACAAATCCTTGGCGATAAACGGTTTACGGCGGTGCCGAAGATCATCGAGACGCCCAAGGGGACGCTCGGGCGGAGATCTCTCGACAGAATCAATCTCGCCACCCTCCGGAGGCTTGCCGGTGAGAGTCATGAATCAGCCTAAGCCAAGCGATATCAATGCCTTACGCGCCAAGACCGCGGAGGTTAACGCCCGGTTGGTGAAGCGATTCGGCCGGCCGACGCATAGGCGCGAGAAGCCGCTGGAAAGCCTCGTGTGGACTATACTCAGCCAGAATACGAACGATAACCTCAGCGAGCGCGCTTACCGCGGGCTTCGCAAGTCCTTTCCACGCTGGGAGATGCTTCTCGACGCACCCACGAAAAAGATCGCTGACGCCATCCGAGTCGGAGGCTTGGCGAATCAGAAGTCGAGGAACATCAAGGCCTTCCTGCAATGGGTGAAGGCGACCTATGGCCGGATGTCGCTCGACGCGATATGCGATATGAGCGTGGACGAGGCGACGCAAGTCCTGACGCAGCACCGCGGCATCGGGCTCAAGACGGTCTACGTGACGTTGATGTTCGCATGTGGCAAGGACATCTTCCCCGTCGACACGCACATCTGGCGCATCGTCCGCCGCCTTGGCCTGGCGCCCTCGAAGGCGGGGCGCGACAAGGTCACGCACTGGATGCAACCCCTTGTCCCGCAAGGAGAATCGCTCCCGCTTCACCTCAACCTCATCCGCCTCGGCCGCGAGATCTGCCAGGCCCGCAAGCCCCGCTGCTACGATTGCCCGCTCGTCGAGATCTGTCTCTATCCCGACAAGAATCTCACCCTCGCCGTTTCAGCCGTCGGACGCCCGCGTCTTTCTCATTCGCCGACAAGAAACATATAACGACCGTCTACTTGACGGCATAGACCTTCCTGATAAAATGGCTCAGCCTTTCGCCTGTTCCGTGCCAATCGATTTCAAGCCGGAGGAAGCCGCCTTGCGCGCAACCGGGTTATCTCAGACCGACGCTCGTCATATTATCTTCGAGCCCCTCGAACCGCGGGTGCTCTTGAGCGTCGCGGCGGACGCGCACGAGCCGAACGACTACTCGTGGCTGGCGTCGCCGGTGACGTTGAGCGTCGACGGCACGGCGGCCGTAACGGGACTCACCATCGGCAACGCGGGGTCGGATGTCGACTGGTTCTCCGTCACGACGCCCGCGGGGGCGACGGGGCCGGTGTCGGTCTCGCTGAGCAACGTTTCCGGCGGGCTCGCCGGCGACGTGCGGCTCTACCGCAGCGTCCTCGGCAGCCTCTCCGACCTCTACCGCGGCTACTACACGAACTACTACGGGCCGGAGGCCGAGGCGCAGGCCTCGGGCGAGAACCAGTCCGTGGCGCTGGACGATTCGGACTTCGCGTCGCAGGCCGTCTGGTACGTCCGCGTCAGCGGCCTGGGCGGGACCACGGGCACGTACGACCTGAGCGTCTCCACGACGATGGTGGCCGCGGACGCCCTGGAGCCGAACAACTCCGCCGCGACAGCGACGGACCTCACCGCCTCGCTTGTCTCCGACAACGGCGCCACGACAGTGACGGGCCTCACGATCCACCGCGCGTCCGACGAGGACTGGTTCCGCATCGACGCCCCGGCGAACGCCGACGGCAATCTCACCGCGCGCGTCGACAACCTCACCGGCGGCCTCGCGGGAATCGTCTGGGTCTACCGGCAGTTCGCCTGGGGCATGGCCCCGGTCGCCGCGGGCGTCTTCGCCAACTGGATGCCGGGCGGCTCAGGCCAGGCCGTCGTCTATAACGCCGACCCGGGCGCAACCTACTTCGTCCGCGTGGACAACTTCTACAGCGAGACCGGCGGCTACCGTCTCGACGTCACGCTGCCGCTCGACGCGCAGGCGAAGGATGCCTACGAACTCGCCGCCGGCAACAACCTCTCCTGGCTCGCGGCGCCCCTGACCCCGGCCGGCAGCACCGCCGCCGTCGACAATCTCAGCATCCACAACTCGACCGACCAGGACTGGTTCAGCTTCACCCCGACCGCAAACGGCGCCGCGCAGATCACCCTCAGCGGAGTCCATGGCGGCCTCGCCGCACACGTCGCGCTCTACGACACCATCCTCGGCTCGCTCGTGACGCCGAAGACCTCGACCGACGCATCGGCCGCCAACGGCACCGTCACACTGACCTTCACCGGCCTCAAGGCCTGGACGACCTATTACATCCAGGTCTCCGGCAACTCCGCCACGACGGGCCTCTACACGCTCGGCCTCACCACGGCCCCCGCAGACAACGCGGCAAACTCGCTCCAGAGCAGCGCCCTGCTCGTGGCGTAAGCGGGCACCGGCAGAACAGCAGGATTCGGACCTCCCGAACACCGCCGCCCTGGCGGGTCATCCCGACACGCCGGGACACCCCGCCACCTCTTTCAACAACCCCTACCTCGCCTTACCCCCGTTTTCGGCCGAAATACCAAACTTACCAAAGATACCAGCATT
>JBBIVY010000131.1:0-9769 GCA_037439485.1 Planctomycetota bacterium | reverse complement strand
CCCCGCGCCGGTTATCGGTTGAAAACAGGCTTCCTCCGAGTTAGAATGTCGCCCCTTCGAAGAGTCCTCTGTTTCGACCGGGGGCGCCTTGAGAAAAGAGTCGGCGGTCATCCTGTTGGCCTGCGTGTCCGCGGTGTTGGCGGGGGCGGGGGCGCTACGGGCGGCAACGCTGGAGGTGGGGTCGGGAAAGGACTTCGCACGCATCGAGGACGCGAATGCCAAGGCGGCGCCGGGGGACGTCATCCTCATCCACCCGGCGAAGGACGGCGGGGCGTACGAATCGGCCAAGCTCTACGTGGACAAGAAGGGCCTGACCTTCCGCGGGGCGCCGGCCAAAGAGGGCGAGCGCGTGAAGGTCTCCGGCAAGGGGTTCGATTACTCCGGCCGAGGACGCACGCCACGGGCCGTCTTTCAGTTCGTCAAGGGCGCCGACGGATGTGTGCTGGAGAACCTGGAAATCTCGGGCGCGCATAACGAGAGCCACAACGGCGCCGGGGTCCGCATCAACCAGGCCAACGACGTGACCGTCCGCAACTGCGACATCCACCACAACGACATGGGCGTGATGAGCAACGGGGACGGCTCGCTCGCGTCCGGCGTCAACCAGCGGTTCGAGTTCTGTCTCATCCACCACAACGGCGACCCCGCCGAGCCGGGCTACAATCACAACCTTTACCTCGGCGGGACGAGCGTGACGCTCTTCGCCTGCGAGGTATACTCGTCGCTGACCGGGCACAACATCAAGAGCCGCGCCCACCTGACGCGCGTCGAGTGCTGCTACGTCCACGACAGCGCCAACCGCGAGTTCGACCTCGTCGACGCCGCCGAGACGGCCCAACCGGGAAGCGACGCGGCGATCGTCGGGTGCGTCATCGTCAAGGACCCGAAGTGCCCGGGGAACCGCGCGGTCATCCACTTCGGCAAGGACGGCAAGCAGGATAGAGAAGGGACATTGCGCCTCGTCAACGACACCATCGTGACGCCCTTCGCTTCGGCCGTGGTGGAGCTGTCGACGGAGAAGTCGAAGGCGGAGTTCATCAACAACATCATCACCGGCTCCAGCGGGGCGGAGAAGGGCCAGACGCTCGGTGCTTTCCGCAACGGGGCGGACGCTGTGAATGCGAAAGGAACGCACAACTGGCTTTCGGCCGGATTCGCGGCGCTTCCGGCGGGATTCCCGGCCGGGGAGAACGCCATCGTCCGCGAGAAGCTTCCGTTCGTCAACCCGGCCAGGGACAACTGGCGGCTCGCCGGAAGAGTCGGCGGCATCACGGACGCGGGGCTCGCCTGGGACAAGATCGACTTGGCGCCGCTCTCGTCGGGAGGGAAGGACGATCCCGCGAAGCGGCCGTTTTCGCTGGGGTGGGAATATGAGCATCCGGCCCGCGCGAAGGCGCGCGTGGACAAGAACGCCCCCGACCTCGGCGCGCACGCGTGCGCCGATCAACCGTAACGAAACGAGAGGAACGCCCCAGACTCATGGAAGGCCTTTCCAGCCGACCTCGCGAGTTGCGCTGGTATCACGCCGCCGGTTTCCTCTTCGGCGACTGGGGGACGTCGCGTCTTTACGTCCTGGGCATCGCGTTCGTGCTGTCGGGTTCGGCGTCGTTCTGGTACGTCTGCGCGATGTGCGGCCTGGTGACGCTGGTAGGGCTTTCCTACACGGTGGTGTGCAAGCATTTCCCGGACGGCGGGGGGGTCTACTCGGCGGCGCGCCTCAGGTCGAGGAACCTGGCGGTGGTCGGGGCGCTGCTGCTCTTTGCGGACTACATCATCACGGCCGGCCTGAGCGCGTACGAGGGGTTCCGCTACATCCTGCCCATGGGGGCGGACGCGCGCGTCGCGCTGGCGCTGGCGATCCTGTCGATCCTCGTGATGGGGGGGCTGAACTTCTTCGGGCTGAGACGCCCGGGGCTCCTCGCGTTTCTCATTGCGGCCGGGGCCGCGGCGTTCTACATGGTACTCGCGGCCTTCTGCGTCGCGGGGGCCGGACACCCGGTGATCACCGCCCCGAAGGACACCCCGGCAGTCATCTGGAGCCACTTCGCCAACGTCATCCTCGCGCTTTCCGGCGTCGAGGCCATCGCCAACATGACCGGCGTCATGGCCGAGCCCGTCTACCGCAACGCGCGCAAGGCCATCCTCGTCGTCCTCGTCGAGGTCGTCGTCCTCAACATCGTCATGGCCTGGGCGATGAGCGCGATCTCGACCGCAACGATGGCGCATTACACCCTCGCCGAGCGGCAGGATCACATGGTAAAGATCCTCGCGGCGGAGTACGTCGGGCCGCTCTTCGCCACGATCTCGTCCATCCTCTTCGGCGTGCTGCTCATCTCCGCCGCCAACACCGCCATCGGAGGCATGGTCTCCATCCAGTACCTCATGTCGCAGGACAAGGAACTGCCCTCCGCGTTCACGAAGCTCAACCGCTTCGGCATGCCGTGGGTCAGCCTGGCCGCGGCGGTCGGCGTCATCGTGGCCGTGCTGGCCATCGTGGGGGGCCAGACGGAAATCCTGGCAAGCCTCTATGCCATCGGGGTGGTGGGGGCCATCGCGATCAACCTGTTGGCGACGGGATCGAATCTCGGGCTGTCCTTGAGGCACTGGGAGCGGGGGATGCTGCTGACGGTGGGCGTGCTCATGGCGGGGATCGAGGTCTCCATCGCCTGGGACAAGCCGAAGGCGCTGCTCTTCGCGTGCCTCGTGCTGGGGGCGGGTCTCACGACGCGGGCGCTCTACCGGGCGCACCTGCGCAGGGCGCCGGCGCTTGAAGCGGTGCCCAAGCCGGAGACGGTGCCCGGTTTCGCCCGCGTGGCGTTCGACACCGAGGCCCCGAGGTTGCTCGTCGCGGCCCGAGGCAATCCCAAGTTGATCCGCTTTGCCGCGTCCCACGCCAGGGACAAGAAAGCCGTGCTCTTTGTGCTGTTCGTCCGCGAGGTCGCGCTCGAATTCCGCGTCCGAGGCGGCGATCTCGCCAGCGAGAGCATGAACCTCGCGACCGACAAGGACGCGCAGGCCTTCTTCACCCAGGCGCGCGAGGAGTGTCTCAAGGCCGACGTGCAGATGGTGCCGCTCTACGCCGTCCACGACTCCCCGGCCGAGCTGATTCTGGAGAACGCCGCCATGCTCGCCGTCGACAGCCTCATCATGGGCGCCTCCCGCCGCAGCGCGCTGGCCAAGGCCCTCCGCGGCGACGTCTTCCGCGAAGTCGTCGAGTTCCTGCCCGAGCAGATCCCGCTCATCATCTACGCCTGATCATCATCGTTGTCGCTAATGCTCTTGACAATTACGTCCGATATGCTATAAACCGCAGTTGTCGTAACGGCTATTCCCCGATAGCTCAATCGGTAGAGCGAGCGGCTGTTAACCGCTAGGTTACTGGTTCGAGTCCAGTTCGGGGAGCCACCAACCCAAGGGCGCGCCCCGTGCGCGCCCTTCTTCTTTTCAGGGGCCGGGGGGTTCCCGTATTCTGGGTCTACGTGCTGGAGAACCCCCGCGGCATGTTCTCCGTGGGGATCCACCGACGACCTTGTCCGCCGCCTCGAAGAACACAACTCGCCTGAGAAGATCGGAATTAGGTTCACCCACAAGAACGGTTCGTGGACGTTGGTCTCGTCCGAGGAGCACGCCGACCGTGCCTCCACCATGTCACGGGAGAAGGCGATCAAGCGGATGAAGTCCGACGCGTCGGGAGTTAACCTCTAGGTTACTGACCCGAGTCCAGTTCGTGGAGCCATGAACAACGCCGCGAAGCCACGCGGCTTTCCGATCAACGCAAAACCTCGTCGGCAACCGCTGGCGAGGTCTTGGTGTTTCTGGTCCCACTCGATGTTCAAAAAACACAACACCGGGTGTTGAATAAAATGAACACGGCGGCCACGGCACAGAAGGAGCTTAAGTGGTTACTCCATCAGTGGTTAGGCAGGCAATACCGTACCGGTGCCAAAAAATGACACATCACAGACAGGAACGACTTAACAAGACCAATTGTGATTCTTTCGTCGTAACCCAAGCCTGAACAATGACTTGTCGTCACAGAAAAAGAGGTGGCTATTTTTCTCTGATTTCGGCACGGGTTTTGCATGATCAAATGCAGATGCAAGGCTATCATACAACTGAATCATGACAAGATAATTGATACTTGCCGGTCTTTTGGAGGGACAAATGGTGAGAGCCATATCGGTGGTCTGTGGGGTTCTTCTTCTTTGTGGGGCGGCGTCTGGAACCGACTTCGTCTATGTCAATCCAGGGGCTCCCGTGTTGAACTACAGCGGGTGGCTGGGAGCCGCCGTGTACAATTACTCGTACACCTCCTGGGACAACACGGTCAACTGGACCGGGGGCAGCGGCGCGGACTATCCCTCTACCGCCTACGACCGGGCCAACATCTACAACTCGCCCGTGAACTCATGGGCGCCCACGGGCAAGGCCGGCGACAACAACTGCGTGAGGTTCACCAAGTCCTACGTTGCGGGAAATGACTCGACGAAGTACGTGGTTGGCGAGGTGACTTTCCGCAATAACAGCTACTGGATGCCGAACGGCAGCGGCGCGCTGTATCTGCGGGTCAGTTCCGAGGGCGGGCTGAGCGGCGACTACTGGTTCACCTCCGCCACCTCCTCGGCCACGTGGGGTTCGGATGTGACGATTGACGTGGACGGCAACTTCCGCCACGCGCCCACGCGGAATGCATTCCTCGCCAATGACGCCTACAAGGGCCTCATCATCATGCGTGGCAACGGCAAGTCGTACTATAACGGCGCCTCGGGCAGTCACAACGTAACCACGCAGATCTACGGCTCGGGCGTCTGGGACAACGGCAGTCCCACCTTCACGCATGGCTATAATAATGTCGTCCAGGTAATGCCGGGCGGATCGATCGGCTCCCATACGGGGGTGACGGGAAACTGGAACGCGCGGAGTTACCTCTTCCCCAACGGACAGGCCAACCTCCCGACCGCCGGTTCGGCGGTCAACTTCAACTACAGCTACGTGGTCGGCACCGACTGCGGCATTGGGGCAGGTAAGCTGGTGGTTGCGAGCGGGGTCACCTATCCGCAGGACGTCTCCTGGGCGACGGGCTGGATGGGCAACGCCTCCGGCACCTACGAATGGAAGCCCAAGGCCTACGCCGCGGGCGCCGGCGCCGATCTGGGCATCGGGCGCGACTTCGTCTTCAACACGGGCGGTGCGGCCTACGCGAACATCATCTTCAACACCCTCGAGAACGGCACGAGCAACTCGGTCAAGTTCACCGTGGGGCGAGACCTGAAGGTCGGCACGAGCACCGTCGTCTATTCGGGTCACGTGGTCGGCACGACCCAGAGGCTCAAGTTCAACAATTCCACGGTCAAGATCGGCCGGGATTTCATCGTCGGGCAGGACCGAGGATCGAGCAGTTGGTATCCCAACGGCACGGCGGCGGTCGACTTCGGCAACTCGACGGTGAACATCGGCGGCAACTTCACGGTTTACCGCCTGACGCCCGAAGCCAAGACCTTCTGGAGCGCGGGCAAGTCCACCGTCGTCTTCGACGGCAACGGCGGCACGGGCACGCAGACCATCCGCATCAACGGCAACGACGATATCATCAACGGCCTGGTCGTCCCGCTGAACAACGTCGTGATCGACACGCTGGGCACGGTGAAGCTCGACACCACCATCGCAGCCCCGAGCGGAAGCCATGTGGATTGCAGCACGATCTGGGACAGCCCCATCGGCACGTCGCTGCGCCTGACGGGCGATTTCACCCTCAAGAGGGGAACGTGGGTCGGGAACGGCCGGCCCATCACGTTCAACGGAACCTCTCACCTGCTGACAGACCTGACCGGCTCGATCATGGATGACAACATCATCCTTCTCGCCGGGTCGACGATGCATTTGGGCAGCAACATCACGATCAAGTCCACCGACAACCTCATCCTGGGCGCCGGTGCGTGCCTCTACCTCGACGGCCACACGCTGGTCGCGGAGGGCGTCACCTACGACGGCTGCCTGTGCCGGCAGTGGACCATCGACGGAGGCACGGTCTTCGGAGCGCAGAACGTACCTGAACCTGCGACGCTTCTGCTCATCGGCTCCGGCCTGATGGGAGGCATCGGCCTCTTGCGTCGACACAGGATGGAGTGAGCTTTCCGGTTGCGGGTGCCGCGTGAAAACAGAGGAGCCGTTCCGGGCGATTCGGGACGGCTCCTTCTCTTTTGAGGCGGCGCCCCGGCTACTCCTGGAATCGCCCCGGCCCCGGCGGCTCGGCCTGCCCGACCGGCGCGCGGGGCTTCACGCGCGGGTCGAGTTTCGCCTGCATCGCCTTCGAGCGGTCGAAAAGCGAGGCGGTCACGGTGCGGCTGGAGACCTCGACGGGCGTGCGGATGAGTTCGGGCAGGTTGTAGATGCGGACGCAGGAGTCGTAGAACTCCGGATCCTCCTGCGGCAGGATGAAGGGCTTCGTCGCGCGGCCGTCGGCACCGATGTGCGTGAACCACGGCCGCGCAAACACGCCGTCGAGCCGCTTGCTGCTGAAGGTCAGCCACCGCCCGTTGCTCGACCAGGAATGAAACGCGTCGGACTCGTCGGAGTTGATCTCCATCTTCCGGCAGGACGCCGCCTGCCTGTCGTAGATCCACAGGTCGCTCGACGGGCTGAACGCCGGGAAGTTGCCGAACTTCGTCATGCAGAAAACGATGAACCGTCCGTCGGGCGAGAACCTCGGGTGCGAGACGCTCAGGCCGTAGTCATCGGCCCGGATCACGGTCTCGGCCTTTCCCCACGCGCCCGTCGCGTTGTCCCACGCCACGCGCATCAGGTCGTAGCGGACCTCCTCGTAGCGGGCGATGGGAAGCTGCGGCGCGCTGCAGAAATAGAGCCACCTGCCGTCGGGCGACCAGGAGGGATACGTCTCCATCCGGTCGGGCCGCGACACCTCCTCGCTGGTCGTGATCGTGTCCGTCGCCAGGTCGTAGAGCGCGATGTCCGAATACGTGTCGAACGTGTCCCGGTGGTTGCCCACCGTGTGGAAGCACTGCAGGATCATGTTGGTGGAGAAGGCGATCTGCCTGCCCGACGGGTGCCACGCCAGATAGATGGCCGGCACCGCGTTCCAGGCCGTCTTCGTGGCCACCACGCGCTCCACAGCACCGGTCTGCACAACGAGCAGCCCGCCCGCGGGCTCGCCGGAGGAAGGACTGCGGACGTTCATCGCCATGCGCGAGCCGTCGTTGCGCAGAAACGTGTGGCAGTTCATGCAGCCGTAGCCGTAGGAACTGTTGTGCAGGATGGTCTTCACGGCGAACCCGGAGAGGTCGCGCTGATAGCAGCCCATGTCGGTCCACGCGAGGTTGTAGACCGGCATCTCGCGATACACGAGCCAGCGGTCGATCGGGTCGGGCGAGATTTCGTTCGCGACTCGGTCGAACCGCGTCCACCGGCGGTTCTCGTCCTCGGCCCAGACGTCGACGGCGAGCGTTCCGCCGCGGTTGGCTTCGAGCAGCCGGCGCCACGGCCCTTCGCTGATGCGGATGCGGCCGGAATCCGAGACGATCCGGATGGGCTCGCCGGCGGCGGAGGATATCTCCACGACGAACCGCCGGGCCTTTTCTCGCACGACGAAGTTCAGCGGCGCGATGTTGGGCGGCACGGTGACGCCGGCATAGTCGGGTGAGAGCGCCGGCCGGCGTCCCGCCGCCGGGCAGTCCGCGGGCACGGACGCGCCCTCTCCGCCGAAGAGCCACAGCGTCCCCGCCGCAAGCGCCAGGACGCCCGCCGACACTCCCGCGATCCGCGCGTTTCGTCCGGTCACGGTTTCCCCTCTGTCCCCGGGGGCAGCGGCTTCACCATCCGCCACCCCGGCCTCGGCTCGGTGAAGCCGAACGCCGCGAAGAAGAAATACGTGTCTCCCCATTTCCGCGTCAGGGCATCGAGGGCCTCCTTCTTCTGCGACTCGGGGCCGTGCTGATAGCGGTCGAGGTCGGCCAGAAAGCCGTCGAACCGGAGGAGGCACTCGGGGCTGAGGCCGCGGTCGTCGGGGGTGACGGGCTTGTCCGGGTGCATCGCGTTATAGAGCGCCAACGCCTCCTCGTAGCTCCGGGGCAGCGTCTTCAGCCGGAGATCGTTGAGCACGGCGATGTTCGCGACCATCGACTCCGTCTGCCGAGTAAGCAGATAGTAGGCCATGAGATACTCGACCGCCTCGCGGTTCCGCGGATTGCACTCGATGAACTGCATCAACATCTGCTCGTAGTTGAATCCCCCGAAGCCGCCGTAGCCGTGGTCGCGGTTGACCATAACCTCCCGGACGGCCTGCATCTCCGGATCGGCGAGGAGATACGGGTCGGCGTCGAGCGCGGCGAGATACCGGTCGGCCCAGTCCCGGGAGATCGGGTTCCGGCCGAGGAGCCTCAGATACGTCCGTGCCGCCTGCGGACGCTTCAGCAGCACGTTCATCTTGACGAGCAGCCTGCCGAGACGAGGCGTCGCATGGATCTCCCAGGCGGTTTCGGCCCAGTGCTGCACGAAATTCACGGCGCCCATCTCCAGGCTGAACTCGGCGAACTTCGTGTAGCCCACGTCGTTCATCTCGTCCGTGGTAAGCTGGACGCTGGGGGTATGCACGAACTGCGGGAACCGGCACAGGTCGTCCGCAAGCCTTCCGGTGTGAAAGAGCGCGCGGTTGACCTCGTGCATCGTGTAGATGTCGTAATCGGTGCTCGGAACGGTACGTGCGACGTCGAGCACGGCCTGCCAGTCGTGGCGCTCGGCGTAGTAGTCGATGGCCAGGCGCTTCGCGACGCCGGGGTCGTGCGTCGTGAAGAAGCCCGTGGCGCCCGCCGCCAAGAAGAGCGCAAGGGAGCGCGCCGTCCACGCTCCCGCGGCCGGGGTCTTCGCCGCAAGGAAGGCCTTCCCGCACAGCCGTCTGGCCGGGTCGAGCCCGCGCCGCAGGCCGGCTTGGAAACGCGCTGCCAGCGCCGCAAGCGGGAAGAAGAGCATCAGCGAGAGGTGCAGGATTCCGAGCAGGCTGAGCCACTGGCTCAATGCCCCGGACTGCCCGCCGGGTCCCGGGCGCATCTGCGGGTAGATGGAGCGATAGGGATGCAGGTTGACGAATGCCTCCGCGGAGGCGGCGCCGTAGCTCCAGAGGGCGACGGCGGCAGGCGCTGCCGCCGCGGAGAGGATGCAGAGCACGCCGAAGACCGTCCGGCGCTTCACGGCCAGCTCGTAGACGCCGCACAACACGCCGAAGAGGACCGAGATGCCGCCTGCGAGCCAGTAGAGGAGAAGCGTCATCGCCGCGTAGAGCCCCGCCCGGAGCCATGCGTTCCGCGGGCCTCGGACGTAGAGGTTGACGAAGACGAGCGTCACCAGCAGCGCCACGCTGGAGCGAAGGAGGTAGCCGTATTGTCCGTGGAGCATGAGCAGGAGCGCCGCGGGAAGATAGACGAGCCACGGGCTCACCCGGGCGCCCGCCATGCGATCGAGGAAACCTCGCGTCAGCAGAGAGACGCCTGCGGCAACCGAGGTGATGAGGAGCGCGCCGAGCCACGGGTAATAGCAGAACTGCGCCAGGAAGAGCGCGGCGTACTCCGTCGGCCCGCCGGGGCGTCCGAGGCAGGCGCGGAAGAAGTCCCCCGTCATGAGGAACACGGGGGTCTGGTATTGATAGATGAGGTGCGGCCCGATGATGTGCCGGACGGCGAGGTAGAACAGGCCGAAGAGCAGGAAGAAGACAGACGCGTCGACAAGAAGGGGACGGCGTCCGGTTCTTGCGGCCTGATCC
>JBBIVY010000130.1:3075-9821 GCA_037439485.1 Planctomycetota bacterium | reverse complement strand
TTTTCGCGAAGCCCTTTCGACGCCGGGTTTTCAAAGAGCAAATGGCCGCAGCTTGCAGCAGATACCTCCTATTCTTGATTAAGGTCACCCAAGCCCTCAGTTACACAACCGCACCCGCAGTATACAACACCAAACGCGTTAGTCAATGCGATTGCGAAAAGATTATTCCCTTACCAGCCAATGACTTACGGCCAACGAAAAAGGTACACAGACATTTTCCGTGGCAGGCAACGGAAGGAGAATGAGCCGCAGATGAACGCGGATGGACGCAGATAGAAGCGAAGAAGAGGAAAGCCGCAGTTTGGGAGGGGAGAAGAAGCAATGAAGAATAAACGGAAAAGCGAGGATGTAACCGCAACAGTATAATGCTCCCCGGAATTCGGACCACGCGATAAGATAGTCTCGCGCACCTGGGAATGCGAAAGAGGGGAGGCGAGACGGATGGGCAAGCGGAGGCAGTATACGGCGGAGTTCAAGGCGAAAGTGGCGTTGGAAGCGATTTCGGGAGAGTAGTGCAACAAGTAGTGCAACACGCTTTCTGTAATTTCCGTTTGCTTTGATTGCCACGGGAATCACCTGATGGGGCTATGCACTTGACTCAGGTAGCCCCAACGTATTGTGGTTTCGCTGCTTGCCGCCCAGTTTCCCGTAGGGCGTGGGCGGGGTGGAGACCGCTTGCTGCGCCAGCCGGTAGAAGAGCTTGCCTCGGTGGCTGGACGTTCGCCGGTTGAAGCGAAACGTGAATTCATCAAGGTAATAGTCCAAGTGGTTGGGCCGAACAGCTCCCTGATGGGTCCCCAGGAGCCAACGCTTCAGCAGCGACGCCACGCGGTGGACCCGCGGCAACAGCGAAACATCGTCCTGGAGAAAAACGACCTCATGCTGATAGCCCCGTTTCTCCAGCGGACTGTATCCCGCCCATCCGTCGGTGCGCACGACGGCCCCGGGCTCTACGGCTTCTTGGAGAAAACCCATCAACTCCGGCGCAGAGGCCCGCGCTACCCGACGCATTCGGATCCGGCCGATGCCGGCCCCGTCCTCTTGGGCCGCGATGACCACGAGAACCTGGCGGCCGATTCCGGCGGTAGGACGGCCGTCCCGCCCAGGCTCCGGCCCCCCGATGTAGGTCTCGTCGACCTCCATGCGCCCCGACAACCGGTCCCGCCCCGGTCGTACCATCGCGCGCCGGAGTTTGTGCAGCACGGCCCAGGCCGTCCTGTAACTCCCCATCCCGAGGACCGCCTGCAATCCAAGAGCGCTGACACCCGTCTTCTGGCCGGCGACCCACCACATGGCGCGAAACCAGGTACGAAGCGGCTTATGGGTGTCCTGAAAGATCGTCCCGGTTGTTACCGAGACCTGATAATCGCATGCCGCGCACTGAAACAGGAGTCCCCGCACCGGCCAGCCCCGCGGGTGGCCACCCCGGGGACACTGGAACCCTTCGGGCCAGCGCAGGCGGACCAGATAGTCCCGACAGGCATTCTCTGTCGCAAAACGCGTTTCGAAGTCTTCAAGGGTTTCCGGGTAGTCGCCCATAAGGGCGGCATACTACCCATTGGGGCTACCTGAGTCAGGTGCATAGCCCCATCAGGTGATTCCCCCGGCAATCAAAGCAAACGGAAATTACAGAAATCGTGTTGCACTACTTGCGTGCCAGCCAAATCATTCTTGAAGGGGTCTTCACTATTCCCGCGCGTTGATATGTAACCAGAGTGGCTGCTTTCCGCGCCGGGGGTGCCCGGAATCAGGCGGGCTCTTGCATTTGAGGCCCCCGGAGCGTACACTCGCCGTTATGTTCGTTACGTCGTCTGCGCCGATCCCCAGCAGAAGAGGAGCGAAAAGGATGAAACGTCTCTGGCCGGTTCTTGCGCTGGTGGTTTTGTTCGTCGGATGTTTCCCCATCACCGTCTCCGTCGCGCCGGACGGACGCATTGCGCTGGTGAGGGAGGAAGGGGTGATCGTCTACGATCTGAAGGCGCTCAAGGCGACGGTCGTGGCGAAGGCGGAGGAGGGCAACAAGGCCGCGTGGGTGCAGTTCTCGCGCGATGGGTCGAAGCTCTGCTATGTCCTCTCGGACGGCGACACGCCGAAGCGGCTTTTCGTCTCGAAGCCCGACGGCACCGACGTGAAGAAGATCTACACGAGCGACAACCCGATGGCCTGGGCGGTCTGGAGCCCGGACGGCAAGTACATCTCCGTCGGCGAGGTGTCCAACGAGTCGAACGACGATCTGCCGAACCTCGTCGACCTGAAGATCGTGGACGCGTCGACCGGCAAGGCGAAGAAGCTCTCCGGGAATACGATGCCCATTCACGCGTGGCTCGGCGATTCGAGCGGCGTCGTCGCGCTCGTGGCGGAATCGAAGGCCCAGCCGAAGCCCGCGAAGAAGCCCAAGGAAGGCGAGGGCGAGGGCGAGGATCAGGGCGGCGGCGGCCAGGAGTCGAAGGCGCTGCGCGGCAAGCTGGTGAAGTTTACGCCGGACGGGACGAAGACGGAACTGGCCGCGGCCATCTTCGCGCAGGACATGTGCATCGACGGCTCGCATGACGGCAAGGAAGTGATCTTCACCGCGTCCGCCGCGGGCGCGCTCGGCGCCGAACTCGCGGTCCCCGCCAAGCCCGACCAGCAGAAGCTCTTCCTCCTGGCGCTCGCCGGGAAGGACGTGAAGGAGATCTCCGCGCCCGCCGTGCAACTGGCGTTCTATTCACCCGACGACAAGCACCTCCTCATCGGCCGCGCCGGCGAGAAGAAGACGCTCCTCGTCTCCGACCGCGCCGGCGCCGGGGCCAAGGTCGTGGCGACGGACGTTCTCGACCAGACGCCCGCCATGCCGCCGACGCGGATGCTCGCGCAGTGGCTCTCGAACGACACGGTCATCTACTGGCGCAGCCACGTCACCATCGGCATGGGCGGCGCGTCCATCGACACCATGACCGTCAAGCTCGACGGCACCGCGAAGACGAGCCTCCAGACGAAGCTGGACAGCCTGCTGGAGAAGTAGCCCGGGGGCCGAAAAAGGTACTGTGTGCCTTTTTCGAGTCCGCGGGCGATGGAGACGGGAAGGGGGCCGGGATGTCCTCGTTCAATTCAACCCGGGCGCCGGCGGCGGTGATTCTGGTGAGGCTGCTGGTGGGGGCGGTGTTCCTGTCGGAAGGGATTCAGAAGTTTCTCTTCGTCGACGCGCTCGGCGCGGGGCGGTTCGAGCGCATCGGCATTCCTGCGCCCGAGGTCATGGCGCCGTTCGTCGGCGTCGTCGAGGTCGTGTGCGGGGCGTTCCTCATCCTCGGGCTCATGACGCGCTTCGCGGCGGTCATGCTCCTCCTCAACATCTCCGTCGCGATTCTCTCGACCAAGCTCCCGATGCTCCTCGGTCACGGCTTCTGGGGATTCGCGACGCCCAAGCCGCCGTATGGATTCTGGCCCTTCGCCCACGAGGCCCGCGTCGACGTCTGCCTGTGGCTCGGCTCGCTCTTCCTCCTCATCGTCGGCGCCGGGACGTGGTCGCTCGACTTCCTTCTTTCCCGTCATTCCAGGAATACCCCTTCGAGTTCCTGAGTTTCCTCACGCCTCCCATTCTCCCTCGCCCGCAACAAAGGCGCTGTTCCTAGATGCTGTTTTCGCATGAGATTTGGCAAATGGAGGCCGAAAAAAAGGGGCCTGGCCCCTTTTTCGGGTGTGGAAATCATCCGAATAGGCCGCGTCTTGGCGGTCGTTCCGAATCTTGCCTGCGAATCGGGAATATCCTTCGTCCCGATGAATCGGGACTCAGGATGACCGCAAGAGAGACGGGCCTCGCGGGGTTATTCGGATAGGCTCTCAACACGGAACACAGGATAACGCACGCCGCGCCGGAGCGCAGGGGGGGGAATCGCTTGACGCAGGCGGCGGGAACGCGGATAATCCGCGGAGCGGAGGAATCTCTCGCAACGGGGACCGACCATGCAGCCGATTCGCGTGCTGAGCGCGGAGCAGATGGAACGCATCGACGATGCGGCGATGAAGATCCTCGAAGAGACGGGGATGATCATTCAGTCGGCGGAGGCGCTGGGCCTCCTCGAGAAGGCCGGCTGCAAGGTCGACCGCGCGACGTCGCTCGTGCGCTTTCCGAGGGCCGTCGTGAAGGAGGCCGTGGCGCGGATGAAGAGCGGCTTCGCGGCCCCCGGCCGGCCGGAGCGCATGCCCGTGAGGTTCTCGCATGTCCGCTTCCGCGCGACGCCTTACGAGGTCCACCGCGATTTCACCGTCAGCGCCGGCGGGTTCAACTGCTTCCTCGTCGACCTCGACGGCGCCAAGCGCAAGGCGACGATGGACGACGTGCTCTCGTCCATCAATATGGTCAACCGTCTCGACCAGGTCGACCTCTCGGGGCTTCCCGTGAGCGATCAGGCCGTGCCGCCCGATAAGCGCCCGATCGTCATGGCCGCGACGCTGGCAAAGTTCACCCGGAAGATCGGCGGCATCGAGACCTTCCGCGTCGAGGACGTCGGCCCCATCCTCGACATCGCCGAGGTCGCCGCCGGATCGGCCGAGGCCTTCCGCCTCAAGCCCCGGCTCGTCGGCTACGCCGAGGTCCGCTCGCCCCTCTGCTTCGACCGCAACATGGTCGACATCTTCCTCGAGTACGTCAGGCGCGGCGTGCCGCAGACCGTGGACACGATGCCGTGCGGCGGCGCGACGGCGCCCGTGACGGCGGCGGGAATCCTGGCGCTGGGCGCGGCGGAGACGCTGGCGCCCGTGGTGCTGGCCTATGCGGCGCGCGAGGACGCGGTGGTCGGGGTGGACATCACGCCGAGCTACGCGGACATGTCGAGCGGCATCTTCAAGTACTCCGGGGCCGACCGCTGGCAGCTCCTCATGGCGCGCGTGCAGCTCCTGGCCGAATACTACGGCGTGCCCACCGGCGTTCACGGCGGCAAGACGGACAGTTGCTTCCTGGGCGAGCAGGCGGGCGCCGAGAAAATGGGCTCGATGCTCCTGCCCGTCCTCGCCGGCGCCGTGGGCATCGGCACCGTCGGCCAGGTGGAGAACGCCGTCACGTTTTCCCCCGTGCAGCTCGTCATCGACAACGAGATCGCCCGTTGCGTCCGCCGCATCGTGCGGCCGATGGAGGTCACCGACGACACGCTCGCCGCGGACCTCGTGCGCGCGGTCGGGCCGGGCGGCAACTTCCTTAACGAGATGCACACCGCGGCCTACTTCCGCGACGAGATGCTGCTGTCGCCTCTCTTCTCGGCCCAGCCGTGGGACCGGGCGCACGCCGAGTGCGGCCGCTACGACACCGTTCCCGCGGCGACCGAGGCCGCGCGCGAACTCTGGAAGAAGCCCGAGCAGCCCGTCCTCTCCGACGACCAGGTCAAGGCCATCGACGCCATCGTCAAGCGCGCGACGGGGATCTGACCATGCGACTTCGGCTGCCCATCCTTGCTGCGGCTCTGATCGTCCTGACGCTCGGGTGCGGAGGCCGCGAGCCCGGCACCGTCTGGCAGGTCTCCGCCATCTCCGCGCTCATGGCCGGCGACTACGAAGGCTCCGTCACCTGCGGCGAACTCAGGAAGCACGGCGATTTCGGCCTCGGCACCTTCGACGCGCTCGACGGGGAGATGGTCGTCGAGGGAGGCGTCGTCTACCGCGCCGGGCCCGAGGGCGTCGTCACGCGCGTCGAGGACTCGACGAAGACCCCGTTCGCCGCGGTGACGTTCTTCGAGAGCGATTGCTCCGTCACGCCCGCGGGGAAGCTGGACATCCCCGCCCTCGAAAGCGTTCTCGCCCGGATGTCCTCGGCGAAGAACGTCCCGTGCGCGGTGAAGGTGGCGGGGCGCTTCGCCCGCGTGCAGATCCGCACCGTCCCGCGGCAGACGGAGCCCTACCCGCGCCTCGCCGAGGCGGTGAAACGCCAGTCGGTGGTCGATCTCAAGGACATTGACGGCGTCCTCGTCGCCTTCCGGATGCCGGCGTGGGCCGACGGGGTCAACGTCCCCGGGCTCCACCTCCATTTCATCAGCGCCGACCGCACTCGCGGCGGGCACGTCCTTGCCTTCGAGGCGGTTGAGCCGACGGTCGATGTCGATTTCTGCCGCACGCTCGTCGTCAACGTCCCCGGCACCGGCGGCTTCCGCCGCGTCGACCTCGCGCCTCCCTCCAACGCCGATCTCGACCGCGTCGAAAGGCCCGCCGCAAAGTGACCGAGGGGCAGGGACCGCCATGCCGGATCTTAAGAGATACGACCTCTTCGGCTGCGACTACGCGCGCTACTCGCCGATCGGCGAGGAGGAGGCCATGCGCGCGAGACGGGCGGGGCGGTGCTGGGCCTGGCCTGCGGCACGGCGCGGCTTCTCTGCCGGATGGCGGAGGCGGGATTCGAGGCGACGGGGCTTGACCTGTCCGAGACGATGCTCGATCTCGCGAGGCGGAACGTCGAGGCTTTCGCGCCCGAGGCCCGGTTGCGGGCGACGCTCCTCCGAGGCGACATGAGCGCGTTTTCGCTCCCGGCGAAGCTCGGCCAGATTCACGTCGCCGACAATTCCTTCCGCGAGCTTCCCACGCGCGAGGCGATGCGCGCGTGTCTTCGATGCGTCCGCGCTCACCTCGCCCTCGGCGGCAGGCTCCTCATGGCCGAGCGGCGGTTCAACCCGGCGATGTATCCCAACGGCCGGCGCGAGTTCGGGGGGGGCCGAGCCCGTCGCGAACGCGCTCACCGGCGAGACCTTTCGCCGCCGGGGCGTCATTGACCTCGCGTCCGACAT
>JBBIVY010000130.1:0-2975 GCA_037439485.1 Planctomycetota bacterium | reverse complement strand
CTCCCTCTCGCTCTTCGCCGAATCGGGCCTCGCCGCGGAGTCCTTCGCCGATTATACCGCCCTCGCCGCCGACGGCACGGAGAAGATCACCGGCTTCGTCTGCCGGGCCGCCCCGGCTTGACAAATGTCTCCGAGGGTGCTATCATAATGCTAGCAGAGTGATAGCATACGGACGGCACGAGAAAGGAGGCGAGGCATGGCGCAGATCCTGGTTCGCAATCTGGATCCCGGGACCGTGCGGCAACTCAAGAAACGAGCGGCGCGCAAGGGGCAGTCGCTTCAGTCGGAGGTCAAGGGCATCCTCGACCGGGAGGCGAAGTCGGCGACGCTTGACCCGGACGCGGCTCGCCGGCTGGCGGCCCGCATCCGGAAGCTCGTCGGCCGGCCCCGGCCGGAGTCCACCGAGATCATTCGCCGGGCGCGGGAGCAAAGGGGGAACCCTGACCGATGGAAGTGATCGTCGTGGACACGAGCGTTGTCCTCAAATGGTATGCCGCGGAAGAGCACGCCGAGGCGGCGGAGACGCTTCACTCCCCGGGACGGGAACTCCACGCTCCGGATCTCCTGCTCATCGAGGTGGACAACGTGTTGTGCACGTGGCTTCGGAGCCGGGGCGTGGACGAAGCGAAGGCCCAGACCATCCGGGCGGCACTCCGGAGTGCAGGCGTCAGGCTGCATATCTCGACGCCGCTGCTCGATCCGGCGTTCGACCTCGCCGCAGGTACAGGGGTCTCGATCTACGACTCCCTCTACGTCGCGCTCGCCGAGCAGCTCGACGCCGAGATGGTCACCTCGGACGAACGGCTGCTGCGGGACCTCAAGGGCACGGCCTTCGCGAAGCGCGTCGTTCACGTGGCGGACTTTGCGCGCAGGAAGTAGCCTCACTTCACGGCGCCGCCCGGCGCCGCGCGCGCAGGAGGCGGACGGCGACGTAGAGCGCGATGGCGAGTTCCGCCGCGAAGAGCGAGAGGTTGATCGCCAGTTCGCCGTTCGTGTCGGAGGCGTCGTGGCGAAGGCAGGGCCGCTCGTCGCCGCCCACGCGGATCACCGCGACGGAATCGCCGGCGTGGAGCTTCGCCCATGCGTCGTGATCGAGATTTGTGCGGGAGCCGGGCGCCGTCGCGTCACCGTCCTTCGCCCACGAAACCCAGTAGACGGTGCTCGTGCCGGATCCCCATCCGCGGACGCGCGTCGACGCCTCGATCCACGTCTTCGTGATCGTCTCCGTCGTGACCGTCGCCCCCGGCAGCCATCCCCGCACGCGGCACGTCCTGTAGAGGGCCGGCCCCGTGATGAGCGCCGCGATCAGCGCGGCCATCAGCATCAGCAGGATCATCTTCGGCCCGGGCCTGTGGCTCTCCCCCGGCCCCGCGGCGGTCTTCATCGCGCGTTCCCTCATGGCTTCGGCGTGAGAAAGACGTTCGTCACTCGGTCCAGCGGCACGCGCGCGCGGTCGAAGGGCTCCGGCCTCGCGTCGGGCCGCGTGCGGACGATCATCGTGCCCGCGCAGCCGTCGGCGCCGATGAGGGCGAAGACCTCGCGCAGGTGCGTCGCGGGGTCGGTCGTGAGGTGCGGGTGAAGCTCGATCTCGAAGCGGGGCTTCGCCGCGAGGAGCTTCGCGCAGCCTCTCAGCACGGCGAGTTCGAACCCTTCGACGTCGATCTTGATGAGGTCGGCCTTGCCGCCGGGGATCGCGAGCGAATCTCCCGTGACGCACCGGACGCGCTGCGAGCCGCGCTGCGCGAGCGCCGACGGCTGCTTTCCCTCGTCCGAGACCCAGATCTCGCCCTCGCGGTCGGAGAGCGCGACGAACAGCGGCGTCACGCGCGAGCCGAGGCGATTTTGCGCGACCTGCGCCGCGAGGATCATCGCGTTTTCCGGATACGCCTCGACCGCCACCACGCGGCCTTTCTCGCCCGCCGCCGCCGCAATCGCCATCGTGAAGAACCCGTGCTCCGCACCGACCTCCAACACCGTGTCGCCCGCTCGCACGAGCTTCAGCAGCTCCGCGATCTCCGGCACGGCCTCGATATCTGCGACGTCGTACCACCGCCGCGCCTGGTCGTTCGCGATCCAGAAATCGAACTCGATCCGCGCCGACTTCTTGTGCGTGAGGTACGGGAACTCCCGTTCGCCCTTCCGGCGCAGCTCGCAGCCGAACCATCCCGCGATGTGTCCCATCACGCCCATGAGGGCCTCCTTCGGCTCACTCCGCGGAAACTTCGAGGTCGTCGAACGACGACGCGGCGTCGGCCTTGCTCCAGAACCCGACTCCGCCGGCGTCGGCGAACGTGGCGTCCGTCGCATCGAGGAGCTTCTTCCCGTTGAGGCTGCACGCGATGCGGTCGCCCTTCTGGGTCACGGAGATCGCGAACCACTCGCCGGTCTTGACGACGAGGTCCTTCGCCTCGGCGAGCTTCTTGCGGACGCCGTCCTTGACGTAGTAGAGGCAGAAGTTCGTCTCGAGCGGGTTGTAGCGGCAGAGGTAGTAATTCTTCGCGTCCTTCACGCGCCAGATGAGCCCGCCGCCCTGGTCGATCTTGCCGGAGTCGGCGCGCACCTTCGCCCCGATCGTCCCGTCCCTGAACGCGACCGCGTTCGTCCAGCACAGGTTGAAGACGCCCTTGGCGCCGTCGGGGATGGCCGTGATGGCGAGGACGTTCGGCTTCGACGCCGCGTTCGCGTCCGGTGCGACCTTCCACGTCGCGAGGTCGCCCTTCGGGTTCGTCGCGTCGACGGTCCAGCCCTTCGGCAGCGCGCCCACCGCCGCCGCGTCGAAGTTCTCCGTCGTCTTCCCCGGCGCCTTCGCCTCCTGCGCGAACACCGCCGCCGCCGACAGCACCGCCGCAAGCACGAGAGCATAGGCCTTCATCGCGATCCTCCGGTTTGTCGTCGATACCTCTTGGCCTGAGAAAGCTGAGGGGCCTCATTCTACCGTTCGCCCCGACCCCGCGCAACATTCCCTGCCGTTCGGC
>JBBIVY010000129.1:0-9996 GCA_037439485.1 Planctomycetota bacterium | reverse complement strand
CCGAGTCCTTCGTCGGTGGGCTCGACCATCTTGATGTCGGAGCCCTTGATGACGATGAACTCGATCTCCTTGACCTTCGTGGGCGAGCCGTCGCCGCCGATGCGCGAGGCCTCGGCCTTGATGTTCTCGGCGCGCCACTCGTCGATGACCAGGCCGCGCTTCTTCAGGTCGGCCAGGACGGGGTCGGCCTTCGCCTTGACCTCTGCTTCGGGCACCTTCGCCATCGGGTCGGGGTTGATCGATCGTTTCGCCCAGTCATAGACCTCGCTCGGGGCCTTGGCGCCCTTGTACTTCATCAGGCGCTTCGCCGCAGGCGGACGAGGCTCGTTGGCCGTGCCCACCACCGTCAGGAGGCACGGCAGAGGCGCATCGACCACCTCGAACCCCTTGCCGATGCTCCGGCGGGCGACGATGCGCTTCGAATCGAGTTTCTCGATCTTGTCGACGTAGGTGATCTGCGGGCAGTTGAGCTTCTCGGCCGTCTGCGGGCCGACCTGCGCGGTGTCGCCGTCGATGGCCTGGCGGCCGCAGAAGACGAGGTCGTAATGGGGCAGGCTCTTGATGGCCTGGGCGAGCGTGTAGCTCGTGGCCAGGGTGTCGGCGCGCGCGAACCGGCGGTCGGTCAGAAGAATCGCCCGGTCGGCGCCGCGATAAAGCCCCTGCCTGAGCAGCTCCCCGGCCTGCGGAAGGCCCATCGTGATGAGCGTCACGGTGCCGCCATGCTTCTCGACGACGTCGAGGGCCATTTCGAGGGCGTTCAGGTCCTCGGGGTTGAAAATGGCCGGCAGCGCGGCGCGGTTGACCGTGCCGTCTTCCTTCATGGCCTGCGCGGTGATGTTGGCCGTGTCCGGCACCTGCTTGGCAAGAACGACGCAGTCGAAAGGCATATGCTCTTCCCCGCGAAAAGAGTAGGGATATGGCCGAAAAGCGCCCGAAAGCGAAGTCGGGAAGTTACCAGAAACGGGGGGAAAGTCAACCAAAATCTCGGCCAGTCCGGGGTGGCCGCGCGGGCGAAATCCGGGGCCGAATCCGCGTCCCGGGAAAGCCTTTTCGCTCTAACCTAAAGCCCCGCAGGCGGTTTTGCCGATATTATCGGTGGAGGAACCTTCCGGGGGGGAGTATGCCATGACCGCACCGACGATTAACGAGCAGGATAAGGCCCAGATCAAGCGCATCCTGAACATCCAGGTTCCGGTGATTGCGGTCATCGGCGAGACGCAGATGCTCTTGGCCGACGTTCTCAAGCTGGCCCCCGGCACGGTCATCGAGATCGGAAAGGGCAGCCGCGAGCCCCTCGATCTGATGGTCGGCGACCGACAGATCGGCTCCGGCAAGGCCATCCGCAAGGGCGAATATTTCGGCGTTCAAGTCACCGAGATCGGCGGCCCCGAGGAAACCATCCGCAGGCTGACGCTGAGGAACCCTAACTTCTGATATGACAAGCCATTGCGTCATGAACTGACGCGCCTGTTATTCCGGCCCGCCTCCGCTGCACCCTCAGCATCGCTCGCTATCCATTATTGTGATCTTATCGATGCGCCTCTGGTGCCGGCCGCCTTCGAACGGGGTGGCGAGGTAGACGCGCGCGAGCTGGATGACCTGTTCCGGGGTGAGGACGCGGCCGCCGAGGCAGAGGATATTCGCGTCGTTATGCTGGCGGGAGAGTTTCGCGGTCATCTCGTCGTGCGCGAGGGCGGCGCGGATGCCGTGGACCTTGTTGGCGCTGATGCACACGCCGATGCCGGTGCCGCAGAGGAGGATGCCCTGCTCGGCCTTGCCGCTCACGACATCGTCCGCGACGGCCTTCGCGGCGTCCGGGTAATCGTACGACTCGGCCGACGGGGCGCCGAACTCGTGGATCTCGTGCCCGTCTTTCCTGAGCGCGTCGATGAGCTTCTTCTTGTGGTCGAACGCGGCGTGGTCGCTTCCAACGGCGATCTTCATGATCATAGCTCCTTCATTCTCTTGTCGAGCGCCCGGCGCAGGGCGTGCGCGCACCGGCGGTAGGTTTCCAGGTCGCCGCCGTGCGGGTCGCCGATAGGCCGGCCCTTCGGGTCCAGAAGCGCCACCCGGCCCTGTGCCGAGGGCGCAATGCGCAATATCCGGTCCAGCTGCTCGGGCGTCATCACGAACACCCGGTCCGCGTGCTCCAGCATCTCCGCCGTCACTGTCTGAGAGAGGTGGTCGCTCAGGTCGATTCCGGCCTCTCGCATGACCTCCATGGCGAGATCGCTCGCCGGCGACGCGAATCCCCCGGCGGAGCCCGCCGAGAGGACGGTGTATCCGTGCTCCTCGAGTTTCTCCTCGGGCACGTTCATGCGCTCGGCGAGCATCTTGCGGCAGAGCGCCTCGGCCATAGGGCTGCGGCAGGAGTTGCCGCTGCAGATGAAGAGCACCACGAGGTTCGCGGCGCGCCGCAGTTGCCCCTCCCCGAGGGCCCCAAGACGCAGCACCGTGTACCCGGTGGGCCCCAGGCGGATCACCGTGCTTGGCGTGCCGATCCGCACGGCGCCGCCGTCGAGGACCGCGTCGATGGCGCCGTCGAAGATCTTCAGCACCTCCTCGGCGCTCCGGGCCGGCGGCTCTCCGGGCCGGTTCGCGCTCGGCAGCAGCACGGCGCCGCCCGCGCGGTCGATGGCCTTGAGCGTCATCTCGCCGTCGGGCTGACGGATGCCCACGGTGCCGCCGTCGGGATTCTCGAAGACGATGGTCAAGGGCCCGGGCCAGCATCGCTGCATGAGCCTTCGGCCCATGGGCGAGACGACCTCGACGAACCGCGAGACGACGATGGGTTCCGAGACGGCGACGGTGAAGGGCTTGTCGTCGGCGCGGCCGCGGGTCTCGCGGAGGAGCGACTCGGCCGCCGGGTCTTTGGCGACGACGGCGAGTCCGTACACGGTCTCCGTGGGCAGCGCGACGATCCGTCCGGATTTCAGGATCTGTCCCGCGCGCCTGACGCTTTCGGCCCGAGACTCGGGCGTATCGCATTTCAGGAGTTCCGTGCGCATACGTTCAGATTACCATCCGAGGCACGCGTTGAAAAGCGAAATTGTCCGCGGGCGCGAGGGCCGACCCGCCCCCACTCTTATCAAGGGACTCATCGCCGCGGTCGAATTCGGTTGTTTCTACCTCTCCCTTCCAGGGAGAGGGCAGGGCGAGGGTACGGCTCACGTTTCGTCGAGGGCCTCGTTGCGCTTGAGAGGCTTCACCCTCACCCTGCCCTCCCCCTGAAAGGGGGAGGTATGAAGAAGCCCAGCGGCCCATCGACATTGGCCGGTCAAAGTGGGGATGGGTCAGGCGTGACGGCCGTTGCTTTTCCGCCGCGGGCGGCTACAATGTCGTTCACTCGTCGAATGGAGGAAAGCCATGAGCGTCGGCGCGCAACCCGCATCCGAGCCCGTCCCCGCGTGGCAGAGGAAGGCTACGGTCGTCGTCTATCTCCTCGTCGCGGCGGCGTTCGTCTACATCGGCTGGGCGTGGATGACGCAGAGGAAGTACAACGGGCTGATGTTCGAGCTGATGTCGGCCGACGCCGCCAGGAGCGAGGCCGCGTCGAAGGCGCTCGCGGAATCGGACGACTCGCTGCCGTACCTCGCTGGGGCGCTTGTCAACGACGCGAAGCCGGAGCGCCGGGTGCTGGCGGCGAGGACGATATTACGGCGGCTTCGGACGGCCGTCGACGAGGGAGGCAGCAAGGGGAGGCCGTCCCCCGTGCCGGACCTCGAAGCGGTCACGCGGGCTCTCTCCGACGAAAGCCCTGCGGTGCGGGAGCAGGCGGCGACGGTGGTCGAGTTTGTCGGGATCCGCGCGGACTACCAGCGCGCACGCCTCGAAGAGATGCGGCATTTCGAGGAACTGCTGAAGGGCCTCGCCTCGCCCGACAACGCGACGCGCGCCGCCGCGGCCGAGAGTTTCCGCCGAGCCGGCGATCGCGCGTTGCCGTTTCTCGTCGGCACGCTCCTGTCGAGCGACAAGGAATACGCGCGCCGGGGCCTCGAGTCGCTGAAAGCGTGCGCGTTGGAGGTCCTCAAGAGCTCCAATCAGCCTCGGATCGTGCCGCTTCTGGAGCGCAGGCGGTGCGGGTTGCTGCTGGCGGCGCTGCCGGGCGAGGACGCGGAGGGCCGCTCGACGGTCCTGGAGCTTCTGAACATCAGCGGCCGGCTGCCGAAGGATTTCTTCGGGGATTTCATGTCGATCGCCCCCACGCTCGACGCGCCCGAGCGGGACAAGCTCGTCAACGAGCGCATCCTCTTCCTCGAATCCGCCGAGCGGCTCAAGGGCGACGCGGCGGACAAGATCGGCCGCTAGCGCGGCAAATTCCAAGCCTCAAGTCACAAGTTCCAATGAAACGCCAAACTCCAACCTCCAAACGAAGGCCGGAATGCCTTTCGGTTTGCTCTTGGAAATTGGAGTTTCCTTGAGACTTGTGATTTGGAATTTGGAACTTGTCTCTCGGAATGCGGCTTCTCAGGACACCGGGGCCGTCGTCCGCCGTCTCGAGTGGTGCCTGGCCCGGCGCTTGTGGAACGCCTTGACCTGGTGCATGAAGGCCTCCAGGCGCGTGAGGGTTGAGCCCTCGGGCTGGCCGTCGTAGGAGAGCGAGACGATGGGCATCTGGTCGTGGTCTTCGCGCACGCTTTTCAGCACGGCCGAGACGATGGCGCCGGGCATGCAGGTGAAGGGCATGACGTTGACGACGCCCGCGGCGTGATCGTGGAAGCACTCGACGGTGCGTCCGACGCTGAGGACGGCCTCGCCCTCGAACGAATCGTGGATGTAGGGCGCCGCGTAGCGCAGCACTTTCTCGCTCGCGGGCTCCAGCGGCCGCTCGAGGAGGTCCGCGAAGATCGAGCCCATCCGGCGTTCGTCCATCTTCTGGACCCAGTTCTTGACGGTGTCCTTGAAGGCCAGCAGGAAGTCGCGCTCGCGCCGGGACCGCTTGACGCGGACGACGTTGGTGTAGAAGATCCACTCGCTGAACGTGGCGAGCGACACCTCGGCCCCGAGCGATTCGAGCACGGCGACGACGTTGGAGTTGGAGAAGGCGTGCGAGCGGACGTAGATCTCGCCGACAACGCCGACGAGGGGCTTTCGCTCCCCGGCGGTCTCGACCGCGGCGAACCCCGCGACGATCTCGCGGACGGCCGGCTCGAGCGGGGCGGAACTCTCCAGCGCGCGGATGAGCGCGTCGAGCCCCTTGCGGTAGGCGCGGTTCGTCGCCCCCGGCACGATCTCGTAAGGCCGGATGCGGTGCAGGGCCTTGGTCATCATGTCCACGACCACCATGCCCTGCCACGCGGCGCGCGTGCAGTCCTTCTCCATCTTGCGGAAGTCGGCGTAGAAGTCGAGCCCCTGGTTCGGGGAGATGATCGGCACGTCCTCGAAGCCGAGCTCCTTCAGGAGGAAGCTGTGGAGCCGGCTGTACTGGCCGAAGCGGCACGGGCCGGTGCCCGAGGGCATGAAGAAGGCGTTCTTGTCGCGGTCGAAGCCGGGCGAGAGCACCATCCTCAGCATGTCGCCCGCGGTGACGATGGCGGGGAGGCACTCCTTGCCCGTGGTGTAGCGCCGGCCGAGTTCGAGCGACGCCTCGTCGGAGGGCGGCAGCACTTCGCAATCGAGCCCGCCCGAGCGGAACGCGGCGGCGAAGGCGTGGGCGTGATCGCACATGTAAGGCACCCAAAGCCGCCGGCCGTTGAGGCGCGAGGCGTGCTTCGGGGCGCTTTCGCCGGAGGACGTCCGTCGGTCGCGCGCTCCCGCGAGGGAATCGAGGAAGGCCTCCAGGCGCGTGATGACCCCGGCGTCGGCCGAGTGCTCGTCGATTTCCAAGAGCAGCGCGGGTTTCCTGCCCATCGCCTTGCGGAAGAAGGTGGTGAGGAACGAGTCGGGCCCGCAGGAGAAGTTCGTGAGGTAGACCGCGGCGAAGAGCGGGTGGCTCGCGACGAAGTTGGCCGCTGCCATGATCTTCTGGCCGTAGCGCCAGTAGAGGTTGTCCCACGGCTCGTCGTCGAGGTGGGCGGATTCGAGCGGCAGGAACTCGATCGGCACCGGCAACATGCCGAGGTCGTGGAGCTTGCGCGGCAGGTCGAGGTTGACGCCCCGGTCGCAGGCGTTGTAGGGACGGCCGAAGACGACGACGGGCCGGTCTTCCGGCGTGAGCGACGCGATGAACTTGCGGCCCTCCTCGCGGCATCGCTCGCGGAAATCGGCCTGCGCGGCCTCGGCCTTGCCGAGCGCCCGGACGATCTCGGCGCGCGTCCAGCCGACCGGCCGCGTCGACTCGGCGATCTCCTTCGCCTGCACCGCGCGCGGACACTCCAGGCGCACCGGGAACGTGACGAGCTGGACGTTTTCGGGAAGATCGATCGCGGCGCGGATGACGTAGGGGATCGACTGGACGTAGGGGCAGAAGACGCTCGTCTCCTGCCCTTCGAAATCGCTCGGGCCGCTGATGAGGCTGGGGATCAGCACGAGGTCCACCCCGCGCTCGATCAGCTCCAGGACGTGCCCGTGCGCGACCTTCACCGGGAAGCACGTCTCCGTCGACACCGCCTCGACGCCCTTCGTGATGATGCCCCGGTGCGTCGCGGGGCTGACCACCACCTCGTAGCCCAGCTCCTTCAGGAACGCGTGCCAATAGGGCAGCATCTCGTGCTGCACCAGCGCCCGCGGAATCCCCGCGCGGCCGCGACTCGGATGCCCGTTCGTGCGCTTCGGCTCTTCCTTGAGGCACGCCGTCAGCAATTCCTCGCGGCGGCGGAAGAGGTCGCGCTCCCTCTTGATGCCGTGGGATTTCCGGCGCAGGTTGTACTTGTCGCAGCGGCTGCCGTAATAGAGCGGCGTCTCGCCTTCGAGCACGACCTCGTTGATCTCGCACTCGTTGGCGCAATCGGTGCAGGAAAGACGCTTCAACTCGTACTTGCGATCGGAGAGGTCGAAGCCGCGGAAGCGGCTCTTCCCCCCCGACGCGCCGTCCATCGCCAGGATCGCGGCGCCGATGGCCCCGGTGACCTCGTGGTCGGGCGGCACGACGACGTCCTTGCCCGTCACCGCGCGGAAGGCCGCGACGACGCCGTCGTTGAAGGCGGTGCCGCCCTGGAAGAAGATGCGCTTTCCCACGCGGCGGGTGCCGACGACGCGGTTGAGATAATTCTGCACGATGGAGTAGCACAGGCCGGAGACGAGTTCCTCGCGCGATGCGCCGGTCTGCTGATGCAGCACGATGTCCGATTCCATGAACACCGTGCATCTCTCGCCCAATCGCACCGGCGCGGGACACGCGAGCGCCTCGGCCGCGAATTCCTTCTTGATGGAGACGCCCAGCTTCTCCGCCTGCTCCTCGAGGAAGCTCCCCGTCCCCGCCGCGCAGACGTGGTTCATCTGGAAGTCGACCACGACGCCGTTGTCGATGCTGATGTACTTGGAATCCTGCCCGCCGATTTCGAAGATCGTGTCGACGGCGGGGTCGATGTGGATGGCGGCGGTCGCCTGCGCGGTGATCTCGTTGCGCACGACGTCGGCCCCGACGAAATCGCCGATGAGGTAGCGGCCCGAGCCCGTGGCGCCGACGCCGAGGATGTTGACTCTGTAGGACAGGCATTCCTGCCTGTCATTCTTCTGTTCGTCAGACAGGAATGTCTGACCTACAAGTCGCAGCCCGTCACGCACGGCCTCGAGCGGACGGCCCGCAGTCATGAGATACGCCTTCGCGAGCACGCGCCGGTCGCGGTCGACGGCGACGACCTTCGTGGAGATGGAGCCGACGTCGATGCCTAAGAAGCAGTCGGTCTTTTCTATTGTAGGGGGGGACCTATGTGTTCCCCCGGCTTCTTCGGCGTTTGCGGGCGGACACGCGGGTCCGCCCCTACAGGAAAAGAGGCGCGCCCCGTCGGGCTTCGGCAACGGCGCCAGCTTCCGGCGGTCGCCTGCCCGCTCGCGGAGGAATTCCCTCAGCGGCTCGGTGCCGCGGAACGGCGAGACGGCGCCGGAGTCGCGGGAATCGAGCACAGCGCCGATGGCGCCCATCGAGGCGAAGTGTTTGGGGATGACCAGTTCGCCCGGGGTGAGTTCGAGGATCTCGGTGAACGCGCGGATGACCCCGGCGTTGGCCGCGACGCCGCCCTGGAAGGCGATGGGCTTCTTGAACTCGCGCCCGCGGCAGACGTTGCTCTTGAAGTTGCGCGCGAGGGCGAAGCAGAGCCCCGCGATGATGTCGTAGTCCGGCGTCGCCTTCTGCTGAAGGTGGATCATGTCCGACTTGGCGAACACCGTGCAGCGTCCCGCGATGCGCGGAGGCTTCTCGCTCTTGATCGCAAGGCGGCCGAACTCCTCCTCGATGCTCACGCCGAGGCGCGCGGCCTGCTGGTCCAGGAAACTGCCGGTTCCCGCCGCGCAGACGGAATTCATCGCGAAGTCGTCGATGACGACCTTGCCGTTCTCATCCTTGAGCAGGATGAGCTTGGAGTCTTCGCCGCCGATCTCGATGACGGTGCGGACTTCCGGATGGAAGAAGGCCTCCGCCCGCGCCTGGGCCACGACCTCGTTGACCGAGGCCGCCCCCAGGGCTTTCGCCAGCATCTTGCCGCCCGTGCCCGTGAAGGAGATGCGCGCCAGGCGGGTGAGGCCGTACTTGGCGATAAGGCCGTCCAAGATCGCAATCGTCGTCTCGATGGGGCGCCCGAGAACCCGGCGATAGACGTCCTCGATGACCCGCCCGTCGCCGTCCATCACGACAACCTTGGCGCTGACGGAACCAATGTCAACGCCCAGATCGAGGGGTGTTCGGTCGCTCATGCCTTCCTCGGCTCAAGTAATGATGTAAGTCGTGTTGTATGGGTAGCTTGCGACAATACCTCCGCGGTGCGGAAAGAGGTCCGGTCCCCGGGAGACAGTGTGGCATTATGGTACCGCGGGACCTTCAACTGGTCAAGAGAAAACGCCTTTTTCAGGGCAATAGCCTTCGCGCGGGGCCGAGGCGATAGTTTGGGGCCATTCCGGCCGATGGTATCAATGGGGGCTCACCCTGTACCTACTTCACTCAGCGGAGTATTCCCATGTGGCTCGACATCGGCGCCCTGGTGCTGGTCATCGGCTTTGCGGTCCTGGGCTTCTTCATGGGCATCATCGTCCAGGTCTTCCGGCTCATGGGGATGGCGGCGATCTTCTTCTACATCTACTTTGTCGTGGAGCCGGTGGGGGAATGGTTCGCGGTGCACATGCAGATGAGTTCCCTGGCGGCTTACTACACGGCGCTCATCGGCGGGGCGCTGGTCATCTACGCGATATTCGCCCTCCTGGGCCGGTCGATCAGCAACATGGTGTCGAAGGGGGAGGCGCCGCAGACGATCGACCGCGTGCTGGGGTTCGGCCTGGGGACGGTGAAGGGCCTGGTGGTGGCGTTCCTGGTGCTGTGCATGTTCGACATGGTCCCGGCGGGGAAGTTCGGCGGCTCGCCGTGGGTGACGGCCCAGAAGCGCGAGTCGGCGCTGATCCCGCGGATACACGCGTTCAACCCGCTGCCGGAGCTGAGCTTCCTGCAATACGCGGACGACTACAAGAAGATCGCCGACGACTACTACAAGAACGACCTGACGGCGATGAACCTGCTCATGGCGCAGCCGGCGGCGGTCAAGCTCAAGAGCCACCCGAAGTTCCAGATGGCCGCGCACGACCCGGAACTCCAGCGGCTCATCGAGAAGCGGCTCTGGCCCGACGTCCTCGTGAACGAGAAGGTCCTCGCCCTCGTCTTCGACCGCGACGTCCGCACGCTCCTCAACCAGCTCCGTCCGGACACGGCCGTGAAGGACGCTGCGATCTACAAGGCGGGGAAACCGAAGTAGCACATCGTTACTCGGCTCTTTGGCTGTGCCGGTTGTGCGGCCCGAAGGGCCGCGGGAAAATAGCCGGGGGCGCAAGCCCCCGGAATCCGAGCCCGCTCACACCTCATGAGCCCCAACGGGGCGTAAGAACGGTCACGTTTCGCGTGGTTCTTTCGCCCCC
>JBBIVY010000128.1:5759-10310 GCA_037439485.1 Planctomycetota bacterium | reverse complement strand
CGCCCCCGGCTACACTCTTACGGCCCTTCGGGCCTGAAGGTGACTACCAAAGAAGCATATGACAATGCGGCAGCGGTTCATGACAATTGTGATTGGCGGTTGTTGTTCGGTAGTCCGGCTCCCTTCTCGTGAGCCGGAACGAACAGCGAAGAGCGTCCCGACGCGTCGGGAAGGCGCACTACACCAACAAAGACAATTGTCATGAACCGGTAGGTTGTTCTTGCCTCTTCCGGCAAGGCGGGGGCCGTTTCGGGGCGAGCCTTAGCGGCTCTCAAAAGCTGAATCCCTGTCCCGGCGGCTTGGGACGGGCCTTGGCTTTGGGTTCTTTGCCGGAGACGGGATCTTCGAGCACCTCGGCGTGCTGGGCTTCGAGCTTCTCGGCGAGTTTGTCGATCTCGGAGGAGCCGATGCCGACGCCGCGCAGGGCTAACCGCAGATCGCCCGGGTTGGTGGAATGGCTGAGTGCGGTCTCGGGCTTGATGAGCCCGGTTTTCACGTGCTCCGTCAGCGCCTGGTTGAAGGTCTGCATGTGCCAGTAGTTGCTGCTGCGCGCCATGGCCTCTTCGAGTTCGCTGGTCGAGCCCTTCTCGAGGAGCTTCGAGACCTGCGGCGAGTTGATCATGATCTCCAGCGCCGCGATGCGTCCCTTGCCGTCGGCGCGCGCCAGCAGCCTCTGCGACAGCACCGCCAGGAGCGTCAGCGACATCAGCGTGCGGATCTGCTTCTGGTGGTTCCCCTCGAAGCTCTCGAGGATGCGGTCCAGCGTCTGCTTGGCGTCGTTCGTGTGAAGCGTGCTGAAGACGAGGTGCCCGGTCTCCGCCGCGCGCATCGCCGTCTCCATCGTCTCCGGGTCTCGCATCTCGCCGATGAGGATGACGTCCGGGTCCTGCCGCAGCACCCGCCGCAGCGCCTCCTGCAGCGACATCGTGTCCACGCCCAGCTCGCGCTGGTTGATCGTCGACATCTCGTCCGTGTGAACGAACTCGATCGGGTCTTCCACCGTCATGATGTGCCGGCGCTGGTGGCGGTTGATGTGATGGATCATCGCGGCCATCGACGTCGACTTGCCGCATCCGGTCGGGCCGGTGAAGAGGATAAGCCCCTGCTCCTTGAGCGCCAGGTCGTTGAGCACCGTGGGCAGCCCTAGCTCCTCCACCGTCGGGATCGCCAGCGGGATGAGCCGCATCACCGCGCCCATGAGGTGCTGCTGGTAGAAGACGTTGATGCGGAACCGTCCCTTGTCCTCGTAGGTCCGCGCGGTGTCCAGTTCCAGTTCGCGCTCGAACTTCCCGATCTCGCGGTCGGACAGCAGCGAGAAGATCAGCTTCCGCACGTCGTCCAGCGACAGCGCCGGATGCTCCGTCGGCACGAGGTCCCCATCCACGCGAACCAGCGGCGGCCGCCCCACCTTGAGGTGGAGGTCCGAGGCGCCTCTCTTGATCATCTCGGCGAACAGATCCTGGATGTGCATGGTATTCCCCGTACAGAGTTTGTGCAGCGTCGCGCTATACATATCGGCGATGCGGACGGCGCGGCATGAACCTCTTTGGCAGCCCCCCCGGCGAGCGCCTCTAAGCGCCTGCTTGACAAGATGTTACGGAAAGGCTATGCTGCGTCATCAAGGCCGGTCGTTTTGGCAGCTTCTTCTACCTCTCCCTTTCAGGGAGAGGGTAGGGTGAGGGTCGGGGCTCTCGCATAGTCGGGGCCTCGTTGCGCTTGCGAGCCTTAACCCTCACCCTGCCCTCCCCCTGAGAGGGGGAGGTAACAACAGAAGGAGGCGTCGGGCGGGCCGAGAATCGGGAATTAACGAACTTCGTTCGCACAGGACACCAACCCATGCGCGACTTTCTTCTCGAAATCGGCTGCGAGGAAATCCCCGCGTCCTACCTGGCCCCGGCGTCGGCGGCCCTGGCGGAGGCGATGAAGAAGGCGCTTGCCGAGGCGCGTCTTCTGAAAAAGGGGACTGTCCCCTTAGAGCCGTCCGGGGGACTGTCCCCTTTTTCAGCTCTCTAT
This sequence comes from Planctomycetota bacterium, assembly GCA_037439485.1. Lineage (GTDB taxonomy): Bacteria > Planctomycetota > DG-23 > DATKVD01 > DATKVD01 > JBBIVY01. Next base: position 8,297 of record JBBIVY010000128.1, on the reverse strand, counting down.
ACCCCGCGGCGCATTGCGCTCTTCATCCCGGGGCTTCCCGACGCGCAGGAGGATTTCACCGAGCTGGTCCAGGGGCCGTCGAAGAAGATCGCCTTCGACGCCGAGGGCAAGCCGACGAAGGCCGGCGCCGGGTTCGCGCGCGGCCAGGGCGTTCCGGTCGAGTCGCTCACCGTCCAGGAGACGAAGTCCGGCCCCTACGTCTTCGCGAAGAAGACCGTCAAGGGCCGCGCCACCGCGGAAGTCCTCGCCGAGGCGCTTCCCGGCATCATCCTCAAGCTCCCGTTCCCCAAGTCGATGCACTGGGCCGGAACCGCCGTCACGTTTGCGCGGCCCATCCGTTCGATCCTCGCGCTCCTCGGCGACGCCGTCGTGCCGTTCAGCATCGGCGCCGTGACGAGCGGCCGCAAGGTCTACGGGCATCCGTTCCTGGCCCCCGCCGCGGTCGAAATCGCGCGGGCGGACGCTGAACTCTATAAGGGTGCGCTCCGCAAGGCCTTCGTCCTCGCCGACGTGGACGAGCGCCGCGAGGCCATCCGCGCGCAGATCGAGAAGGTCCTCGCCGCGCACGGCGCCGCGCTCTCGGAGTTCGACCTGCTGGAAGAGGTGACGAACCTCGTCGAGTTTCCGCAGGCGGTGGAGGGGACGTTCCCGGAGCATTATCTCGAAGTCCCCGCGGAGGTCGTCGAGGCGGCGATGATGGAGCACCAGCGGTATTTCCCCGTGCGCGCGGCGTCGGGGAAGCTGCTCAATCGCTTCGTCACGGTGTCGAACCGCCCGGCGGCGTCGGCGGACATGATCCGCGAGGGGAACGAACGCGTGCTGAACGCGCGGCTTTCCGACGCGCAGTTCTTCTGGCGCGAGGACCGCAAGAAGCCGCTCGAATCCTACGGCCAGAAGCTCGCGGGCGTCACGTTCCAGGAGAAGCTGGGGTCGTATGCGGAGCGTACACGGCGGATCGGCGAACTGGGCCTCTTCATCGCCGAGGCGCTGGGCGCGGATGAGGCGACGAAGGCTCGTGTCGCCCGCGCGGCGGCTCTTTCCAAGGCCGACCTCGTCACGCAGATGGTGTTCGAGTTCACGAGCCTGCAAGGGGTGGTGGGGCGCGAGTACGCGAAGGCCGACGGCGAAGACCCCGAGGTCGCCGAGGCGATCGCCGAGCATTACCGTCCGCGCAGCGTGAAGGACGACATTCCGAAGACTCTGACGGGCCGCATCCTGGCGCTCGCCGACAAGTTCGATTCGCTCGTCGGGTGCTTCGCCGCGGGCCTCGCGCCGACCGGCAACCAGGACCCCTATGCGCTCCGCCGGCAGACGGTGGGCATCATCCGCATCATCGTCACGAGCGAGTTCGTGCTGCCGCTCGGCGCCGTGATTGCGAAGGCGAAGTCGCTCCTGCCGCCGGGCCTGAGCGAGACGACGGTCGCCGAGAAGAGCGTGCTGGAGTTCATCCAGGACCGGCTCTATTACTATTACCTCGACAGCTACTCGCACGACATCGTCCGCGCGGCGCTCAAGCCGGGGTTCGACGACCTGCTCGATCTGAGCCGCCGGCTCGAAAGCCTCGACGAGCTGTCGGGCACGCACGACTGGCACAAGCTGGTCACCGCGGTCGAACGGACGCACAACATCACCCGCGAGTTCGCCGGGACGGGCGAAGTGGACGAGATTCTCCTGAGCGCGCCGGAAGAGCGCGAGCTCTGGAAACTCTACCGCGATCACGTTCGCGAGATCACGACGCTCATCGACGAGCGGCGCTATCCCGAGGCCTGCAAGCTCTACGAGCAGACCTTCACCGTGCCGCTGCACGTCTTCTTCGAAAAGGTGTTCGTCAACGTCGACGACCTCCAGGTCCGCGCGAACCGCCTCACGCTTCTCAAGAAGATCAACGGCCTCTTCGCCGACCGCGTCGCGGACCTGTCGCAGATACTCATCGAGCAGCGGTGAGCGGCGGCATAGGGGATTGCCTCATTGACGTTATTGCCGCGAGGGGGTATCATCCGGGTAGTAAGATTTTCCGGGCCGACGGGGCTCGGGCGGGGTATGAGTTTACGGTGTAACGGGTGGCGGGCCGTCCAATTCGGGGAAGGAGCGCGCGATGAAGACGATCGTGGCTCTGATATCGGCGGCGTTGCTGCTGGTCACCTCCTCATCGTTTGCCGCCGGGGCGCGCGCGCCGGCGAGGTCGGTCAAGCACGTTGTGCGTTCCGTGCCCAGGGTCATCCCGGTCACCGTCCGTCATTCTCCCACCACCATCGGCATCCGCTTCACGAGCGCGCCCTGCGGCTCCACAAGGGCCTCCACGATCTCGTCCTCCTCGGCCTCAAGCGTCGCGAGCACCTCCAGGGCGCCCACCACTTCACCCGCGCCGATGATGAAGGAAGACCCGCCGCCGGCGACGAAGACCGTTGAGGTGACGAACGAGGATGGCTCCGTGGTGATGAAGGAAGTGCCCGTCTCCTCCTACGCCGGAAGCGCCTCGTCAAGCTCCTCAACCGGCGAGGTCGACGCCGCCCAGAAGGCCCGCGACGACGCCTTCGC
>JBBIVY010000128.1:0-5659 GCA_037439485.1 Planctomycetota bacterium | reverse complement strand
GGCCGGTGGAGTGGGCAAGGCGGATGAACTCGCGGACCTTGGCGGGGTCTTTGAGGCCGGGGGAGAGTTCGAGGCGGCTGGAGGCGTCGACGCCGTAAGGATTGACGATGCGGACGGCGGCTTCGACGTTGTCGGGCCCGAGGCCTCCGGAGAGGATGATGCGGCCGCGGGGCGCCGCGTCGCGGGCGATATTCCAGTCGAGCGTCTCGCCCGTGCCTCCCGCCTTCCCTTCCACGAACGTGTCGAGGAGGAACGCCGTGGGTCTGTAGCGCGTGAGCGCGGCGAGGTTGCCGGCGGTCGCGATGCGGAACGACTTGACGACGTCAAACCCGTGCGCGAGCAACTGGACAACGACGTCGGGCGACTCGTCCCCGTGAAGCTGGACGACGCGGAATCCGACTCGCTCGGCGATCTCGACGATGCGCGAGGGAAGCTCGTCGACGAAGACGCCGACGGGGACGCAGGAGGTCTTTCCGAGCGCGGCGATAATCTTGCGCGCGGTTCCGGGCGAGACCTGCCGTGGGCTCTCGGCGAAGACGAGCCCGAAAGCATCGGCACCCGCGTCAACTGCGACGCGGGCGTCGGTGATGTTCGTGATGCCGCAGATCTTCGCCTTGGCCATTCCAAGTCTGTCCGCTGCTTTCACCTCCCCCTTTCAGGGGGAGGGTAGAAGGGGACCGTCCCCCTGTTTGGGACTGTCCCCGTGCATCCGAGACCTCACCCTCTCCCTAAGAGGGAGAGGTAGAAGAGAAGAAAGTGCCCCTCCGACTTAGTGCCCGAAGAACCCGCGCGCGGCGTTGTCGGGAAGCTGGATGAGCGTGACGCCGCGCTTCTTGCAGAGCTCCTGCGTGAGCTTGTCGTTCGCGCTGCCGGTCGTGCTGAAGATCGTCTTCACGCCCGCGTTGATGAGCGCCTCGGGGGCGTCGGGGAACGGGAAGAACGAGTCGGAGGCGGCGATCGCGCCGGCGATCTTGTCCTTGTGGCCGGCGTCCACGGCGCGCTTGATGACCAGCTCCGCGGCGCCCACGCGGTCCTGCTGGCCGACGCCGTTGCCGATGAGCATCGAATCGCTGACGAGCGTGATCGTGTTGCTGTTCGACTTGTGATTGATCGCGAGGGCCAGGAGCAGGCTCGCCTTCAACTCGGTCGAGAGCGACGCGACGCTTCCGCCGGAGACGATGAGGGCCTTGTCGGCCAGGTCGAGCACGAACCCGTAGGCCGGCTGCACGAGGAACCCGCCGCGCACGTAGCGGAAGCGCGCGTGCGCGTCCATGACGTGCCACGAGTCGGCCAGGCGCTCGTTGACGACGAGGCGGCACTTGCCCTTCTTGCGTTCGAGGCGCTTCGCGGCGCCCTCGGCGAAGGCGGGGGCGATGATGCTGTCGAACTTCTGCGTGTTGTCGCCCTTCATCCCCGTGCTGACCATCGCGTCCGCGAGCTCCTCGGTGACGGTGAAGTTGCACATCAGCAGTCCGCCGAACGCCGCGCGGGTGTCGCCGAGGACGGCCTTCTTCACCGCGCTCTCCTCGTCCGCCGCGACGGCGGCGCCGCACGGGTTGCCGTGCTTGCAGAGGACGGCGATCTTGGGGGTGCCGCTCATCGCGTTCTTCTTCCACCCGGCGCCCGCGGTGGTGAGGACGTTGAGGAGCCGGTCGATGTCGGTCCAGTTGTTGTAGCTGAGCGGCAGGCCTTCGATGACCTTGAAATTGGGCAGCGCCAGCGGGTCGTTGCCGCCGGTCGAGAAGAGCTGCGCGGGGCTCTGATGGCCGTTCTCGCCCTTGGGGATGTCGGCGAACCTGCGCCCGGCGATGACGGCGACGTCAGGGGTGGCGCCCGACTGCCCGGAGAGATAATTCGCGATGGTCCCGTCGTAGTAGCTCGTCGTGGCGAAGACTTCGCGCGCCAGCTTCGCGCGGGTCTCGAACGTCGTGGCGCCGCCGTGAGACTTCATCTCGTCGAGCACGAGGCCGTACTGCTTGGGGCTCGTGACGACGGTGACGTAGGCGTGGTTCTTGGCGGAGGAGCGGACCATCGACGGGCCGCCGATGTCGATCTGCTCGATGGCCTCCGGCAGCGTGACGCCGGGCTTGGCGATGGTGGCCTCGAACGGGTAGAGGTTGACGACGACCATGTCGATGCGCTTGATGCCGTTGGCCTTCATCGCGGCGACGTGCTCGGGGTTGTCGCGCACGGCGAGGAGACCTCCGTGGACGCGCGGGTGGAGGGTCTTCACGCGGCCGTCCATCATCTCAGGGTACCCCGTGTACTCGGAGATGTCGGCCACCTTGACGCCGCTCTCGGCAAGGAGCTTCCTCGTGCCGCCCGTGGAGAGGATCTCCACGCCCATCTTCACGAGCTCCTTGACGAAGTCGACGAGTCCGGCCTTGTCATAGACGCTGACGATTGCGCGTTCGATCTTCACATCGGCCATGAATATCCTCCGAAGAGTGCGGGCAGAAGAGTTGAGGGGTCGAGTCGGCGGATCGAGTCGACGGTCCTCTTAGCCGAAGAGGGCGCCCGAGAGCGCCCTCTTCAATGTGTCCGGGCGGAACGGTCAGTCCCCGCCGCGGTTGTTTCTCACCGGCGGCATCGACGTCACTTCGCGGCATCCTCGGCCGGCTTGTCCGCGGCCTTGGGCGCGGGGGCCGGAGCGGGCGCGGGCGCGACCACCGGGGCCGCAGGCGCGACGGGCGCGGGCGGACGGATCTCGCGGACGGCCTGGGTCTCGCCGGTGTTCTTGATGAGGTAGAGGATGTCGTCGAGGGAGTTCACCGGCGTGAAGGCGAAGGCGCCCGCGGGCAGATCGAGCTCCCATCGGGCGACGCCGGTCTTGTTGTCGACGGCGATCAGCTTGCTTTCATGGCGGAGCAGGTAGGTGTTCTGCTTGCCCTGCGTGAGGACCTTGTCGACGTCGGCGAGGACCCAGAGCTTGCGTCCGGTCTCGCGCTCGACGGCGTGGCATTCGCGGTTGCGGTTGACGACGAAGACGGTGTCGCGTCCGAGGAACGGGGTGGCGTCGATGGGCGCGCCCGAGGAATAGGGCAGGTGCCAGGCGAGCTGCTGCTCGCGGCTCCCCTGCGCGAGGGCATTGAGGCAGTAGAGGTTGCCGTCCGTCGAGGCGACGTAGACGCACATCTTGTCGTAGATCAAGTCGGCCTTGATGGCGCCGAACGTCTTGAAGCTCCAGGACTGGTCGAGCTTTTCGTTGCGGAGGGCGTAGAGGACGCCGTCGCTGGAGCCGGCGTAGATGAGCTTCGGCCCGACCGCCGGACGCGATTCGATGGGGCCCCTCGTGGTCCACTGGAGGTCGAAGTAGCGGCTGTCCTTCAGGAAGGCGCGGATGCGGCCGTCGAAGCACGGGAGATAGACGTGGTCGCCGTCGGCCACCGGAACGCCGCCCGGCCCGAAGTTGAGGAACTTGCGCCAGGTGATGAAGCCGCGCTTGTCCACGGCGACGAGCACGTTGCGGCACGGAACGTAGACCGCCGCGTCGTCTTCGCAGCCGCGGAAGTCGCAGCGGTTCGGGATCTCCACCGTCCACTTCGGCACGCCCGTCTTGCGGTCGACGGCGGTGAGGCGCCGGTCGGCGGACTCGAACATCATGAAGTCGCCGAGGACGTAGGCGTCGATGATGGCGGGCGTGGGCTGGATCTCGAGCCGGCCGCTCCAGGCGGTCTCGAGGCCGAGGTGCTTGAGCTGGGCCTCGGGGACGACCCAGGCCATGCTCGGCCCGCCGGCAGGCGCCGGGGCCGCGGCGGCCGGCACCGTCACCGGCTGCGCGGGCGCCGCCTGGGCGAAGCGCACGTTCGAGTCTCCGCATCCCCACACGAGGAGCGTCATTCCCACCGCCGCCGCGATCATGGACGCCTTCCGCATCTTGCCTCCCGTCAGACGTAGTCTTTCAGGTTAAGGTGATGTTCCTCTTCGAACTCACGCAGTTTGCGGATCCGGGCGACGTCGTCCTCGATCCGCGTGGCCAGCTTGAAGACGTACGGCTTTGCGGCCAGGCGCGAATCCAGGTCCTTCAACATCTCGTCCCACGCCCCGGCGTAAAGCTCGTCGCGGATGACGACCAGCGTCCGCTCCTCCGGCGTCATCGCTCGGAGGAACTCGCGAACCGCATCCGCGCGCGGCGTCGCTGACAATGGGAGGACCCTCCACCCGTCCGGCCTACTTCGTCACGGCGACGGTCTTGCCCGTCGTCGCGGACTTGATCTCGGCCATGCCGATGGCCAGCGCCTCGCGCGCTTCCGAGGGCGTCACGACCGTCGGCGTCCGCCCCGACGCGAGGCAGTCGAGGAAGTAATGGATCTCGTTGGTGTAGCCGTCGCCGGGCGTGAACGCCGGGTACTCCACGCCGCCCGTTTTGGGATAGATCGCCAGCGACTTCTCGCGCGCCGACGAATACTGGATCGTCGCCGACTCGCACGTGATCTGGAACATCATCTCGAACGGCGTGCCGGGGTGTCCGACCCAGTTGCCCTCGGCGACCACCATGAAGTTCTCGACGTCGTAGTGATAGCTCGTGATGATGTGGTCCATCCCGCCCGACGTCTTCGTGATGCCGGAGGAGGTCACCGCCTCGGGCATTCCGAACAGGTAATTGATGTAGTCGATGTCGTGGACGTGCAGGTCGATGAGGGCGCCGCCCGACTTCGTGTGGTCCTGGAGCCAGTTCTTCCATCCCCACGTCGGCGTCGCGCTGATGCGGCGGAAGACCGCGCTGTAGACGCGGCCGTAGGCCTGCTTCTTGATGAGGTCGCGGACGAGCGCGTATTCCGGCCACCACCGGATGCAGTGGGCGACCATGAACTTGCCCTTCGCGGAGGCCGCCGTCTTCACCATCTCGGCGGCGTCTTCGAGCGTGAGGGCGATGGGCTTCTCGCACATCACGTGCTTGCCGGCCTTCAGGGCCTTGAGCACGCCCCACGAATGGAGATAGGTCGGAAGCGTCACGTCGACGATTTCGACGTCGGGATCGGCGAGCATGTCGTCGAGGTTGGGGTACTTCTTGATGCCGTCGAGGTTGACGGCGCGCGCGGAGGGGTCGTTGATGTTGCCGCCGATGGCGGACCAGTCGCCCCGGAGCTTGGCCTCGTCGATATCGCAGATCGCGACCACCTTGCTCTTGCCGCTCTTCTGGTGGACGCCGAAGTGCATCTTGCCCATGAAGCCGACGCCGACGATTCCCACACCCATCATCGCAGGTCCCCCTTGCGGACGGATCAACCTCACGGCGGGCTGTGCACCATGACCCGCCCCGAATCGCTACACAGTATAGGGGCCTCCCCTATGGTGTCAAGACGGATTTTCATTCCCTTTGTATCAAAACGCCCCTTGGCGCCGCGCCCGCGGGCCGCCCAGCGCCGGTCGCCCCGGCCCGCTACGACGATGTTCGCCGCGAATTCGCAGCGAATCCTCTTCTTCCTTTTCTTCTTTCTCCTCCTTCTCTTCCTTATCTTCTTTGTAGGGGCGAGGCATGCCTCGCCCTCCGTCACGGGCACTACGGGCGCCAAGAACGGCAACGCGCCATTCCCCGACCTGCCAAAATGGCAGGCCCGCGGCCCGAAAGAGTCAAGAACCTGCCAAAATGACAGGCGCGTAATCGCTGGTGTCTTCCTGTTGTTATGTGTTGTTATGCCCCAAGTCCTTGCAAACA
>JBBIVY010000127.1:5103-10374 GCA_037439485.1 Planctomycetota bacterium | reverse complement strand
CGGGCACGAGGCCCTAAACTACACATCCGCGCGCGGAACGGGTTTTGAACAGTCCCCCAACGCAATCCTTCTCAGTTCGCGATGTGCCTGAAGACCTCTTCCGCCGAGGGCGCAGGCTGCACCGAGGGCGTCACCGCCGCCGGGGCAGGCGTAGAGGCAAACGCGTCTTCCGGGCGGTCCGTCTCGGAAACGGAGCGGAGGAAATGGTAGTAGTGGAACGAGTCGGAGGACTTCTTCTCCATGTCCGCGGCGGCCTGGGCGACCTCGGAGGCGTCGATTTCGCGGACGCGCAAAGACCGCCCGACGACGAGCGCGAGATCGGCGATGGAGCAGAGCACGCGCGGGCAGCCCTGGGATGACTTGTAGAGTTGGTCATAGGCTGCGCGTGTAAATATCTCACGGGCCCCGTCGAGCCCCGCCATGCGCAGGCGGTGCTTCACGAACTCCCGCGTGTCGCGGAAGTCGAGGTTGCCCAAAAAGAACCGCACCGGCAGGCGCTGCCAGAATTCCGGCATCGAGCGGATGACGCCTTCGAGCGCGCGCTGGCCCGACAGAATGAAGCTCAACAGGAACGCATCCGACACGCAGAAGTTCAGCAGGATGCGAAGCTCCTGCAGGAGGTCCGGACGGTGCGCGAGCATCTGCCCTTCGTCCACAATGACCACCGCCTTGATCCCCTCGACGTGCAGCCGGATGAGGTGCTCGCGGAGCTGATTGAGCGCGCGGTTCTTGCTGCGCGACGGCTTTTCGACGCCGAGTTGACGGCACATCTCCTCCAACATCTGGTAGGGAGTCAGCGTCGGATGGTCGATGAAGGCGACCTGCGAGCGGCCGTCGAGTTCGCGGTCGAGGTCGAGCATCAGGCGCTTGAGCACCGTCGTCTTGCCGTCGCCCGCATTCTCGCTGATCACGAGCGCCCCGCCCTTGCCCGCCATCACTGCGTACTTGAGGCGCAAGAGGCACTCCCGGTGCTGCTTGCTCAGGAACAGGTTGTCCGGGCAGGGAGCCAGCGCGAACGGGGGCTTCGTCAGCCCCCAATAATCGACATAGTCGAAGACGGCCGTCGTGGTCATTGGAATGTCCCCTTGTGCCGGTGAGGCACCGGCATGAAGTTTATCGACCTGTGGGCGGGGATTTCTTGAGGCTATGTGCCGAACTCAGGCGAGACAAGTGCCAAGTCAAAAAACGCCATAACGTATTGCCACTAAATACGTTACGCTCGCAGGTATGTGATTTCGGCCATTAGCCAGCATTAGCCAAGTATTGACAACATATAGCACAATGAGCCGAGCCCATTACTTGCCATAACTCGTGACGGAGCAAAGACTTGAGCAACCACCAACGAGGCGCGTCTGCGAATCCGTGACAGATTTCGCTTGTTTCCGCCAACTAATGGAGAGTATACTTCTCCCCTTAGAGGGGACTATCAGGAGCGCGTCGTGGATCGGATCGACGAAATCTTCGATCTCCTCGAGCGGCCGGACAAGTGGTTTCTGGGGGGCGGCCGCGCCGTCCTCTGGGCACCCGAGTTCCCCCATTATCTCGACGTCCCGGGATTCTTCGACCCGCCGACGTGGTATCACCACCCTCTTCCGCCGATGTTCACGGTGACGCTCGTGGCGGAAGACGGCCGCGCGCTCGTCCCGAGGGTCGTCTCCCGGCGCTGGCGCGTCAGCCACCTCATCACCACCTATGACCTCGGCGCGGACCTGACCATGGTCGAGCGCCGGTCGCTCTCGCCCGAGGACGTCCTCGTCACGGAGCTGGAGATCAAGAGCTCCACTCTGGCCGAGCGGCGGATCGACCTCATCGCATGGACCTGCCAGGACGCCGGTCGCAACGAGCCGGGCGCCGACTTCATCACCGGCATCCGCCCGAAGCGCGACGCGATCGTCATCGCCCGCCAGCTCAACAATGCCAAGGGCGAGCCGCTGATGACCTATTCCCTCGCGCTCGGCTCCTTCCGCGAGGCCGACACCCACGCGGTCAATCTCTCCCAGCACGGCCCGGAACGTCCCGAGGCCCTGCCGCCGCGATGGGACTGCACGCCCTTCCACGAGAAGTTCAACGAGAAGGGCCTGCCCCACGAGAGCGTCGTGAAGGGCGGCATCGCGGACGAGTTGTCCGGGCTCACCGTTTACGCGGCGCTCCACTATCGCCTCGTGGTGCCGCCGGGGACGGTGAGGAAGTTCAGCGTGGGCATGGCGGTAACCAAGGCGCAGGCCGAGGCGCTGCGGAACCTGCGCCAGGCGCTGAGCGTTCACTCCCCCGCCGACCGCGCGACGCGGACGTGGCGGCAGTTCTTTCAGAGCGTGCCCTACCTGCGATCGAGCGACCCGTACGTCGAACGGGCCTACTGGTACCGCTGGTACGGACTTCGGCTCAACATGGCGCTGCCGGCGGACTACGGCCCCGCGAGCCCGTGCGTCTACGAAGGCATCAATGCCGGGTACTTCCGCCACGCGATCAGCTACAGCGCCCACGCGCACGCGCGGGACCTGCGGTGGTGCCAGGACAAATCCGCGGCGGTCGGTTCGTTCACGAACTTCTTCGCGGCGCAGCATCCGAACGGGATGTTCCCCGCCGCGATCGGCGTGGACCACGGGCCCTCCGGCGCCAAGGGGATGTATCACGCGAACTGGGGTCGCGCACTGCGCGAACTGTACGCGACGCACCCGGACAAGGAGTTCCTCCGCGCGGCCTACGAGCCGCTGGTGAAATACGCGCGCTGGCTGGAGAAGGTGCGCGACAAGGAGAAGTCCGGCCTCTACGACGTCATTTACCAGGGCGAGACGGGGCAGGAGTATTCACCGCGCTACGCCTTTGCGGACCCCGGGGCGGACACGTGGAAGGAATTCGAGACGCCGCTGAAGGGCGTGGACGCGACGGTCTATGCGTACGAACTCTTCCGGACGCTGTCGTGGGCCGCGGAGATTTTGGGCGACAAGCGCGAGGCGCGGAAATGGCGCCACGATGCCGACGCGACGGCGCAGGCGGTGCGCTCGCGGATGTTCGACCCGGCGAAGAAGATGTTCGTGGACGTGCTGCCGATGTCCTACGAGCGATCGGGCGTGAAGGCGGCGGTCGGGTTCTACCCGTTCGCGACGGACATCGTGGAGCGCGAGCACCTCGACGCGCTGCACCGGAACCTCTTCGACCCGAAGATCTTCTGGACCGATTTCCCCGTGCCGAGCCTGAGCATGGACGATCCGTCGTTCAGCCCGACGGGCGAGTGGAAGAACGCGCGGATGCGCTGCCCGTGGAACGGCCGGGCGTGGATGATGACGACCTCGCACGTGGTGGAGGCGCTGTGCGAGTCGGCGGTGCGGCTGGACGCCGGCCTGCGCGAGCGCGCCGGCGAGATGCTGCGGAACTTCCTCCGCGAGACCTTCCTCGACGGCGAGCCGAATCGCCCGACGAGCTACGAATACTATAACCCGCTCAACGGCAAGGCCCCCATCTGGCGCGGCACCGACGACTACATGCACTCGTACCTCGCCGACCTCATCCTCCGCTTCGCCGCCGGCATCCGCCCCGACGTCGACGGCAACCTCGTCATCGACCCGCTGCCCCTGGGCGTCTTGAACCTCTCCGTCTCCAACCTCAAGATCCGCGGCAAGGAGATTTCGGTCGACCTCATCGGCCTCCGCGGCCGCGTCGTCGTCGCCGGCCAATCCACCCGCTTCGACATGGGCAAGCCGGTCACCATCCCGCTCGTCGCGAAGCCGAGCCACTGATCAGCGCGGAGACGCCTTCTTGCCGTCTTCTGTCATCTCGTCGCCTCTTCCTCCGCGCTCTCCGCAGGTCTGTTGTCTCCGGCCGTTTCTCCCCCAGTTACCCTCTTTCTGCTTCTCTCTGCGTCTTTGCGTCTCTGCGGTGAAAGAAAGTCATCCCTTCGCCACCTTCGCCTTCAGCGCCTGGTAGCCCATGTGCATGAGCAGATGGTCCAAGAGCACCAGCGACGTGTAGGCCTCGGCGACCGGCCAGATGCGCGCGACGATGGTGGGGTCGCGGCGGGTGATGGCGGCGAGGGTCTTGTCCGCCATCGTGTACTTGTCGATGGTGCGCTGGGGCTTGTTGATCGTCGGCGTCGGCTTCACGGCCAGGCGCACGACGATCGGCTGACCCGTCGCGAGGCCGCCGGTGATGCCGCCGGCGCTGTTGGAATCGAACGCAACCTTCCCGCCCTCGGAGCGCATCTGGTCGTTGTTCTGGAATCCCGTCATGTCCTTGACCGCGAAACCGGCGCCGACCTCGACGCCCTTCACCGCGCCGATGCCGAGCATGCGTCCCAGTTCCGCGTCGAGCTTCTCGAACACCGGCTCGCCCAGGCCCGTCGGCACGCCGAGCGCGACCACCTCGACCACCCCGCCCGACGAATCGCCCTCGGCCATGATCCGGTTCGCCGCCACGAGCATCTCCTCCGCCGCGTCGAGGTCCGGGCAGTTGACGACCGGGTGGACGCCGTACTTCGAGCGCACGTCGGAGGCCGACATCTTCGGCGCCTTCGCGCGGATGGCGTCGATCTCGCGCTCGATCTCGGCGAAGACGCGCATCTTCTCGAGGAAGAGCATGTCGGGCTTCACGCGCGCCTTCACGTAGATTTCCTGGTAGAACGGGTCGAGGTCGCGGCGCATCCGCTTATAATCCTCGACGCGCTCGAACGCGCGGGCGTGATCGACCTCCTTCGCGCGAACCCCCGCCGCCTCCTTGACGTAGGCGAAGACGCGCACGCCGCAGAGGGCCAGTGTCTTCTTCGCCACCGAACCGGCCGCCACGATCGCAGCCGTGTAGCGACCGCTGAAAATGCCCGCGCCGACCGCGTCGTCGTCGGGGCCGTACTTCACGAACGAGGCGTAGCTCGCGTGCCCCGGCCGCGGGGTGCGGTTCGTGTCCTGGTACTGCTTCACGTGCTCCAGGTGCCGGTCAAGGTTCGGGATCAGGAGCGTGATCGGCGTGCCGTTCGTGTGGTGCTTGTTGCCGGCGTTCTCGATGGTGTCGGCGGCGTTGACGCCCGTGTAGATGACGGGGAGGTCCGGCTCCTTGCGCGGGCTCGACAGCTCGTCCGCCCCGGGCTTGCGGCAGAGCATGTCCGCATAGATCTCCTGCTCGCGCAGGAGAAGCCCCGGCGGAATCCCCTGCACCACCGCCGTCAGCCCGTCCTGGTACGACCCGCCCGCCATCGTGAGCTGGCACAGCTTTCCCATGTGGCATCCAAACATGGCTTTTCCTCTCTTCTTTCCTATTCCTCCCTCTCCTTTCGGGAGAGGG
>JBBIVY010000127.1:0-5003 GCA_037439485.1 Planctomycetota bacterium | reverse complement strand
GGGAGAGGGGATTAATCCGTCGTGCGCATCCTCGCGCCAAGCGAGGTCATCAATTGCACGAAATTCGGGAACGTCACCGCCGCGCACTCGGCGCCGTGGATGGTCGTGCGGCCTTGGGCGGCGAGTCCCGCGACGGCGAGCGCCATGACGACGCGGTGGTCGTCGTGGCCTTCGACCTCGGCGCCGTGAAGCGTGCGGCCGCGGATGACGAGGCCGTCGGGACGCTCGGAGATATCGGCGCCCATCTTCGCAAGTTCGGATGCCATCACGGCGATGCGGTCGGTCTCTTTCACGCGCGCCTGGGCGACGTTGACGATGCGCGTCTCGCCCGAAGCGAGCGCGCCGGCCACGGCCATCGCCGGCAGCGCGTCGGGCGTCGCGTTGAGGTCGAACTCGCGCCCGGCGAGCGTCCCGCGCTCGACGCGGATTCCGCCCCCCGCGACCGTGACCTTCGCGCCCATCGAGCGCACCATCTCGACGACGGCCTTGTCGCCCTGCTCGTCGGCCATGTCGAGCCCGTCGAGCGTGACGTCGCCGTCGACCACGGCGCCCGCGACGAGGAAGAACGTGGCGCTGGAAAAATCGCCGGGGATCTGCCGCTCGAACGCGCGGTATTTCTGCCCGCCCGGGATGCGGAACCATTTCAGGTCGCGCGTCTCATAGCGAATGCCCTCTCGCCTGAGCCAGTCGAGCGTCATGCGGATGTAGGGCGCCTCGTTGAGCTGCGTCAGCTCGATCTCCGTATCGCCCTTCGCGAGCGGGCAGGCGATAAGCAGGCTCGAGAGATATTGCGACGTCACCGCGGCGAGCTTCGTCTTTCCACCCGCGAGCGGCCCGCGCACGGTGATGGGCGCGCAGCCGTTGCCGAGCGTCGAGCGTGCCTCGGCGCCGAGGTCGTTCAGGCACTGGATGAGCGGCCCCGCCGGGCGCGTGCGGATGGAGGCGTCACCCGTGAGCGTGACCTGCTGATCGGCGAGCGCCGCGACGGCCATGGCGAAGTAGAGCGTGGTGCCGGAGTTCTCGGTGTCGATCGCGACCGCGGGCGGGCGCACCTTGCCGCCGGTGCCGCGGAACGTCCACCGGCCCGCCTCGATCTTCACGTCCGCGCCGAGCGCCCCGGCCGCCTTGGCCCCGGCGCGCGTGTCGAGCGAATCGAGCGGGTTGATCGCGACGGAGGTCCCTTCCGCAAGCATGCCGATGATGCACGCGCGGATCGTGTGCGACTTGGACGCCGGGATCAGCGCGCGTCCTTTCAGGCTCGACGGCTCGACGATGAGCTTCACGGGAACTCCCTCGAAAATACGAACCACGGCCTTAAAGCCTAGCATTTTCGCCGGTCTCTGTCAATGCGCTGCGCCCCTGACCTGTCCCCACTCTCATCCAGGGACTCATTGCTGCGGGCGAATCCGGCTGTTTCTACCTCTCCCTTCCAGGGAGAGGGTGGGGTGAGGGTAAGGCTCCCGTTTCGTCGAGAGCCTCGTTGCGCTTGAGAAGCTTCACCCTCACCCTGCCCTCCCCCCCTGAAAGGGGGAGGTATGAAGAAGCACGGCGGCCCATCGACATCGGCCGGTCAAAGTGGGGACGGGTCAGGCTGCGCCCGTCTGCATCATCGTCGCCGGATTCACGAGGCCGGGCCCCATCGTCCCGACCGACGGGGCCCGCCGCGGGAGACGATTCGTGTCGGCGAAAAATTGCATCGTGTTTCAACGCGGCAAGTTTTATCATTTGCCGGCGTCAGGCCGATGCGAATGATCGAGGGAGATGCCATGAGCGAACACGAGCAGACGGTATACGCCGACTGGAAGGCCTCGCCCACGCGCGCGGATGAGTTCCGGAACCGGCGGGCGCTGATCATCATCTCCTCGTCGGGTTCATGTTCCCGGTGCCGGTGCCGCACGTCGAGGAGCACAAAGCACCGACGGTGCAGACGACGGCGGGATTCATCGCGCCCTTCCACGACGACGTGTCGGCGGGCGTCTCGCTCATCCTGGTCCTGCCGGGACTGGCCGGGGCCATCGCGCTCGTCGCGGCGCTGCGGATGACGTCACGCCCGCGGGCGGTGCTCCTGGGCATCGTCAGCGGCGCCGTGGCGGTCATCCTGCTGGGCCTGATCTTCAAGGCGGCCACGCTGGACCTGCCCGAGGGGCCGAAGGTGCCCCGGCTCGGCGCGGGGCTTCTCGTCTCTACGGTGATGACGGTCTCGTGGGTCCTCGCGGTCTCGGGCATCGTCACGCGGCTCTTCCGCCCCGCGCGCGAGGCCGGGTATGTCCTCGTCGCGCTCGGAGGCGCAGGACTGAGGCCGGCGGGAATGAACGCGGTCGGTGCGTCTTTCCGGGACACAACGGGCTACGCCTTGTCAGCCTCCTCGTCCGCGGGCATCGTGGACTGGCGGAGCGCGAGGACGGTGGGGACGTGGACGTCGGCGGGCGGGGCCGACGGGTCGGCGAGGCGCAAGTCAAGAAGCTCGACGGCCCGAAGCCCCATGGCGCGGCGGTCGACGAGCACGGTGCTGAGGGCGGGGACGGCGCCCAGGCCGCAGAGGAGATTGCCGAAACCGACAACAGAGGCCTGGGACGGGACGGCGACGCCGAAGTGGCGCAGGCGTTCGAGCACGTCGACGCCGATGGAGTCGTCGGAGCACACGAATCCCGCGGGCCGCACCGGCTGACGGAGCATATCGGCGATCGAGGACGCCAACGCGGGGACGTCGCCCATCGCCACGAGGTGCGTCTCCGCCCGGCGGCCGGCCTCGCGATGGGCGGCGAGGAAGCCGTCGAAACGATCCTTGTGCGGGCTGCCTTCGTCGCGGCTCCGCGGCCCCCCAAAGAAAGCCAGAGGTCCTAGCGTCGTGCGCAGCAGGTGACGCGTGGCCTCGCGCGCGCCGGCGAAGTTGTCCGCCTTCACCGAGTCCACCGCCCGCCCGTGCGTGTGACAATCGAGGAACACGCCCGGCAGGCCCGACTCCGCCACCCGGTCCAGCACGTCGATGCGCCAGCAATCGACGACGATCATCCCCGCCGCGCCCTCTTCACGCACGGAAGCGACGATCGTCCTGAAGTCCTCGGGCTCCGCGGTGAAATACGCGATCCGGAACGGCCGGCCGAATCTCGACAGCGCCGACACCAGGCCCTCCACGTAGCCGTAGAGCGCGTCGTGATAGTGCCGCGAAAACGGAAAGCCCGTGCCCGCCGCCAGCCGGATCTCCGTGGCGGGCAGCACGAGGACCACGCTCGATCGGGAACGCAGATCGATCTCCGCCGCGCCCGCGACACGGCTGCCGCGGCCCTGAGCCTTGAGGATGAGCCCCTTGTTCACCAGCATCTCGAACGCCCGGCGCACCGTCGTGCGCGTGACCTGGTGCTTCGAGGCCAGCGACAGCTCCGTCGGCAGCATCTCGCCGGGCTTGAGGCCGCCCGCGCGGATAAGGTGCTCGTAATAGGCCGCGATGTCGCGGTAACCGCCCGAGGCGCGCTTGGGCATGAGATCCCTTCTGCCGTCATGGCACATGAAGACACCGATTCAACGCAAGGCTCCAGTATACAAGGTGGCACCATGGCGTCCGACATTACGAAGCAATAACGATTCCTCGCCCCGCAAGGGGCAAGGCCACGGCTATCGGCGTCGGCCGCCTATGGGGAAACAGACACGCCGGTCGTCTGCCGGAGCGTGAGACGGACGGGGGCAAGGGCCGTCATGGGCGAAGCGTCGGGCGCGTCGAGGCGGGCGTGGAGAAGCTCGACGGCCTTGAACCCCATGGCGCGGCGGTCGACGGCGACGGTGGAGAGATTCGGGATGACGGTGCGCGAGACCAGGTTATTGCCGTAGCCGATGACGCTTGCGCTCGCGGGAACGGGGACGCCGCGAAGGCGCAGTTCTTCGAGGGCAAAAACCGCGATGAGGTCGTCGGAGCAGAACCATCCCGCGGGCGGACGGGAAAGGGAGAGCATGTGCCCGACCGCTTCGCGGACGAGATCGCTTTCGACGTACGTGGCGAAGATATGCTCCTCCACAGGCTCGCGCCCCGCCTCGCGGTGCGCCGCGAGATATCCGTCGAGGCGGTCGTTGTGGGGACTTCCCTTGCGCCGGCTCGCGTAGCTGCCGAGGAAGGCGACGGGGCCGTCCACCGTGGAAATCAGGTGCTTTGTGGCCAGACGCGCCCCTTCGCGGCCGTCGTCGCGCACCTGATCCACGGGCTTCTCGTGCGTGTCGCTGTCGACGAAGATCGTCGGCACTCCCGCCGCGAGAAGCCGGTCGACCGTCTCGGACTCCTCGACGTCGACGATGAGGATGCCCAGCGCCCCCATGTCCTTCGCGGCGCCGCACAGGGCCTCGATGCCCGCGACGTCCTCGGAGTAATAGAACGTCCGGAAAGGCCGGCCGACGTCGGCCAGCGCAAAGGAGAACGCCTCGACGCACTGGGGGATGCCGTCGTGCAGAGCCAACGGCTCGAAGCCCCCGGCCGCCGTGCGGACCCGGCTCTCCGGCGTCGCGATGATGACCAGAGACCGCGACCGGCTTTCAACGTCCGCCGCCGCGGCGACCTCCGTCCCACGGCCCTGCGCCTTCGTCACGAGCCCCTTATTTACCAGCCCCTGGAACGCCCGGCGTATGGTCGTCCGCGTGACCCCGTAACGTTTGGCGAGTTCCAGCTCCGTCGGCAGCACCTCTCCCGGCCTCAGCCGCCCCGTCCGGATGAGGTGTTCGTAGGTGGCCGCAATGTCGCGGTATCCGCCGCTGGCTCGTCTCGGCATGATGATCCCGAAAAAATGTAGTCAAATTGGTAGACAACTACGCACAACCGACCATTGTATATAATCGGTAAATTATGTCAAGGCAATTCACCTCAATAACAGCATCCCCGTTTCCTCGAACGCCTCGGTCCTCGGACGGGTATCTCGACGTTTCGGGACGGATTTCAAGAGGTTCCACTACTGGAACCTCTGCTTCCCAAAAAGGGGTCAAAAACGGCCGAAATACTGGAGGTTCCGGGGTTCCAGTAATTG
>JBBIVY010000126.1:0-10441 GCA_037439485.1 Planctomycetota bacterium | reverse complement strand
GCCACTCCCAAAGAGTCCTGTGACAGCGTACTACCCTCCCCCTGAAAGGGGGAGGTGAGAAACAGCAGGTCCGAGGCGCGAAGAAGTCACGGTTCCCTGCGCTCGTTCTCATGGCCGGAGGTGGCCTGGGCTTCTTCGTCGGCGCGGGCTTCTTCCTTGATCCGTTCGACGCGCTCGCGGGCGCGGTTGCGGGCGTCGGTGGCGCGGTTGATGGCGCGACGGCGGAAGAACGACATGACGAAGTAGAGCATCACGAGCACCACCAGGATCTCGATCATCAGCTCCAGGCCGCCGGTCACGTCCGAGTTGCCGGAGCTCTTGCCCTGAACGGGGTTCGACGGCCCGCTCGCGATCACCAGCGGCACCAGGACCTCGCGGCCCGACTCGTCGGCCCCCTTCACGAGCTTCATGAATATCCCGCGGACCTCGATGTCGACGCCGAGCGAGAAGCCGTTCTTCGGGATACGCGTCCAGTAGAAGGAGCACATCCCGTTGTCCGTGTTCAGCTCGCCCTCCATGACGTTGCGGATGCCGGAGAGATTGCTCTCGATGCTCGACTTCTCCAGGCGATAGAGGTCCCCGCGGACGCAGACCGGCTTGCCGCGATACTCTTCGGGATGCGCGACAAGCTGGGCTACGCTGACGGCGGGCAGCTTCTTCATCTGCCAGTTGTCCGCCGGGCGCTGGAACTCCACGTCCCAGAGAAGCCCGTAGAGCGAGGCGCTTTCGATGGGAGCGCCGTCCTTCACGCCTTCCAGGCCCGCAAGGCCCGCCGGGCGCGTCACGTTCTCATAGACCGGAGGCGCCGGCACGGGCGAGTGAACGGGCGCCGTCGTCGTCACGGGCGCAATTGCCGGAACATTGTCGGACGGCTCGACGCGCATCATCGTCCGCGTATCGAACTCGATGTCGCCCGGCTCGATGCCCGGGGGACGGCCGCCGGAAGGCGCGGTCGGGGCCGACGGCGCCGCTTCGGAATTCGGCTGGACGACGTGCCTCGGATGCGGCCACCACTTGTACGCCACCAACGTGCCGATGCCAAGGAAGAAAAGAACGTAACAGACGATACGGATCCGGGTGATGCCCGACATCCCCCCACCTTCGCTTTTCTGCTCACCCGGATGATTGAACATGTCTCTTCCCTCTCGGTGTCCCGCCCCTCACTTTTACCATTCCGTCAGCCGCGGGTCAAGGACGATTCCCCGGATTGAGGCCGGCAAGGAACTCCCTGAGCCCCTTCTCATACTCCGCCTGCGACCGGCGGAAGCCGCCGTTGTGGCTGCCGAGGATGCGGAGGAACTGCTTCGGTTCCCCGGCGGCGGCATAGAGCTTCCGGCCCATGTCGTACGGGACCATCTCGTCCTCGGTAGAATGGACGACGAGGACCGGGCAATGGATGCGCCCCATGCGCGAGAGCGTGTCGTATTTGTACTTGCAGAGCGCGCGCCCCGGGAGCCATGAATAGGCGACCGCCGCCATGTCGGGCAGCGTCGTAAACGTCGATTCGAGGATTAGCCCCGCCGGGCGCGACGATCCGTCGTTCATCTCCGCCAGGTGCGACGCCAGGGCGCCCCCGAGCGAGCGGCCGAAAAGGATGATCTCCGACGGCTTCACGCCCCGCGTCTCGACGAGCCATTTCCACGCCGTCTCGGCGTCGCGATAGGTCCCCTCCTCCGACGGGCTCCCCTCGCTCCGGCCGTAGCCGCGATAGTCGTAGATGAAGACGTTCGCGCCCAACTTGTGGAAAATGCGCAGCGTGTCGATGCAGTTGCAGATGTTCCCGCCGTTGCCGTGAGAGATGAGCACCGTGAACTGCGCGTTATCCGCGGGGACGAACCACGCACCCAGCCTGACGCCGTCGGCCGTCACAAGCGTCACGTCCTCGAACGGCATCCCGTTCTGCGCGGGGGTGTCGTCGACCTCGCGGGCGGGGAAGTAGACGAGTCTCGTCTGCAAGGCGTACGCCAGGAGGCAAAAGGCAAGATACGTTCCGAGCACAATGGCCCCCCAGAGCAGGATCCTTCGGCGCATGAGCATGATCACCTCTCGAACGGAGGGCTTGCCGATCCATTATATGTCCCCCGCGGGAGGAATTCCAATCCCCGCCGTGAAAACCGCGAAATTCCGTGGACAACTCGCCCTGAATCCGCTATTCTCCTCGCCCCGAACGGACCTCGGAGCAACGCTATGCCGGCTGCCTGGTCGTATGACCGCGCGATGGACTGGCTCAACAGCCGGACCAACTACGAGAAGAAGTGGCCGAGCTATGGGCCGGCGACGTTCAACCTGGAGCGGATGAGGCGGCTTTGCTCGCTCCTCGGGGACCCGCAGGACCGCTACCCCACCGTCCACATCACCGGCACCAAGGGCAAAGGCTCGACGGCGGCGATGGTGGAATCCATCCTTCGCGCGGCGGGACTCCGCACGGGCCTTTACACGTCGCCGCACCTGGTAAACATCGAGGAGCGCATCCGCCTGAACGGGGCCGACGTGCCGAAGGAGCGGCTCGCGGCGCTGCTAGAGAGCGTATTCCACCCCGTGGAGAAGATCCGCCACGTGGCCGTTCCGCCGCACCCGACCTTCTTCGAGATCTTCACCGCCGCCGCGTTCCTCTGCTTCGCCGAGGAGAAGGCGGACTGGGGCGTCATCGAGGTGGGCCTCGGCGGGCGGCTCGACTCGACGAACATCATCACGCCGGCCGTGTCGCTCGTCACGCGCATCGGCCTCGACCACATGAACATCCTCGGCGACACGGTGTCCGAGATCGCCGGCGAGAAGGGCGGCATCATCAAGCCGGGCGTCCCCGTGGTTGTCGCGCCGCAGGAACGCGACGCCGAGCGCGTCCTCCGCGGCAAGGCAGGCGCCGCGAACGCGCCGGTATGGGCGGTCGGGAAGGACGTCGTTGTTTCTGCTGTTGCTTCTTATGTAGGGGGCCACCTACGCGTGGCCCCGTGCTTCTTCTCCCCGCCACAAGAAGGAAAAACGGGGGGACACATAGGTCCCCCCCTACAGGAGAAGCAGCACGGCTACCGCTTCACCATCACGACCCCGTTCGCGACCCACGAGAACCTGGAGATCCCGCTCGTCGGCTTGCACCAGGTGGAGAACGCCGCGGTGGCCGTCGGCGCAATCGACGCGCTGCGCGCCGACGGGAAGCTGGCCGTCGACGAAGCGGCCGTCCGCACGGGCCTCGCTGAGGTCTCCGTTCCCGCGCGCGTGGAGGTGATGGGACGGGCGCCTCTCGTGGTGCTCGACGGGGCGCACAATCCGATCTCGATGGAGGCGCTGGTGCGCGCGCTGGGGGAAAACTTCGCGCCGAGGCGGATCGTCCTGCTCTATGCGCAGGCGGACGACAAGGACATCGCCTCGTCGCTGGGCGCGCTGTTGCCCGTCGTGGACGAGGCCTTCTTCACGCTCACCAACTCCCCGCGCGCCGCGAAGCCCGAAGCCCTCGCCTCCATCGCCCGCGGCCTCGGCTGCCCGAAGGTCCGCACCGAGCCCGGCACCGCCCAGGCGTTCAGGCTCGCCCTCGCCGCGACGGCTCCAGACGAGATGCTTCTCATCACGGGATCGCTCTATCTGGCGGGGGATCTGAGGCCGCTGATTCTCGAAACGCTCACTACTCGGAAATAACCTCGCACGAGAACCGCAGCACCTCCGTCTTCGGATCGCGCCACGCCTCGGGGCCAAGCCCGGCCTTGCCCTCCGCGCACTCGGAGAGGAACTGCTCCTTCGACCATCCGGTCTCGCGCGCGACCTGCGGGAGAAAGCATCCGTGCGCCCCGCCGCGACGGATGTAAACGCCGTGGACGCCGAGCGTGAAGTCGAGCGGGTCCGCGATCTTCTCCAGCGGCCCGATGACCGAGATCTCGACGCTCAGGTCGGGAAGCTCGTCCGGCGTCACCGGGGTAAAGCGAGGGTCGCCGGTCGCCGAAGAGACGGCCATCTCCTGAACGATTTCCCAAAGCGGCGCATCCGCGACAAACCGTCCGATGCATCCGCGCAGGCGGCCCTTGTTCTTGATCGTGACGAACGCCCCGCGCGGCTCGCGCAGTTCCGGCTCGACAGGCTTCACGTCCGGGCAACGCTGCCCCCGAGACGCCGCGGCTACCGTATCGCGCGCGATCTTCAGGATTTCCCGCTTCGCGGCGTCGTTCATGGCGGACTCTCCGGGCCTACTTTCCAATCGACTCCATCGCCTTCTCGACCGCCTCCGCCGGGGTCTCGGCGACGACGGGTTTCATCCCGTGGCTCAAGGCCCGTTCGTCGAGCCGCCACGAGCCGAGCGAGACGACCGGCACGCGCCGCACGGTCGCGTAGCCGATCTCGCTCAGGGTGCCGGAACTTCCGCCGACGGCGATGCAGACGTCGCCGGAATACGCCACCGCGGCGTTTCGCGCGTAGCCCATGCCGGTGGCGATCGCAACGTCGAGATACGCGTTGCCCTTGTCGCGGTCGTCGTGAGGCAGGATGCCGACGGTGAACCCGCCCGCCGATTCCGCCCCGCGGCAGGCCGCTTCCATGACGCCGCCCAGGCCGCCGCAGACGAGCACCACGCCCTTCGCGGCGAGGAGCCGTCCGACCTCTTCCGCCCAGGCCAGTTCCTGAGGCGTCGCGCGGCTTGCGCCGATGACCGAAACCTGAGTCCGTCGCATGATGTCACCCGCGCAGGAGGAGCCAGAGGATGAGCACGATGAGCGCCAGTTCCAGCACGCCGATGACGCGAAGGATGATGTTGTGCGAGCCGCCAAGGATGGCTTTGACCTTCGCCGGCCAGACCGCGAGGGCGAAGCCTTCGAACCCCAGGAGGAGAGCCAGGATCACCAGGGCGACGGTCTTCATGGGCGTCCTCCCCTGAGAAACTACCGCATCCCGACGCGTCGGGATGCGCCACACCAACAAAATCACTTCCAGCAGATTTCCACCGCGGACTTGTCCCAGAGACGCCGGATGAACTTGCCGTAGACCTCGTCGCGTTTCCGGTTTGTGATTTTCTTCGCAATCTCGTCCTGCGCCTCGGCAAAGGAGAGCGTGCGCGCGCGCTTCACGTCCTCGGCCTTCAGCACGTGGGCGCCGATCTCGGAGACGACGACCTCGCTGAGTTCGCCCTTCGAGAGCGCGAACGCCGCCTGCTCGACCTCGGGGCGGAAGGTCCCCGCGCCCGCGGTCGCCCGCTCCCACAGGCCGCCCTCCGCCGCGTTCGGCCCATCGGAGGCCTCCTTCGCGACCTTGGCGAAGTCCTCGCCCGCCTTCACGCGCCCGCGCAGCGCCTTCGCGCGCTCCGTCGCGGCCTCGATCGACCCGCGCTTCTCGGCCGACGCGAAGATCTCGCGCACCTGGACCTCGGCCTTGCGCACGAACTCGTCCGGGTGCTCGGCGTAGTACTTCTGCACCTCCGCGGGCGTCACGTCCACGTGGCTGTTCACCTCGCGGTCGATCAGCTTGCGGATGCGCCGGTTGTCCATCTCCACCTGCTTCTGCGTCTTGATCGTCTTGCCTTCCTGGCGGAGCATCACCTCCGCGCGGGCCATGTTGCCCAAGGCCCGGATCACGTCGCTCATCGACGTATCGACTTCCTGCTGGATCTGCTCCGACTCATCCGCGCGGATGACCCGGCGCGCCTCCTGCAGCGCCAGGAGCCGCTCCACCTTGAGCAGGATGAACGCCCCGATCACCGCGCGGCGTTTCTCCTCGCGGCCCATGTCCGTCAGCGTCTCGTCGCGGCCGATGGCGTCGAACTGAGGCTTCGCGTCGCGAAGCACCTCCTCGCGCGTGATGATCTCGCCGTTCACCGTGGCCACCACGCCCCCCACCACCGACGGGTCGGGGTTATACGTCGCGTGCTCCATCGCGTCGCGCGCCGGGTCCACCGGCTTCGGAGGCTCCGTCCCAGGGGCCTGAACGGGCTTGCTCCTCTGCGACTTCATCTCCGTCACCGCCGACTCGAGATCCGAGATCTGCTTCTCCCGGTCGCTGCGTTCCGGCAACACGCTCACCGAGGGCGCGCAGCCCCCCGCCAGCACAACCGCCAGGATGGTCGCAGGAAGCCACGTTTTCATAACCTGACCTTAACGCCTCGCCGAGAAGAACTCATTTAGAGCGCGTGAATTATATGCGAACCGCCGGCAAAGTCAATCCTCCGCATCCCGCCGATTCCGGCTCCGAGGAGCAGGCTTGGTCCCCGGCGCGGAGCCCTCGCCGCGGCCCTTCGGGTCTGAGGAATCGCCCCCGAGAAGGCGCGTGAGGAACTCGACGAGCCGGGCCACATCGTGCTCGGGGGCGTCGAGAAGCAGGTGCGCCGTGCGGTCGTCGATGAGGCGAAGGCGGCCCTGCGCCGAGCGCGTGGCGGCGAGGAACCGCCCGGCGTCGGTGTAGGTGAAGCAGACGCGGTCCTGGAGCTTGGTCAGGGTGACGATGCCGTGACGCTCCAAAAGCATCCGCAGCTCGTGCAGCGTGAAGAGCGCCTCCACCGCCGGCGGATGCTTGCCGAATCGGTCCTTGATCTCCCGACGGATCGCCTGCAAGTCCTCCCCTCCCTTGGCCCGCTCCAGCGCCCGGTAGACCTCCAGCCTGTCCTTCTCGCTCGGCATGAAGTCCTCCGGCAGGAACGCCGCAAGGCCGATGTGGATCGTCGTCTCCGGCCGTTCCTCGACCTTCTCGTTCTTCATCTCGCGCACCGCGGTTTCGAGCATCCTGCAATAGAGGTCGTATCCCACCGACGCGATGTGCCCCGACTGCTCCGGCCCGAGGATGTTCCCGGCGCCGCGGATTTCGAGGTCGCGCAGCGCAATGCGGAACCCGGCGCCAAGCTCGGTGTAATCCTGTATCGCCTTCAGGCGCTTCGCCGCCTTGGGGGTCACTCGGCGCTGCGGGTCGATGAGAAAATACGCATACGCCCGGTGCTTGTAGCGTCCGACGCGACCTCGTAGCTGGTGCAGATCGGCCAGTCCGAACCGGTCGGCGTTGTTGATGAAGATCGTGTTCGCGTTCGGGATGTCGAGCCCGCTTTCGACGATGGTGGTCGAGATGAGCACGTCGACCTTCCGGTGGACGAAGTCCTCCATGTGCCGCGCGAGTTCGCGTTCGGCCATCTGCCCGTGGGCGACGGAAATACGCGCCTCGGGGACGGCCTTCGCCACGCGCTCGGCGAGGGCGCGGATGTTGTAGACCTTGTCGTTGACGAAGAACACCTGCCCGTCGCGGTTGATCTCGCGCAGCACCGCGTCGCGGATGCGGGCGGAGTCAAAGCGCGCCACGTGCGTTTCGATGGCCTGGCGGTCCATCGGCGGGGTCTCCAGCGCCGAGATGTCGCGAATGCCGAGAAGCGACATGTGCAGCGTCCGCGGGATGGGCGTCGCCGTCAGCGTCAGCACGTCCACCGTGGCGCGCAGGCTCTTGAAGTGCTCCTTGTGCGTGACGCCGAAACGCTGCTCCTCGTCGATGACCACGAGCCCCAGCTCCGCAAACGTCACGTCCCCCTGCACGAGCCGGTGAGTGCCGATGAGGATGTCGATCTGCCCGTCGGCGAGCGACGCGAGGATGTGCCGCTGCTCGGCCTTGGTGCGAAACCGGCTGATCACCTCGATGACGAGCGGATAGTCGGCCATCCGCTCCTTGAACGTCTCGTAGTGCTGCTGCGCCAGCACCGTCGTCGGCACCAGCACCGCCACCTGCCGCCCGGCCATCGCGGCCTTGAACGCCGCGCGCATGGCCAGTTCCGTCTTGCCGTAGCCGACGTCGCCGCAGATGAGCCGGTCCATCGGCCGGGGCGACTCCATGTCGCGCTTGATCTCCTCCAGCACGGTGAGCTGGTCCTCGGTCTCCTCGTAGATGAACTCGGCCTCGAACTCGCGCTGGAACTTATCGTCGGAGGGAAACGAGACGCCCGGCCTCGCGCGGCGGACGGCCTGAATTTGCAGCATCTCGGCGGCGAGGCCCTTCACGGCTTCTGCGACCTGGGCTTTCTTCTTGTCCCACGCGGTGCCGCCGATGAGCGAAAGCTGCGGGCGGCCCTCGAACCCGCCGATGTACTTCTGCACGAGGTTCACGCGCGTGGACGGCACGTAGATGCGCACCTTGTCGCGGAACTCGAGGACGAGGAATTCCTGCATCGTCCCGTCACGCTCAAGTATCTCCGTGCCGAGGTACCGCGCGAGGCCGTGGTTGACGTGGACGACGATGTCGCCCGGGTCGAGGTCGATGAAGGCCTCTAGCGGCCGCGCGCGCATCGCCGACTTTGCGGGCCGGCGCACCGAATACCGGTGGAATATCTCGTGATGCCCGACGACCGCCGTGCGCAGGTCCGGCAGCTTGAACCCCTCATTGATGCGGCCCGTGCGGACGACGATCTTCTCGAGCAGCGCCTTCGACTCCGCCGGCACCGTCTCGCGAAGGCGCTCCGCCTCCGCGGCGTTATTGCAGAAGACGACGAGCCAGTCGACGTCCTCCAGCAGGCGCGTGAGCCCGGCGACGATGTTCTCCAGTCCCGGCGGAAACGCCTCGGGCATCGTCACGTTCATCGGCACCGCGTCGGGCGGGCCGAACGTCTCCAGGTAGACACGATGCAGCCGCTGCATCCGCCCGACTGCGGCCTCCCAGGCGAACGCGCCGCGCGGGTCGGCGAGGCTGGAGACGAATGACTTCGCCCGCTCCTCGACGTGCGTCGGCTCGACCAGCGCGGCCACCGCGCTGTCGCCGAGGTAATCGACGAGCGAGACGGAATCCGCCGCCTTCTCCGCGGCCCTCAGCGCGGCGCCCCCGGCCGAGCGGAATTCGTAGCGGTCGAGTTCGGTCGTAGATCGCTGCGTGGCGACGTCGAAGAGACGGATGCTCTCGATCTGGTCGCCGAAGAACTCGACGCGCACGGCCTGCGAGCGGTCGTTGGGGTAGATGTCGAGGATGCCTCCTCGGCGGGAGAATTCGCCGGGATTATCCACCCACGGGCTTGCGGTGAAACCGCGGTCGACGAGCCACTCCGCGATGGATTCAGGCGGGCGCTCTTCGCCCTTCACGAGGACGAGCCGGTGCTTCGCCAGCGACTCGGGCGAGGCGACCGCCTGGAGAAGCGCCTGGACGGGCGTCACGATCACCAGAGGCCGAGAAGGGGGACAGTCCCCGACAGCGGGACAATCCCCCTTCTCGGCGAGTTCGCCCAGGACGCGGAGTCGCTGCGAGGTGATGAGCGGGTCGGGGGCCTCGTCGCTCGATTGGAGTTCCTCCCACGCCGGGAAGAGCCGCGCGAGTCCGGGGCG
This sequence comes from Planctomycetota bacterium, assembly GCA_037439485.1. GTDB lineage: Bacteria > Planctomycetota > DG-23 > DATKVD01 > DATKVD01 > JBBIVY01. Next base: position 1,190 of record JBBIVY010000126.1, on the reverse strand, counting down.
GAAGGCGTCGAGATCCTCGACCGTGCGATCCGCCTCTTCGACCCCGGCCACCACGAGGAGCACGCACTCCCCCGCCGCCTCGGCGAGAGCCGCCGCGAATAGCGCGTGCGACGAGCCCCACAATCCCGACGCGCCCGCCTCGCGCTTCTCCACCACGCGCGCGAGCAGGTCGCGAAAGGCCGGGGTCTTCTTGATGGCGGCGAAGATGCGGTCCATGAACGCTCCTGACAGCAAGGCCGAAGGTCAAAGGTCGAAGGCCGAGGGAGAAGCCACAGCCTCGGCAACGCGCGTCGTCCTGTTTTCCTTCGGCCTTATGCCTTTGACCTTCGGCCTTGGGCGTGTACGTACATACCGCCACCGTGCGGCTCCACGAAATGGGGGGCGGCGGTGGCTCGTGCAACAACTCATGCATATCACGTGCGGGGCCGGGAGGCAACTCAAATCGCCGTGGCCGTAGCGTGGCTGTTGTAGGCCAGACATTTCTGTCTGACCCGATTCCCGGAGTACAGCGACAGGCAAGAATGCCTGTCCTACAAGAGCGGCACGGGCCCGGAGTCCTCATGCGGCCCCGAGGCGCGGCGGAGCGTGATGTGAACGACCTCGGCGGGACAGTTGAGCCGGACGCGGGCGAGCGCCCAGCCGACGCCGGAGGTGGTGTAGAACGTCGTGCGGCCGACGCGGGCGAGGCCATAAGCCAGAGGCTTTCCCCCGCGCGTCTGGGTGAAGACCGCCCCGCCGAACGGGAATCGGATCTGCCCGCCGTGCGTGTGGCCGGAAAGCACGAGCGCCGTCTTGAGCCGCACCGCGTCGCGGACGTCGGGCGAGTGCGCCAGCACGATGACGAACGCGTCCTCGCTCACGCCCCGAAGCGCGGCCCCGAGGTCGTCGAATTTGCGATACGGGTCGTCGACCCCGGCGAGCACGACAGGCGGCGTCGCTTCGACGAGCCGCAACGATTCGTTTTCGAGGAGCGTCACGCCGGGCGCGGCGAGCCTCGCAAAATAGGCCCGGCGGTCATTGTTGCCTCGGACGACGAACCACCCCAGGCGCGGGCGGTTCGACGCAAAGATGCGATGCGCCACATCGAGCGACGGGCCGAAAGGCGTCTCCAGGCCCTCCTGAATATCGCCCCCCACGAGCGCGACGTCGACTTCGTGCGCGCCCAGCCAGCCCATGAGTTGGTCGAAGAT
>JBBIVY010000125.1:0-10455 GCA_037439485.1 Planctomycetota bacterium | reverse complement strand
TGTACCCCTCCCCCGCCTCGCTTCCGTTTCTCCCCTCTCCCCTTGGGGGAGAGGGTCAGGGTGAGGGGCCCTTGGCCGGACGCCACGACCGGCCGCTCACGCCTTGCGGGCGCTCCGCCGGCCAAGGAGAAGCCCTCCGAGGCCGACGGCGAGGACGGTGAGGCTCGCCGGCTCGGGGACCGCGGCCGGCGTGAACCGGGTGACGGAGTCCTCGACGACGCCGCCTGCGTTGTTCATGACCCAGACGTCGCCGAAGGCGTCGACGCCGATGCCGGAGGGCGCGTTGATCATGCCCGGGAAGTCCGCAGCAGTGAACGCCTGGAGGAAGTCGCCCGCGCTCGACAGCTCGACAACGCGGTCGTTGCCGCCGTCGGCGATCCAGAGGTCGCCCGCCCCGTCCACGGCCACTGCGGCGCCCGCGCCCAGGTTCAGCTTCGAGCCCGCGTAGGCGCCGGAGAAGGTGGCGAGAAGCGAGCCGTCGACCGCGCTCAGCTTGGTGATCGAGTTCGCCAGCCCGTCGGCCACATAGACGTTGCCCGACGCGTCGGTCGCGATGCCCATGGGACGCTGCCAGGTGATCGAGGCGCTGTCGAAGCGAGAGAAGGACGAGCCGCCCGAGACCATCTTCTGAATGTTGCTGCCCGTGCCGCCCCAGTCGGTGTTCGCGAAGAAGAGATTGCCGAGTTGGTCGACCGCGACCCCCTCCGCGCCGAGGAACCCCGAGTACGCGGTCTCGAACGAGCCGCTCGACGCAAACTTGACCACGCGCCCGGCAAGAGCGTCGCCGACCCACGCGTTGCCCGAGGCGTCCACGGCCACCCCGCCCGGCAGGCCGCCGACGTTCCCCGCCGTGCTCACCGACTTCACGAACGCGCCCGTTCGGTCGAGCACGACAAGTCGCGTGTTCACCCAGTCGAAGATCCACACGTTATTCGACGGATCCACGCTCAGCGACGGCCCGTTGTTGCGGCCGAAGTTGAAGGCCGTCCCGTCAACGCCCGCATATTTCGAGGCCGCGTACCCCGCGTCTGCATTCCTTGAAGCCGCCAGCGCAAGACATACCGCTGCAACAATCCACACGGTGCGCTTCATGAAGTCCCCCTGGGTTGAAGGCCGAAATGGCGATCGCAGGGAGAGACAGCAAATCTCGTGCCAAACGCGCGCTCGACGGGTGGAATCTTCGACGTTCGGCGCTAAGCCTCAACCGGCCAATGGGATAGGATGGAGGATTTCAGCGGCGGGGACGTACAATCTTCTCAACCCCTGCGGGACGTTCATTTTTCCGGACACGCGGCGGCGCAAAACGCGCGCGCTTCGCTCTATCCCGAGACGGGACAACGGCTTGTGATCGTGTCGGAATTCCGCGACATGGCGACGTCGCCGGATCACAGGCGCATGTCGTCTCCGAGGAACCAACCGCCGGTCTCGTTCTTCCCAAGGTCCACGCTGAACGTCCGGGACGCGCGACAGACGCGCTTGCCCGAGAAGAGGTCCCACACCGTCTCCGGCCGGGGCAGCCTGATCTCGCGTCGGCCGGCCCCGGCGGTCGCATAGACCGTCAGGAACTTCCGGCTTGCGTACACCACGTCGTCCGTGTCCAGATACAGGTGGCATCCGGCCCACCGGGCGACGGCCCGGATGAACGCCGCCGGCATCTGGATGGTTCCCGTGTAGACCGACCGCCAGTCGCCGAAGTCCCGGGCCGCCATCGCCGGCACCGGGTCGTGCTGATAGGCATAGTACCCGAGGACGTCTGCCTTCGCGTCGTCCACCGCGAAGAGCGGCCCCACCTGATACGCCGGCGGGAACCCGCCGTGATCCATGGTCCGGAACTGCTGGCCGAACGCGAAACCGGGCGGCAGCGCCTTCTGCAGCGCGTGCTCCCCGCTCTCCATGGTCACCAGCGGCACGACGTCGGCCTCCACTTCCTTGAAGCGGATTCCGGTGAGGGCCTGCATGTTCCGGACGGACAGCGCGGGCGTCCGGCTGTCGTTGATGTACCCGGCGCCGTAGAAGAACAGCAGCGTGCGGCCCTTCTTCTTGATCGCCTCGACGGCCCGGCGCTCGCGGGTGGTCAGGCGGAAGCAGTTGAGAAAGACGTAGAGCTTGTAATCCGGCAGGTCCGCATGTCCGAGATCGTCGTGCATGATCATGTCGGCGGTCGCGCCGAGCCGCCCCATCTCGTTGATCATCTGCCGGTGGTACAGGTTCCGACAGATGCGGTTGTTCGGCGCGAAATAGTCGTGGCTTTCCTCGTCGAACACAATGGCGATCTCCGACGCCTTGCGGCGGTCGTGCTCGAAGCTCAGGCGGTGAATCCGGTTGAGGTGCGCGAACAACTTCCAGTACTGCGGACGGTCGTACCATCTGAAATGGAAATCGTACCACCATCCCTGCACGCCGTTGACGACGTTCTGCAGAATCTCCTTCTTGAACACCTCGATCGACTCGCCCAGGGAGATGCCGCCGCCGTAGTGCCGGACGCTGCTCTCGGCGCGAAGGTCCTTCACGGGCCACGCGGGCCGCAGGTCGTCCTCGCTGAAGAAGACCTTGTTGTGCAGGTGGAGCGAATCGATCACCTGGTGCAGCGGGGAATGCTTGCCCGGCATGCGCTGCTCGTAGGCGAGCGGGGACGCGACGAAATCGATATGCGGGCATCGCTGATAGCGCACCCATCCGGTGCCGCCGGGACCGCCGTCCTGCGTCGCGCCGAAGTAGAAGCCCACGATCAGCCTGCGATCCGTCTCCTGCTTGACGGCCTTGGCAAACGCTATCATGCGGTCGGTCACCTCGCGGCTGGCGCAGGCGTAGTAATCGATCACCCGCCGATCGACGTCGGGGTCCCGGAAGTGTCCGCGGTGGGCGACTTCGCGCTGCGCGCCCGTGGGCACCGAGGCCGTCTCGAACGTGACGCGCTTGTCTCCCCACGCCCGGCGGAGCCGCTCCACGGTGCGATATCGCCCGCGCAGGAAGGCGCGAAACGCCTGCTGCATCGCCGGGGAGAAATCATGGGCGGTTGGCCCGGCATAGACGTTCCATTCGTGGGTGGACGCGGCCTCCGGGAAGAACCCGATGATCTGCCCGGCGTAGGGCCTCGTTCTCAGAAAACGGATGTAGCCGAGCAACTGCCCGATGCCGTCGCGCTCGAACGCCTTCGAGGCGAACGAATACGTGCCCATGCCGCCGGCCTTCGGGAAGTCGGGGAAGTAATCCTTGAACCCGTGCGGATAGGGCAGGATCGAGCCGTCCTCATAGCGGGTGAGTTCGTCGGCGTGCGCGCGCGACCAGGCCTCATCGAACGCGACGTAGGGCGCCAGAACGATATAGAGGTCGTCCGCCAGCGCGGCGATCTTCGAGAGCCGCTCGTCCAGCCAGGCGTAGTGCTCCTCCTCGGTCAACTGGAACTGGCGCTTCACGTCCACGAAGCAGATGCGATGGCCGCTGTCCACGTACCGTTTCATGTAGCGATAGTCGAAATAGTGGCGCACGAGAAACCCCATCGGCGGCACCGGCTTCCCGTTGACGAAGACCGCGGGCACGCCCCGGTGCTTTGCGATGCGGCAATCGGCGAAATCCTGCTGATTCATCTCGCGGGCTCCCTAAAAGCGTAAGAAGGAAGGGCATCGGCTGCCGGTCATTGGGGTTTGGTCATTGGCGCTTCATTGGTCATTTTGATAATTGATAATTGGTTATTCCGCCCGCAGGGCGGTCACATCCCCGCCTGCATCACCTGGACGTACCTCATGCGCAGCTCGTAGAGGGCCGACTCCAGGTTGGCCTTTTCATCGGGGGTAAGGTTGCCCTGGGTCTTTTCCTCGAGGACGCCGAGGAGATCGATGGCGTGCTTCGCCGCGTCGAGGTCCAGGTCCTGCCGGCGCGTGATGGGATTGGCGATCTCGCCCAGCGCGATGCGCGCCTGGATGGCGAGGCTGATGACCAGCAGGTCGATCGACGCCGGGGGGATCTTCCTGTCGCCCGGCCCTCCGGCGCCGCCGGACGGGCCTTCGTCGCCGGATTGATCCTCGCCGCGGGCGAGACGCTCCTTCTCGCGACGGGCCTCTTCCTTCCATCCTTCGTCGATGTGCTTCTTCTCGTTTCCGGGATCGGACACAGATCATTCCTCCTCTGTCCCGCCCGTCAGGGCGGTACGCTAATAGCCCCGGACTTCAGTCCGGGGGTTCGGGGTCATTTCGCCCGCGCGGCCTGGTGGTCGAGCGAGGCCTTCACGAACGCCGCGAAGAGCGGGTGGGCGTCGACCGGGCGCGAGCGAAACTCGGGGTGATACTGCACCGCGACGAACCACGGGTGGTCCTTCAGCTCCATGATCTCCACGAGGTTGGTCTGCGGGTTGACGCCGGAGAAGATCGCGCCCTTCTCCTCGAAGTCCATGCGGTAGATGTTGTTGAACTCGAACCGGTGGCGGTGCCGCTCGCGGATGAGGTCGCGGCCGTAAGCTTCCGACGCGTGGGTGCCCTTCTTCACGCGGCAATCGTAGTTGCCCAGTCGCATCGTGCCGCCCATGCCCGTGCGCGACTTCTGCTCCACCATCATGTCGATGACCGGGTGCGTGGTCTTCGGCTCGAACTCGGTGGAGTGCGCGTCGGCCATGCCCACGACGTTGCGCGCGAACTCGATCGCGGCGCACTGCATCCCCAGGCAGATGCCGTAATAGGGCACCTTCTTCTCGCGGGCGTACTGCGCGGCGGCGATCTTGCCTTCCACCCCGCGCGAGCCGAACCCGCCCGGGACGAGGATGCCGTCCACGTCGGCCAGGTGCTTCTCAGCGCCCTCCGTCTCGATCAGGTCCGACTCCACCCTCACGATGTCCACCTCCGCGGAGTTGGCGATGCCGCCGTGCTTGATCGACTCGTAGATCGACTTGTAGGCGTCCTGCAGCGTGATGTACTTGCCGACGACCGCGATGCTCACCTTGCGCTTCGGGTTGCGCAGGACGTCGATCATCGCCTGCCACCGGTCGAGCTTCGGCGGGTGCGGGCTGGTGAGATGCAGCTCGCGGCAGATGAGTTCGTCCACGCCCTGCTCGGCGAGCACCAGCGGCAGCTCGTAGATGGAGCGGCCGACCAGGTCCTGCTCTTCGATGACGTTGTCGACCGGCACGTTGCAGAAGAGCGAAATCTTCTCGCGCACCTCGCGGCCCAGCTCCTTCTCCGTGCGGCAGATGAGGATGTCCGGCTGGATGCCAATCTCGCGGAGCTTCTGCACCGAGTGCTGCGTCGGCTTGGTCTTGATCTCCCCCGCCGCGCGGATGAACGGGATAAGCGTGAGGTGGATGTTGAGGACGTTGTCGCGCCCCGTGTCGAGCCGGAACTGCCGCACCGCTTCGAGGAAAACCAGGCTCTCGATGTCGCCGACGGTGCCGCCAACCTCGGTGATGGCGATGTCGGTCTCGGGCGTGTCGAGCTGGCGGATGGCCGCCTTGATCTCGTCGGTGATGTGCGGGATGTATTGCACGGTCTTGCCGAGATACTCCCCGGCGCGCTCCTTCCGGATGACGTTCGAGAAGATGAGCCCCGTCGTCCAGTTGCAGGCCTTCTTCATCTTCAGGCCCGTGAAGCGTTCGTAGTGCCCCAGGTCGAGGTCGGTCTCCGCCCCGTCCTCCGTCACGTAGACCTCCCCGTGCTGGAACGGGCTCATCGTCCCCGGGTCCACGTTGATGTACGGGTCGAACTTCTGCATCATGATGCGGAAGCCCCGAGCCTCCAGCAGGTTGCCGATCGACGCGCTCGTGAGCCCCTTGCCCAGCGAGGAGATCACGCCCCCCGTTACGAAGATGTGCTTGGTCACGCTTGGCCTTTCAGTGTCTCGATTTGAACTCATCCAGATCCCCCGGCGTATCGATGCCGAAGGAAACCTTGTCCGTGATGCCCACGCGGATGACATACCCGTGCTCGAGGGCGCGAAGCTGCTCGAGCTTCTCCTTCTGCTCCAGAGGCGTGCGATCGAGCGTCGGGAACTTCAGCAGAAACTCACGGCGGTACCCGTAGATGCCGAGGTGGCCGAGGAACGCGCCGTCGCGCTCGGCCTCGTCGCGGGCGAACGGGATGGGCGCGCGGCTGAAGTAGAGCGCCCGGCCCGCGCGGTCGCACACGACCTTGACCTGGTTGGGGTCGAGCATCCTCTCCTTCGAGGTCACGCGGCAGGCGAGCGTCGTCATCGCCGCCTCGCGGTCCTCTTCGAGGAGACCGGCGACGAGGTCGATGTTTTCGCTCGCCATGTCGGGCTCGTCGCCCTGGACGTTGACGATTGCATCGAAATCGGACAGATGCTCGCGGGCCACCTCGGCCACGCGATCGGTGCCCGAGGCGTGGTCGGCGCGGGTCATGCGGGCCTCGCCGCCGAAAGATTTCACCGCGTCGAGGATGCGCTCGTCGTCGGTGGCCACGACCACTCGCGTCGCTCGTTTCGCCTGCCGGGCGCGTTCATAGACCATTTCAATGATGGTTTTGCGGCCGATTTTGAGGAGGGGCTTCCCCGGAAGGCGCGTCGAGGCGAATCGTGCGGGGATGACGACGGCGACGTTCATGAGTTTTCCAGACGTCCCGAGCTCTTCACGGGACGGCCCAAGCGAGTGATCCGGCCTACGACTCAGGCAACGGGAAGAGCATAGTGAGGGGTCGCTGGGCTGTCAATGGAATTCCGGACTTACCGCGCGCGAAGCGCACGGTAGACGTCAACCGTCCGCGCGGCCATCGTTTCCACGCTGAAATCGCGCCGGACGGCCTCGCGGGCCTCGCGGGCCAGGCGAGAGGCGAAATCGGGGCGCGTCAGCAACCGGCCGATGGCGTCGGCCAGGGCCCCGGAGTCTCCCTTCGACACGACGAGCGCCGTGAGGCCGTCTTTCGCGACGGCTCGCGCGTCGCGGGCGTCGCCGGCGACGACGGGCTTTCCCTCGGCCATGGCTTCGAGCAACATCGGCGACAGCGCCTCGCGCGTCGTCGGATCGACGAAGACGTCCATCACCGCGATCAGATCCCGCGGCCGCGACGGCTGCTCGACGAACGTGACGAAGTCCGCGATGCCCAGTTCTGCGGCTTGGCGTCGGAGCGCCGCCTTCTCCGGCCCCTCGCCCGCGATGAGCACCTGCGCCTCGCGCCCTTCGCCGATCACCTTGTGCGCGGCCTCCAGCAGGAAGCGATGCCCCTCCGCGTATTCCAGCTCGCCGAACGCCCCGATGACGGGAATCCGCTCCGTCGGGCCCGGCTCGGCCGCCCGCCTCGGCGTCACGCGCACCCCCGGCGGCACCACCGACAGCCGCTCCCTCGCGATGGCCAATCGCTCCGCCAGGTCGTCCGCCGACGACTCCCCCGTCGCGATGACGTGGTGGCCGTCGAGGTCCACCGGCAGCCACTTGCGGATGCCCGCCGCGTGAACGGTCACGACGCTCGGCCGGGCGATCCTCCGGGCGATCTCGCGCGCCGGGGTGCCGAGGCGCGTCGACGCGGCATGCACCACCGCCGGGCCGAAGGCCTTCATCTCGTCGACCAGGAACCCGCGCATCGACGCGGACGACCACGCCCCGAGGTGCCGCCAGAGGCGCGCCGGAATTGCGGCCGATTGCTCCGGGCCCGGCAGGTCCTCCAGAAGCAGGAACACGTCGTGCCCCGCCTCGCGCAGCGCCCGTATCAGCTCGAAGGCATACGTCCCCGCCGGCGGCCGGTCCAGCCGCTCCGCAAGCATCACGATCCTCATCGGCGAGGTGGAAGGCATACGCTCCCCTTTCAGTCGCGGTATCCTAGCCCCCGGCGCGCCTGTTTTCAATCGTTTTCGCGCCTGACGGGGCAACGCGCTTGTGTCGGGTGAAATCAGCGTTAGAATAGAGGCGGCGGGCAGAAGGTCAACGCAAACAGCTATTCCAGGCGCATCACCAACAGGAGCGACCCATGGGCCTCGTCAAGGAACCAACGGAGCTGTGGAAACGCGGGCTGGCTCTCCTGCCGGCGCCGAAGAAGGCCAAACTCGGCGAGGGGGAATTCTCCCTCGGCCCCGACGCCTGCGTCGCGCTCGGCGAAGGGACGGACGCCGAGGATGAATTCGCCGCGCAGATCCTCGTCGACGCAATCGACAAGCGATTCCGCGCCAGGCTTCCCATCCGCCGGGATTCAACAAACGCCTGCGGCTCCATCCTCATCCGGCGCGCCAAGCTCCCGGCCAAGCTCTCGGAGGAAGGCTACCTGCTCGACGTGACCGCGAAGGCTGTCGCCCTCCGCGCCGAGACCTCCGCCGGAATCTACTACGGGATCCAGACCCTCATCCAGATGTTCCTAAGTGTCGAGGCGCCCGTGCTGCCCGCCGTGAGCATCGAGGACGCCCCGGACTACCGCTGGCGGTCCATCCACTACGACACGAAGCACCACCAGCCGACCTACGATTACGTGTGCGACTTCATCCGGCGAATCGCCTCTTACAAGATTAACGTCATCATCTGGGAGTGGGAGGACAAGTTCGGCTACACGAGCCACCCCGAGATCGCCGCGCCCGGCGCGTTCACCAAGCGCGAGGTGCAGGAGTTCACCGCGCTCGCCCTCAAGCACCACGTCCAACTCGTTCCGCTCGTCCAGGGACTCGGACACGTGAGCTACATCCTGAAGCATAAGAAGCACTGGCCGCTGCGCGAGATCCCCGCCTCCAACTGGGAGTTCTGCCCGCTCAAGGACGGCACCTACGCCCTCCTCTTCGACCTCTGGGACGAGGCGATGGAGGCGACGCCCGGCGTCAAGTTCCTGCACATCGGCACCGACGAGACCTACGAGCTCGGCCAGGGCGAGGCGTGCGGCTGCCGCAAGCTCGCCGAGGAGCACGGCAAGGAATTCCTGATGCAGAAGTTCATCCGCCGCGCGCACGAGCACATTGCGAAGTCCGGCCGCCAGGTCATCAGTTGGGCCGGCGGGCCCGTCCTCAGCTCGCCCGACCGGCCGCCGAAGGACCTGATCTCCTACGAGTACACCCACCCCACGCGCGCCGCCGCGATGCTGGCGGTGAAGGAAGGATACCCCATCTGGCTCTTCGTGCCGAACCCCCTCAATTGCCCGCTTGTCGTGCCGATGTGGCCGTTCGACTCCTACGGCGAGCCGCCGCGCAAGGGCTCCGCCGCGGAGTCGGCCGAGGCCCTCGCGGAGGGACGCGATCTCGGCGGGTTCGTCGGCGCCACGGCCTGCTCGTGGGACGACCCCGGCCTGCACAGCGAGATGTGGATCATGCGCCACGTCTGCGGCGCCTCGTATGAGTGGAACGCCCAGGCGCCGAGCGTGGACGAGTTTCTCTCCGCGTTCTTCGTCAACTACTTCGGCCCCGAGCAGGCGGACCTCGCGGAGCTTTACCGGTCGATGGAGGCGCGGATGTTCTTCTATTATTCCGTGCTCCAGCGGCGGATCTGGCACTACGGACCCGTCGGCAAGATGAGCCTCGTCGACATCCCGCGGGAGGACCTGGAGATCGACGGGTTCTGGCGCGAGCGTTACGGCACGGAGATCGCTCAGGCGAAGGAAGAGCTGTCGGCGCTCGACCGCTGCGCGTCGATCATCCACGACAACCTGCGGCGGCCCCTCCGCAACCTCGACAACCTGGAGATCCTGCTGACGATGGTGGAACTCTGCCGTCACAATGCGCGCTTCTTCTCCGAGATGGCCGAGGTCGAGGAGAACGTCGGCCGCGCGTCGAACCTCCACTGGTCGGATCGCACGAAGTCCCTCGCCCACCTGAAGAAGGCCGCCGCGATTGTCGAGGCGATCATCGCCGACCGCAAGGCCGTGATGCGCAATCTCGTCAAGGTCTGGGAGCGCACGCGGCTTCCTCGCGGGATGAGTAAGGGCAACAAGAAGTTCCTCCACGCCCGCGACCGCGCCCGGCACTTCTGCAATCGCGTCAGCGACATGAGCTATCTCGTCCACGACGAAGAGCGTTTGGATATGGAAGGCTGGCTCCGCGCCATGCGGAAGCTCATCGCGAAGTACGAGAAGCAAGCCCTCGACGGCGGCGCGTTCAAGCCGTAAGGCTCCGACGCGCGCGAGGCAAGAGTGCTTCTATCTCACGCCAGCGGGACCTCCAGTACGCATAGCGATTCCTTAGCAAGACCGGCTCTCGTTTCGTGGCAGGCGGGCCTTCGCACGGCTCTTTGCCGTTCGGCCCAACGGCCCGAGCGAAGATAGCCAGGGGCGAAGCCCCTGGTAGAAGAGCCCCCAAATTTCCGCGTCCCTACAGGCGCAAAGCCATTTGCCCTGTAATCCAAGCCCCTCCGGCCCAATAAATAGGGACGCAGGCTATTTATTATTAGGCATAGCGCTAACCCGTATCCGATTGCGCCATAAGGTGTTATGGCGTAAATAAATAGCCTGCGTCCCTATTTATTACGGCGGTGCCATGGGGAGCGGGAGGAGCGTAGGAGGAGTCAATTAATGGACACCGTAAACCGCAGAGATTCGCCAAATGGAGGCCGAC
>JBBIVY010000124.1:7545-10758 GCA_037439485.1 Planctomycetota bacterium | reverse complement strand
CCACAACTCACGTGGCCGCAGCGACTTATAACACGGCAACTTTTCCGCTTTTCCCCTTCCTTCCCCCTCCCACCCGTGGCCAGATATTGCCCCCAGCCACCCTTACTGCCTTCGATAGACCACGACCCCGTCCTCTCCGTTCGGAAGCACAAGGCGCGGCGCGCGCAGGCGCACCCAGCGGGAGACATCCTTGAATTCGTCGGGATTCAGGCCGTATTGGGACGTGCCGTAGTGCCAGTCCCAGACGACCACGGCGCCCTTCTCGACCTGATCGAGGGGCTTCAGGTACGGCGGACGGTTCGCGAGCGTCGGCAGGAATTCGCGCAGCCACGGATGCGTCGCGTAGACCGACTGCCGGTCGAGGCCGTTATCCTCCAGCCATTGCGCCACGGCCTTCATCGCCTGGCCTTCGCTGTCAAGCGGGCGAGGCTTGGTCTCGAAGCCCATGATGAGCACGAGGATCACGCACGCGATCGCGAATGCCCAGCCCGCAAGCCTGATGCCTCCCGGCCTGAAACGCGCCGACTCCATCACCCGGCGGCCGCCATCGACGATGAACTCGAACCCGAACGCCGCCGCGACGGCAATGCCCGGGGCCAACGGCGTCAAGAAGATCCCGTATCCACCGGAGGCAAAAAGGCCGAAGCGGTAGATCACCGCGTGAATCGCGAAGTAGACGAGATAGAGCCCGAGCACGAACATCCGCTTCGCCGAGCCGAGCGCCGGGGCCGCGGCATTCGCCGCGAGGATCAGCACGGGAAGCCCGGCGCCCGCCGCAAGGGCAGGCACGAAGTGCGAGAACGGGCCGGAGCCGTAGTGCTCCGTCGGTTTCGCGACGAAGTAGGCCGCGACAGGCCACGAGTTCAGCACCATCTTGCAGGCGACGTTGTAGAGGACGAGCGGCGCGAACGCCGCGGCGGCGGCGAGCCAGTTCCGGCGCCAGAGGCACCAGAGGGCGACGAGCGCGGCGAGGGCGATGCCCTCGTGGCGGATGAGCGGCAGGAGCCCGGCGAGGAAGCCGGCGGCGACGAGGCTGTCGGAGGCGAGGAAGCACATCGACGCGACCATCACCAGCGAGAACGGCACCTCGGTGGTGCAGGTATAGGAGGTGTCGGAGAACCAGGGCTGGAACCAGAGGAAGACCGGGACGAGGAGGACGTATTTCGCTCCAAGACGCTTCGCGAGCAGGACGGCAAGGAGGCCCGTGACGAGCGCCAGGAAGATCGACTCGATGCGCGCGCCCTGGAGGCCGAAATACGCGCCCGGCATGTAGACGACGGTGTTGACGACGCGGCCCCAGAAGTCGAGGAGGTCGCCGGCCGAATGCCAGGCGCCGCGGGCGATGTAGCAGTGCGTCAGCTCGTCGTGGACCGGCACGCCCGGCGAGTTGGCGAAGATGTAAACGAGCCAGCCGAGGCCGACCCCCGTGGAGAGGATGATCGCGGCCAGCGTCGTGGTCCGCGACGGGAAGACGGGGACTTCCGGCGCCTGCTTCTGCGCGGGCATGGTCGAACTCCGAAGAGACGCCGCTCACTTCGGCGGCACGGGTCGATAGAGACGGGCCTCGGCATAGAGGAAGCTGCGCGACTGGGACGGCACAAGCGTCCAGTGCTCCTTGAACCATTCCTCGAGCTGCGGGGTCTTCTGCGACGGCACCCAGTGCCCCCGGACGAACCAGACGTACTCGGGCCTCTCGCGTTCCACCAGCGCCTCGATCCGCTTCAGATCGGATTCCAGCGCCCGCTTGTCCTCGCGCAGGCGGATGTCGACGCGCCGGTCGGAGCCGCAACGCTCGAAGTAATAGTCATAGAACCTGTTGTCGCACATATACCCCGCGATCGGGGCGCGGGCGAACTTCGGATCGTTCTTGCAGCGATCCGCGATGAACTCGACGGCCTCGCGAAACTGCGCCTTGCACGGGACCGTGTAGTATCGCTGATCGAAGACGAGCCCCCAGAAGATCCCCGCCACGGCCGCCGCGCAGAGGCCCGCAGCGACCGCCCTGGGGCCGGGGATGCCGTCGAGCCCCCGCGCGATGAGCAGCGCCAGCGCGGGAAGGCAGATGACGAAATTGCGCTCGTTATAGAGGCTCCGCGTGACGAACGAGGCAAGGTAGATGAGCGCGAAAGGCGCCGTGAGCCAGAGGGCGAGCAGGAGCCCTGCATGAGGCGTCGCGGGACGTTCGCCGGCGCCGCGGCGGAGCAGCCCCGCGGGGGCGTGGCGGTCAAGGAGCGCCCGCACGACGATCCACGCGAAAAGCGCGAGGACGACGAGCGTCAGCCATCGCCACGCGGGCATGATCGCCCAGGATATCCAGTGGAGGAACTTGGCGATCGTGGGGGCGTCGAAGGTGACGAGCGGCGAGCCTTCCTGAAAAGTCCTGAGCCAGTTGGGTATCCAGACATACCACCATGCCACGAGCGCGGCGAAAAGCGGGAGGAAATAGAACGAGACGACGAGGACGTTCTTCGGCTTGTTCACCAGCAGCACGACGACGAGCGCGATCGCCTGCAGGCCCGCAAGCAGCGTGCCGAAGTAGTGCAGGTAGCCCATGAGGAGGACGCACGCCGTGTAGGCGACGTGAGCGAACCCACCGGCTTTCGCCCCGCCCGAGAGCGACCGGGCGACGGGAATCCAGAAGTAGAACGAGACCGCCGCGAGGAGGACGAGCATGGAGTTCGCCCGGGCCTCCTGGCAATAGAAGACCTCGTTGGAGAAGACCGCGAGGAGCGCCGCGGCCATGAGCCCGACGCGCGTGGAATAGAGCCTCCGCCCGAGCAGGAAGACCGCGCCGACGGCGAGGAATCCGGCGACCGCCGAGGGCAGGCGCAGCACCGTGGGCGAGGAGCCGACGAACTTGATCCACCCGTAATAGAAGATGTGATGCAGCGGCGGATGCGCATCGACCGCGGCCTTGCCGACGCTGAGCATATACTCCATCGACGGGAAGTCGGACATGCAGTAGGTCCACATCTCGTCGAGGCCGAGGCATTGCGTGTCGAGTCCGTAGAAGCAGAGCCCCGCCGCCAGGAGGAGGATGAGGCCGAGGAGGACGGCATCGACGCGCGAGATCGGCGGGTCGGCCGGGGCCGGGGGCCTCGCGGCGGAGGTAGACGCGCCGGGCCGGGGTCTTTTCGTCGACGACATGGACGGTCCTTCCGGGATCGCCAGTAACCGGGGCGATTGTAGAAGACGGGCGCGGCCGGGGCAAGA
>JBBIVY010000124.1:0-7445 GCA_037439485.1 Planctomycetota bacterium | reverse complement strand
CCGGGATCGCCAGTAACCGGGGCGATTGTAGAAGACGGGCGCGGCCGGGGCAAGAGGAAACCCGCGGGGCCGTACAGGCGACAGGGGTCCGCCGGAAACGGACCCCTGTCGCTGCACTTTAGAGCCGGCAACCGATCAGCAGCCCTTGCCGAAGTAAGAGAACAGCCCGCAACCGCGGCCGATGGCCTTGTTCCAGCCCCGCCAGTTCTGCTGCCAGAGGTTCACGCAGACAGGCGGCTTCGTGCCGCAGTTGTTGTCGTGATAGCCCCAACCGCCGTTGTAGCCGCCGCAGCCGCCGCTGTAACCGCCGTGATCGCCGCAACCGCCGCAGCCGCCCGTCGACGTCTTCTTGGCGATGTAGTAGGCGACGTCGGTGTCGCTCACGTCCTTGGCGATGGGCGTGCCGTTCGCATCAACCGGGGTGCCGGTGACGACGGCGATGTTCTTGAACTGTCCGGCGCACTTGACGCAGGTGATGGCGGAATAGAGCCACTGCTCGCCGGGGTCAAGCCGGTTGTTCATGTTGACGTCGCCGACGTTGAAGCCGTCGCCGGTCACGATGGCGGCCGGGTGGAAGTCGTCGGACGTCTTGCCGGGCGTGGCGTTGTCGTCGGTGAGGACGACGTCGGCCAGGGAGGCGCCGCCCGGGTTCGTGACGACGTAGGTGAAGATCACCGGCGTGCCGACCGCGACGGAAAGGCCCGGGGCCGAATCGGCGTCAATGCCGAAGCCCGGAGTGATGCCTTTCGTGATGTCGCCTTCGAGATTGTTCTGCGTCTCGAGGAGGCTCGTCGTCTGGTCATACTGGCCGGACGCGAAGGCCTGCTGCACCATCTGGATCACGTCCTGGGCCGAGTAGAGGTAGTTGACGTTGTCGTTCGACGCGTTCAGCAGCGCCGCCACGGCCTGGCGCATCAGGGCCTGCTGTCCGCCGCCGCCCGTCGACAGCGCCGAGAGCAGCGTCGGGTTCGAGCAGGAGATGTTGACGCCGAAGACCTTCTCGAAGGAATCGGTGGTCTTGTAGCCGGTCCAGTACTGGAGGTGCTGACACTGCTTCCAGAAGCCCGGGGTAAACCCTTCGAGCGACATGTCCTCGACCGGCTTGACGTACTTCTCGACGTCGATGTCCGGACGCACCGTCGGGCCGACCTTGCCCTCAACCGTGCCGCCGAACGCCACGGTCCAGTCGCCGACGTAGGTGGAGTTGCCCGAGTTGGTCTGGATGCCGATGTCCTCGCCGGTGAAGTACCCGGCCGCGACGAGCGCCCCGCCGGTGGCGGCGAAGCGGTAGGCGTACTGGTCGGTCGTGCCCGAATCGAACGCGCCGAACTCCAGGACGTCGCCCGTCAAGAGCGTGCCGGAGTAGTCGATCGTCCCGTCGCCGTCGACGTCGATCTGCCCCTGGATGACGAGGTCGCTGCCGGCGACGCCGCCGATCAGCGCGCCCGTGTTGTCGACCAGGATGTCCAGCTTGACCGACCCGCTCAGGATCGGCACCGGAGGAACGGCGGCCGACTGCCGATAGGCAAACGGCGTGCCCTGGGCGTGAAGGGCGTGCGTCGCCGGGTCGTAGGACATCGACCCGCCCCCGTCGAAGGTGATCGAGGGGTAATCGATGGGGAGGTTCAGCACCGCGGCCGACATGAGCGTGCGATCCTCAAGCTGCTCCATGCCGGCGCGTGCGGACGTCCCGCTCGTGCGACGCTTAAGACCGGAGACAAGGCGGCTTACATAGCTTCCCATAGACATACACCTCCATAGCAGGAAAAGGTCTTCGGGATCGGCCCGGGCCACGACGGCCCCGCGCCGCGCATCATCACTCCACCCGTCGGCCTGCGGTCCCCTGCCAACGTCGGAGGCGAACACCCCCCGTCAAGCGGGAGCTACGAGCGTCCCGCGTGCTCCGTTACATACACCGTTTACGAAAGGCGGCGGCGAATATAGGACATCCCCGCAATCGCTCCGGAGGCCAGGAGCATCAGCGTCGCAGGCTCCGGAACGGAAGACGCATACATGTCCGCCTTGTCGAGACCGAGCCCATTCGAGGCGAAGTCAACCGTGTAGGTCGGGTCCACGGTGTTCGGGAACAGAGGAATGTGCTGCGCTTCCATGATGATGCTGACCTCGGACCCCGCCGCGGCCAGCGCCGTCGTCGTATCCTCCCGGAACACGACCTCGAACTTGTCGTCCGCGCCCGAGCCGAACCTCAGCAGCGTCGACGATTGATACAGCAGTTCATTCCCGGGGACCCCGTCCACGTTTCCCGTCACATAGAGCCTTCCACCCGTCGCAACGCCCGAGGCGGCCACGATGTTGATGCGCGCCTCGAACGTCCCGAACGGCGACAGCGTCTGCGGCGTCGACGAGGACGTCGCCACATACTGGCCCGTAAAGCCGCTTACGGCCAGCCGCCCCGTCGTTGTGCTGATATTGTCCGCGTCATAGGAGGCGGACAGATACGACGCCTCCACCATCGGATACTTGAACGGCAGATTCAGAAGAGCCGCCTGCGCCGTTGATGCCGCAAGCACCGATGCTAACACATACCCCATTACGCGCAAGTTGCGCATGAAATCCTCCACGTTCTGCAGAAATTTCGTACCCACGGGCGGCCCGAGTCGCCCGCCCCCCGCGTCCACGAACGTCCGCAGGGGACTTGACACCCCGGGGTATTCAGCAAACCGCGTGCCAAAAGGGGGTGTTCAGCGCATTCAACGGCCCGGTCGTTCTAAGTGCTGTTGAAACACGGAGTTACAGACGGACAAGGGGGATGTCGAATCCATTGAACAAAACGCGGAAGTTCGCGGATGTTGCGGAGGATGAACATCGCCGCAGAGGCAGGAAGGCAGAAATCGCCACAACCCATTGCCAGAACATCACTTACGACACGTTTGATTTCTGCAACAGGGAATATCGCGCGTCAGGACGCTCTTACAAACTCACCACGATGTTATCTTGATATGTTTGCCTGCCGCATCCGAGGCGCTATTTCTTCTGCGCCTGGAGCTGCTGACGGCGCTGCTGCATGAGCCGGCGGTACTCGGCCGTGTAGGCGCGGTCTTCGGGCGTGGTGCCGTCGAGCCGGCGCTCCATGCCGCGCTGGAACTGGTCTGCCGTCGGGCCCCCTCGGCGTCCGCCGCCCTTGGCATCGGGAGGACCGCCGGCGCCGCCGCCGCGGCCGAAGCCGCCGGGCGCGCCAGGTCCGCCGGTGCCGCCGCCGGCGCGGGTGGAATTATCGGCGGAGTCGGGGCGCGGCGGGCGTCCCCCGTTGTCGCGGAAGCTCGCCCGGCGGGCATCCTCCTCGGCGATGCGCCTGTCCAACTCGGCGGCGCGGTCCTCGGGGCTGAGCGCGAAGAACTTGCGAATATCCTCCGCCTGCTGCTTCTGCCGCGCCCGGGAGATCGCCCCGAAGATCTTCTGCCGGTCCTCCTGGGAGACCCCCTCCGCGCCGAACATCTCGCGTCGCTTGTCGGCCGGAAGCCGCTGCAACTCCTTGGAGTATTCGTCCTTCATGTCGTCCGACAGCGCGTCGAACTTGTCGGAGGCCAGATACGTCGCCAGCTCCTTGCCCGAAACCTTCTCCGGGTCCGGGGGTGTCGACTGGAACCATCCGCCGCAGAGCGACCAGGCCGCCCACACAACCACGAGGCCGGCGACGGCGCCCATGCCCCAGACGATGTACTTACGCTGCGCGCGGTCCTTCTCCTTCTCGGCGACGGAAGGGTCGACCTTCCTGACGACGACGCGCGGGCCGCGGTGGAACTGCGCGGGAGTCGGGCCTTTGGGCGGCTGCGTGGTCATGTTCGTCCCTCAGTTCGTGGAGTTATCCGTCGGCAGCCCGTGCGAGGCGCCCACGTGCCCGTCCACGTAAACAAAATTGCGGGAGGCCGGTTTGCCGGCGTCGCCGTGGAAATCCTCGTAATCCCACATCAGCGGAATGGCCGTCGAGCCCAGCCGCTGCATCCACGCCCCCTGCATCACCCGCTGCCCGGCGACCCGCGGGGATTGCGTGAACTCGTAGCTCGATCCTTCCATCTCGAATCGCCGGTGGTTGTCCGACGGGCACTTGAAGACGTTCGGGTTTCCCGTGTAGGGCTTCAACACGTCGCAAAGCGCCGGCATCTTGTTGAGCTTCAGCGACGGCAGGTCGGCGACGAACGGATAGAGCCCCTCGTTCGCGATGCGGTACTGCTCTAAGCCCAGGTAGATCTGGTGCAGGTTATTCTGGCACTCAAGAGCCCTCGCCTTCTGCGAGGCGTGGAAGACCGACGGCATCAACAGCGCCGCCAGCGCCCCGATGATGACGATCACCAGGAACAGCTCCACCAGCGTGAACCCGCGCGCCATGCGTCCGGCCGGGCGCTTTCCCGCGTGCATTCAGCCTCCTCCTGCCGCCTCCAGGCGGTACAGATTCGGGGGGAACGTGAACCAACCCGATGTTTCAACACGCGCGAACGCGGTTTGTTTCGCAAAAAACCGGGCACGCCATGGCGTGCCCCTACTTGAGAGTCAACGTGACCGCCTTGTCCGACTTCATCTCCACCGTCTCCGTCGCCCCGCGCGCCGTCACCTGGTAGGGCCCGGCCGCCGTGCGGTCATTGCCCATCGCCGTGAATTCCACGAGGTCCGCCGAGGCGACGCCCTTGTCGTCGGTCTTGAGCACCGTCTCCCTGCCCGACGCGCTCCGGACCTTCACCTCTTCGCCCGCCACGGGTTTGCCCGCGGCGTCCACCACCGAGACCTTCAGCGTCCAGCCGACGGACCAGGCGCTCTTGTCGACGCCGGAATAGGTATTGAGGAAGACGTCGAAGTCGAGCCCCTTGAGCGTGTTGGAGACGAGCCGCACGTCCTTCGCCGCATTCTGCCACCATCCGAACTCGAACGGGGCGAAGTCCTCCTTCGCGTCGGCCGCGCGGGTGATGGTGTTGCCCTTGATGAGGACGTTGGCCGCTTTGCCGTAGCGCGAGGCCACCCAGAACGCCGGGCAGTTCGTCGTGATCCTGTTGCCGACGTACTCGCCGCCGTTGGAGGACCCGCCGATGTAGACGGCGCAGGCGATGCTCTGCTTGCCGCCCTGCTGGTCCACGACGAACTCATTGTTCGACGCGTACGTCGTCCCCCCGCCGACCGAGACGAAGAGGCCGTAGGCCATGGGAAGGTACTTGTCGAACTGCGGGTACTCCTTGCCGGTGATGAAGAACTTGTTGTCGTGAATCCGGTTGTTCGCGCAGACGCCCGGCGCGCCCGGCTTCGCGTCGTAGTCGGTGACGCGGACGGCGTTGGTGGAGTAATCCGAGAAGCGGTACTCGCAGTTCGGCGGGGCCGAGACGATCTTGAACACGTTGCCATAGATCTCGCAGTGGGAGCCGCGGAAGATCTCGATCCCGGAGCCGATCTCAGGCTCGAAGCGGCAGTCGTGGATCTTCAGCCCGTCCTGGTGCGCGGCGATCGAGTAATGGTTGGTCACGGTCTGCCGGTTGACGAGCCGGCAGTTCGCAACCTCCGTCCCCGCGCCGTGGATCGAGAGGCACCCCTGGCCGCCGAGGAACTCCGAGTCCGTCACCATCGACGCCCCCGGGCCCGCGAGGTTCACCGCCATGTCGGCGATGCGATGCCGGTCGATGATGAAGGGCGTATGCACGTCGACGAGGCAGTCCTTGATGTCGGCCATGGGCACGTCGACGGCGTTCGTGTTGATGCCCGAGGCCTCGAAGCGCACGTTCTCCAGCTTCACCTTCACGCCCGCCGCGGTGGATTGAACGCCCCACGAACGGATGCCTTCGAAACCGCTCCTTATGACGCCGTTCCGGATCGTGATCGTGCCCTCGCCCGTCACGCGCGGGACGCCTTCCATCGGCTCGGTCGAACTGCCGGGCTTGGTCAGGTCGAAGAACGCGGCGTAATCGGCGTCGTGGATGCACTTGTAATAGGCCCACGGGAAGACCTTGTCAACAATGGCGATGCCGGCGTCCATCGCGGGGCGGATGTCGATCTCGTCAACCTCGGCGGGGCCCTTCACGCACTTCACGCGGATGCGATACTTGCCGGCGGGCTGACCGAAGATCTGGGCGAAGACGAATCCGCCGCCGAGTTTCGGGCTTCCCTGCTGCGGGCAGCACGGGCGCGTCTTGTCGGCGAACTTGAACGCGCACGTGACGGGATTGCCCTTCTCATCCTCCACGCTGATGAGCACCGCGCGGTTCGTGTCGGTGACGCCGCACATGGCGTAGTAGGTCCGGTTCGCCACGGGCAGGTTGATGAGGGGCGACACGAGTTCCTCGCCCTGCGGCAGGACGCAGAGGAACTTGCCGATGAACGGGCGGGCCTTGTCGCACTCGACAACGCGGGCGCCGGGGGCCTTCGTCGCGTCCCAGGGCTCGATGTCGCCCGTCTCGAAGCCGCCGTTCGGCACGTGCTCGTAGGCCGCGGAGGCGTACTCGACCGTGTGGCCGTTGAGGTCGAGCGTGACGTCCTTCTGGAGGCAGAAGACGCCGCTTGCGCTCTTGACGTCCGCGGTCAGAACGTAGGTCGTCCCGGGCTTGTCCAGGTTCCCCGGCGCCTTCACCTCGACCGCCCCCGCCGGGACGGGCGCGGGCGTCGTCGGCTTATACGCCCCGAAGGCGGCGGCACTGACGAGCAACCCGACCACAATCTCTTCGAACAATCGCCTGGCAAGCATGTGTTTCTCCCCGTGAATGACCGGCATCGACTGAACCCGTACTTATCAGTGTATTCCACGGAGGCCGTTTCGACAAGCTTTCCGCCGCTTTACAGGCCCTCCGGACGTGGTATAATCCAGCTTTTGTCCATCCCCCGAAGAGCGAAAGGATCTCTCCGCCATGCTGACCATTGTGCTCTTGACGATGTCGAACGTGTTCATGACCGCGGCGTGGTACGGACATCTGAAGTTCAAGGAGGTGGCGTTGTGGAAGGTGATCCTCATCTCGTGGGGGATCGCGTTCTTCGAGTATTGCCTGCAGGTCCCGGCAAATCGATGGGGCAGCGCGCAGTTCAGCACGGCGCAACTCAAGACCATCCAGGAGGTCATCACGCTCGTCGTCTTCTGTGCCTTCTCGGCGCTCTACCTCAAAGAGAAGATCCGCTGGAACTACATCGTCGGCTTCGCGCTCATCGTCGTCGCGGTGTTCTTCATCTTCGCCTTCAAGGACGAGACTCCCGCCGCGACACAGACCGCAGCGGCAACTATCGAGCAGCCGACCGACGACAACGCCGGGAGCAAGTGAGCCGCTGCGTCAGGCAGGAATGCCTGACCCACCACAGCTTCTTCATCTTCGCCTTCAAGGAAAAGCCCGCCCAGCCGACGACCGAGACGGCGTCGCTCGCCGTCGCACAGCCGACCGACGACGCAGACAGAAAGTAACGCGCGTCGCTCACGGCGCGCTCGGCGGCGGAGCGCAGGTGTCGCCGACGACGTGGTCGACAGG
>JBBIVY010000123.1:0-10831 GCA_037439485.1 Planctomycetota bacterium | reverse complement strand
CCATGCGTGGTTCTTCAGCTTGGAACCTTCAACCTTCAACGTTTAACCTTCAACTCGTCGGCCGCGAGGAGTAGGTTGGCGAAACGATGAAAAGCTGGTATGCAGGGAATGCTGGTATCTTTGGTAAGTTTGGTATTTCGGCTGAAAACGGGGGTAAGGCGAGGTGAGGCGGGGAGGTGATGCGCATGGGGCGGCTTGAAGGACGTGGGGAGGGGCGATGGAAAAGTCATAGGGCCGGGTTCATTGAAATATGAAGGATTGCTTTCCGCGGCGGCGGGCGGTACAGTAAGGGGGAGTCCGGGAAGCGGAGGAGCCCCATGAAGCGCCTCGACAACAATCGACTGCTCGTCCCTCGCGAGGGGAACATGCACGTGGACGCGACGATCTACGCGTCCCAGGCGATCCGCATCGAGGAGGATGCGATCCGGCAGCTCATGGATGCCGCCTCGCTGCCCACGGTCGACCGGGCCCTGGCGACGCCGGACATCCACGTCGGCTATGGGGTGCCCATCGGCTGCGTGGTCGGGCTGAAAGAGATCGTCGTCCCCGCCGCGGTGGGTTACGACGTCAACTGCGGGATGCGCCTGATGACGACGCCGCTCAAGCGAGGCGACATCGACTCCGCCGAACTGGCCCAGTCGATCCGCCGTGATGTGCCGCTGGGGGAGGGCAAGTCGAACCTGCGCCTCACCGTGAAGGAGCTGGAGGTGATTCTCGCCCGCGGTGTCTCGGGCGTGAAGGAAATCGCGGGCGACACCGGCCGCATCTGGGAATCGCGGGACGCCTCGGAGGAGGCGGCGGACCTGGAGCACATCGAAGACCGGGGCTCGATGCCGGGCGACCCGAACGCGGTGAGCGCGCGCGCGAAGGAACGCGGCAAGAGCCAGCTCGGCACGCTCGGCGGCGGAAACCATTTCATCGAGATCCAGGCCGTCGACTGCGTCGAGGACGAGGCGCTGGCCGGGGCGTGGGGGCTCCAGAAGGGCGGCCTCACGGTGATGATCCACTCCGGCTCGCGGGGCCTCGGGCACCAGGTCGGCGACGATTACATGAAGCTGGCCTCGAAGCTGACGGGGGATATCTCGCCGAACCGGCACCTTGCCTTCCTCGAGGCCGAGACGCGCGAGGGGTGGGATTACGTGGGCGCCATGTATGCGGCGGCGAACTTTGCGTTCGTCAACCGGGAGGTGATGACGCTGCTGGTGCGGAGGAACCTGCGGCACATGATCGGGAATGCGCCGCTGCCGATTATCTATGACGTGCCGCATAACATGGCGAAGCAGGAGGAGCACGACGGGCGGAAAGTGTGGGTGCATCGCAAGGGGGCGACGCGGGCCTATCCGGCGTCGCGGATGCAGGGAACGCCCTACGCGGCGGTGGGCCAGCCGGTGCTGATTCCGGGGTCGATGGGCACGGCGAGCTACGTCCTGGTGGGGACGCCCGCGTCGGAGGTGACGTATCACTCGGTGAACCACGGCGCCGGCCGCGCGATGAGCCGCTCGGCCGCGGCGGGCGGCAGGCACGGCCGTCATGCGCACGGCGGCGGGGCCATCAGCGACGCGGATTTCGAGCGCGCGATGGAGGGCATCACGCTCATTGCCGAGGACCGCCGGAGCGTGAAGGAAGAGGCGCCCCAGGCGTATAAGGACATCGACGAGGTCATCCGCGTCGTCGTCGACGCCGGCCTCGCCCGCATCGTCGCGCGGCTCGTGCCGCTGGCGGTGTTGAAAGGCTGATCTTCCTTTGTAGGGGCATCCCGACTCGTCGGGATCGTGCCCGCCAACCCGCGGGAGGCGGAGTCATGAAGATTCGCGTGGCGATGCTGGTCCTTGCGGCGTGCTTTGCGGCCTGCGCGGCTCTCGCCGACGAGGTCTCGGACGCCCTCGCGAAGGCGTCGGACCTCTACAAAGCGAAGAAGTACGTCGAGGCCAAGGCGGAGATGGAGAAGGCGCTGACGGCGATTGCGCCGCTGGCGCACGGGCAGTATCCGAAGCCGGAGGTGAAGGGCGGCACCTACGTGAACTACGAGTTCAGCTTCCGCATCACGCGCCCGGAGAAGGACTGGGAGCTGGCGATCGTCTCGCCCACCGGAAGCGCCGCCGGAGGCACGACGCCCTTCTGCCAGCTCACCTACTCGAAGGCCGACGTGAAGAGCGACGAAGCGGTGATCTGCTACGTGCGCGACCTCAAGGCGCTCTACGGGGCGAAGTACGACACCGCCGTGAAGGGGCACGAGAAGGAGTTCCTGAAGATCGCCGGGCAGAAGATGGCCACCTCCGTCGCGCAGCTCAGCGATCAGAAGGTCACCGGCCAGACGGAGCTTACGATCGGGGGCAACCCCGCCGTGCGCACCGACTACTCCGCGAAGAAGGGCGACCGGGCGATGAAGTGCTTCACCGTCGACGTCCTGCGCGGGGCGCTCATGTTCACCTCGATCTTCGTCGAGGCCGAGAGCCGCGACAAGGAGATCGCCCCAGCGTTCAAGCAGATCGTCGACTCCATCGACCTGAGCCCGGTGGCGATTCCGGAGAAGGGGCCGGAGAAGGGGAAGTAAGGGGCGTCGCCGCTCGGTCAGTAGGCCGTGACGCTTTCGACGGGCGAGATGCTGACGACGCGCGCCATGCGGACGAGCACGCGGTCTCGATTTTTCTTGACCCCGAATTTGGCCACGTTGATAATGTAGAGGTCGCGCGTCGCACTCGTCGCACGGCTGTCGTGAACGTCGGCGTCGCTCAGCTCCAGCACGCTCTCATCCGCCGAAACGAGCGTCCCGACGTACAAGAGATCGCTGTCCGTGTCGATCACCACCACACGCCCGGTGAACTCCTTCAGCCGTTCGGTCTCGGTCACGTTACGACCTCTTGTTTCCTCGTCGCCTTAGCGGGATGGCATCGATGCATTTTACCTTCGGCCGCTTCGATTGCCACATCCTTTCCGACGGCGTCTTCCGCATCGACGGCGGCACCGTCTTCGGCGTCGTGCCGCGGGCGATATGGCGGAAGATCATGCCGCCCGATGATCTCAACCGCGTGCCGCTGGAGATCAACTGCCTCCTCATCCGCACCCCGGAGGCGGTCGTCCTCGTGGAGACCGGCATCGGCGGTAAGCTGCCCGAGAAGGACCGCAGGCACCATGATTTCACCGAGGGCGCGCTGCTTGCCGAGCTGGCCAAGGCCGGCTACCGGCCCGAGGACGTGGACGTGGTCGTGAACACGCACCTTCATTTTGACCATTGCGGCGGAAATACCCTTCAAGTCGCAGGCGAACTCCGTCCGACGTTCCCGAAAGCGCGTTACGTCGTGCAGCGCCGCGAGTGGGATGATGCGACACACCCCGACGCGCTGACCTCCGCCGGCTATGACCCGCGGGACTTTCTGCCGCTCGAGGAGGCGGGGCGCCTGCAGCTCATCGACGGGGCGGTCGAGGTCGCGCCGGGCGTCGTGTGCGAGTGGACCGGCGGGCATTCCCGCGGGCACCAGCTCGTCGTCGCGAGATCGCTCGGCGAGACGGTGTGCTTTCCGGGCGACATCATGCCGGGCGCGGCGTGGGTCCGGCCCAACTGGATCACCGCCTATGACCTCAACCCGACGGAAACCTTCGCGGCGAAAGTGAAGTTGCTCGACGAGGCGTGCGCGGGACGCTGGCTCATGGCGTGGGACCACGACCGGCAGCCGCTGGCGAGGATCGAAAAACAGAACGAACGATACGTCGCGATTCCCGCGGCGTTGTGATCTCGGAGGTGATTGTGAAAAGGGCGGGGACGATTCTGGCGGCAGTGTTGGCAATTTCGGCGATGTCGATGTCCGCGGGCGCGGACCTCACGGCGCGAATCACGGCGGCGCTGAACGGCAAGAACGGCAAGCAGGCCGGGCGGCTCGGGGTGTGCGTCACGCTCATGCCCTCGGGCAAGGTGCTCTTCGCGCAGCGGGCGGACGAGCTTTTCACCCCCGCGTCCAACGAGAAGATCATCACCACGGCCTCGGCGCTCCGGACGCTGGGCGAGGGCTTCCAGTTCCAGACGCTTTTCTGGGCCGACGGGCCGGTCGAGGGATGTGTCCTCAAGGGCAACCTCATCGTCCAGGGCGACGGCGACCCGAGCATCTCCGGGCGCTTTCATAACGGCGACGTGAGCTTCCTGCTGCGGACGTGGGCCGAGATCCTCGTCAAGCGCGGCATCCGCAGCATCACCGGCGACCTCATCCTCGACGATACGCTCTTCGACCGGCGGTTCACTCATATGAACTGGCCCGCGGAGCAGCTCGGCCGGTGGTACGAGGCCCCGGTCGGCGCGCTCGGATTCAACGACTCCTGCCAGAACGTCGTCGTCTCATCGGCCGGAGGCGTCAGCGTCCGCTTCGAGCCCGACGCGCATTACTACACCCTCGTCAACCGCGTCTCGTGCGCGTCGAGCCGCTCCGCCGCGTCGGCGCGCCCGCTCGTCATCACGCACAAGCCCGGCGCCCCGGACGTCGTCGTCAGCGGCTCGTGGCTCGCCGGACGCGCGGAGGAGACCTTCTTCATCCCGGTCGACGACCCGACCGCGTTCTTCGGCGCCGCGCTCGCCGAAGAGATGAAGCGCGCCGGCATCGCCATCAACGGGAGCGTCCGCCCCGCGCGAAACGCCCCGCCGCGCGTGACGCCCGACGACAAGCGCGTCCACATCATCCACTCGTCGAAGATCATCGACGCCGTGAGCGTGTGCAACAAGAACTCGCAGAACTTCTACGCCGAGATGCTCTTCAAGCGCACGGGCGCCAAGGCCTTCGGCACGGGCACGTTCGAGACGGGCGCGAAGGCCGCGTCGCTCTTCCTGGCCGACGTCGGCATCAAGCCCGGCACCTATGCGGTCTCCGACGGCTCGGGGCTCTCGCGCGAGAACCGCTTCTCGCCGAGGCAGTTCGCGACCGTGCTCGGCTGGGCCTTCAACTCCGACTTCGCCGACGACTTCGTCGACTCGCTCGGCGTCTCCGGCGTCGACCGCACGATGCGCAAGCGCCTCAATAACCCCGCCTATCGCGGCAAAGTCCTCGCCAAGACCGGCACGCTCGACGGCGTCGCGGCGCTCTCCGGCTACGCTTTCAATCGCGGGGGGCAGGTGCTCGTCTTCTCCATCCTCGCCAACGACACCCACGGCAACTGGGCCGCGCGCGCCGTCATGGACGACATCTGCAAGGCGCTCGTCGATGAGCCCATGGACTGATAAACTGCAAATTCCAAAAGACAAATTTCAATCAAGCGCCAAATCTCAAATTCCAAGGAAGCGGAAATACGCCGCGATCCGGGCTTGGAAATTGGAGCTTGGAGTTTGATTGGGATTTGTCTTTTTGGAATTTGAGACTGGTCTTCACTGCGGCCTCGGAAGCGAGGAACTGATCCGCTCGATCACGGGGTTGAGCGAGGCGGAGAGGGCGCCGGGGAACTCGATGCCGATGGAGAGCAGCGACTTGCTGCCGATGAGGATGAGCGATTCCTGCCGGATGCGGCCGTTGGGTCCGGCGAGGCGGAAGTCGACGCGCGCGCGCGTGTAGAGGTCATGGACGAGCTGGCCGAGCCTCTCGTTCGTCTCCGGCACGATGTGGAAGTCCTTCCCGCGCAGGCGCTTCAACTCCAGGGCGAGCGCCATGTCCGTGTCCTTCGAGGCGTCGACGGCCCGCGCTTCGATCCGCGCGTCATAGATCGTGGATACCCACTCCGCGGCGCTATCCCCGGCGGCGGGCGGGGCCTTCGCCCAGGTCGCGGGGATGTCGAGATTCACGCCGCCCGGAATGCGCCTCGAGAGCGTCCACTTCGCGTCGGTCCCGAAGACGTCCGGCCCCTTGAAGAACTGCCAGGCTCCCCACGCGACGCACCCCGCGACGACGCCGGTGAGCGCGAGCGCCAGGATGCGGGACGGAGACCGCCAGCCCGGGGGCGTCGTCTCGTCGGCAAGCGGCGCCAGAAAGAGCGCGACGAGCGCGCCGGAGACGAGGCCGCCGAGGTGCGCCCAGTTGTCCACCCCGGGTACCAGGACGCCGAAGAGGATGTTGATGCCGATGAGCGGCAGAAGGCCGGCGCCGAACATCGTGCTGAACCTTGCCGGGATGCGCGCGCGGTGGCGGAAGCCGTAGACGACGAGCGCGCCGGCCAGGCCGAACACCGCGCCCGAGGCCCCGACCATCATCGCCGGCCCCAGCTCGAACGAGGCGGCCACGCTCGCGATGCCCGACACGAAGTAGATCAGCGCGAACTTCATCGATCCGTAGATGCGCTCCAGCGTGTCGCCCAGGAAATAGAGCCCGGCCATGTTGACGAGCATGTGGACGAAGTTGACGTGCAGGAAGATGGGCGTTACGAGCCGCCAGTATTGCCCGGCCTCGATGAGCCCGTTCGATTTCGCCCCGGCCTTCAGCAGCGTCTGGGGCGTGACGGCCCCGAGAAGATCGAGCCCCAGGCAGATGAGGACGGTTGCCGCGAGGATCGTCCGCATCACCGCCCGGCCGCCGGTCAGCCCGCTCAGGAAGACCTGGTCCCGCGCCAGCGCCGTGCGGTGTTCCTCGTCGCTCAGGTCCTTCGCCGGGCCTTCGAGATACCGGTCCCGGCGGACCAGCTCGACGAACACGTTCTCGTCGGGATCGCACGGATTGATCTCGAAGCCGGGCGCGAAACTCCAGGGACTCGCCGCCGCGTAGAGCCTCCGCCGGTCGAGCGAGAGGAAGAACCGCCTCACGACGACCTGGTCCTCGAGGAGTCGCGTCTCCCTGAGCGATCGCTTGCGCAGGTCGCCGGCGACCTTGCCCACGCCGATGCCCACCATGAAGACGCGCAGCTTGTTGTCGCGCGCCAGGGCGGGGTTCTCCGCCAGGAACCGCTCCGCCTCATCGGCGGCACCGGTGAGAGCCTCGACGGTGTCGCCGGGGGCGATGGCGATGACCTGTTCGAACCCGTCGGGGTGCCGGCGGATGAGGACGTGCTCGCCGAGTCGGGCGAGGTCGGACAGCTCGGGCCGGGCGATGGCGACGGGGTGGAAACCGAGGTCGTCGGCAAGCCGTCGGACGGCGCGGGCGACGTAAGATTGTCGACGGCTGGAGAGGTCCACGGAGCCCGTCCGATATGGAATAGACCGGAATCATCCGGCACAAGGCGACAAAACTAGCGTGCCGGCGGCATGAAATCAAGCTCAATATCGACGCAGCCCTCGACGGGGCAAGATGTTACGCAAACGCCGAAAAACATTTTTCTTTTTGACAGGCTAAGCTTCCGGCCTATAATAGCCGATAAATCGTGGAAGGGGAGTCTGTCCTGACGGAGGGACGCTCCACATACAACGGGGACGACTCATCTTGAGGAAGGGGCGCCATGACGGAGGACGGGCTCGAGACGTGCGCGGAGTTTTTCAAGGCGATGGGGGACAAGACGCGGCTGACGATTCTGCGGCACCTCTTCAAGAGCGAGATGTGCGTGACCGATTTGGCGCGCGCCCTGAAGATGGATGCCCCCCGCGTCTCCTTTCACCTCACGCGGCTCAGGTTCGCGAAGCTGGTCGTCGACGAGCGACGCGGCCAGCGCGTCGTCTATCGCATTAATCCCGACGTGGTCGAGTCGGACGGCCGCGACACGTTGCGCCTGAAGCTCGTGGGCGGCACGTTGAGTTTCGACCGGCGGACTTGGTGACCGTTCGGAAGGCTCGCGGCCCCGAGCGCGTCGAGGGCCGCAGGAATCGTCGTCCAAAGGGGAGAGACCGATGAAGATGAACGCAGGCGTCCTGGCCTTGGTCGTGGTGGCGTCCGCGACGATGCTCGTGGGCTTCTGGGGCTGCGGCACCGGCCCCATCGAGCAGTCCTACGCGGTCCAGTCGGGCGCCGAGTCCGTCAACTCGAAGGTTGGACAGAAGACCGACCTCGCCGTGATCATGAAGGAAATCCGCACCGTCCACCTGTTCCTCGTCGACCGGCTCACCGCCGGCTCGCCCGAGCAGGTCCGCGACGCCGCCGCGCGCCTGGCCGTGTCGGCCGGCGACATCGGCAAGTATCAGCCCGCGTTCGCCTCCGCCGTCGGCGACGAAGCCGCGGCGTACAAGCGTCTCGCCGAGGACGTGAAGGATTACTCGGTTGAGGTCGCGAAATCGGCCGACGCCAACCAGCTCGAACAGGCCGACCGGAATTACGCGCGGCTCTACATGACGTGCAATTCCTGTCACCGTCTCTTCCGCGGCCAGACGAAGCCCGCGGCGCCCATCGCCATCCCGGACCTCGAGGCGCCCAAGCCGCCGCCTTCGGGCACGACTCCGCCCGCCGGCACCACGACTCCGCCCGCCGGCGCGACGCCCCCGGCCGACACGGCCCCGCTGCCGAGGCCCCCGGCGACGCCGAACTAGTGGGACAGGCATTCCTGCCTGTCACCCCTGTGATCCTCCGGGGCGAGCCCGACACATCGGACTCGCCCCGATTCTTTTGGGCCGCCGCGGGTCGGCTTGACGGGACGGGAAAGAAGGCCTGGAATCGCCGGGTGCGAGTGGAGCAACGGGGAGCCTCATGACGACTTATCTACTCCTGGCGGTGCTGCTGGCCTTTTCGGCCCTGTTCTCGGGTGCCGAGACCGCGCTCTTTTCGCTCGAGCGCCAGCAGCTTGCCGTCTGGGCCGGCTCGACCCACGCGCTTCGACGGCTCGTGGCGCGGCTCCTCGCCGAGCCCCGCGACCTCCTCCTCACGCTTCTTCTCGGCAACCTCCTCGTCAACGTCACCTTCTACGCCGTCGCCAGCACGCACGCCATCGCGTTGGCACATCACGGCCACGAACTGCGCGCGACGGTGTTCGGCCTGGCGGCGCCGGCGGTGATCATCTTCTTCGGCGACATCACGCCGAAGGTCGTGGCGCTCGGCTTCACGCCGTTCCTGGCCGCGGCGACGGCGCCGATGATCTGGGGCCTGAAGAAGCTGCTCTGGCCGCTGCGCGTCGCGCTCGGCGTCGTGGCCAGGCCCTTCACTGCGGCGCTGATCGGCCGGCACCCGCGCTCGCCCCGCGTGACACCCGAGGAGCTGAAGATGCTCATCGACGAGAGCCAGGAGCGCGGGCTTATCGACCGTCGCGAAGGGGTGCTCATGCGCGAGCTGGTCGACTTCTCGCGCGTCACGGTGCGCGAGGTGATGGTGCCTCGCGTCGACCTGGTGCTCTTCCGCCGGGGCCGGCCGATGTCCGAGCTGCACGATCTCATCCGCGCGACGCGCCACTCGCGCGTGCCGGTCTACGGCTCCTCGCCCGACGACATCCTCGGCATCCTCGACGCCCGCCGGGCGCTGCTCGACCCCGACACTCCGCTCGACGCGATGATCGAAAAACCCTGGTTCGTCCCCGAGACGAAATCCGTCGAGTCGCTCCTCGCCGAGTTCCGCCGCGAGAAGCGCACGACGGCGGTCGTCGTGGACGAATACGGCGGCACCGCGGGTCTCGTGACGCTCGAAGACGTGGTGGAGGCGCTGGTGGGGGACATTCACGACGAGTACGACCGGCCGGAACTCTCGGCGCGGGCGTGCGGCGAGAACAGCTGGCTTCTGCCGGGGCGGACATCGGTGGCCGACTGGGCGGAGATGTTCGGCATGTCCGTGACCGACCGCCGGCCCGCGACGCTCGGAGGGTTCGTGCTCATGCTCCTGGGCCACCTGCCGAAGGAGGGCGAGCAGGTGTCGTGGGGCGGCGTCCGCTTCACGATTATGCGCGTGCGCGGGCGGAGCGTCGAAGAGGTGCTCGTCGAATACGTCGGCGGCGCGCCGGGCGAGGCGCGTCCCGTGTCCCGCGATGCGGGCGACGCGGATGAGAGGGAGGCGGAATGACGGCGCTGTCGATCTTCGCCATCCTGATTTCGATCCTCGTTGCCGGGTTTTACGCCGGCGTGGAGATGGGGTTCTATCGGCTCAACCGGCTGCGTCTGGCGTTCCGGGTGAAGCAGCGCCGGCGGGACGCGGTGTGGCTCGCCGACTGCGTGAAGCAACCGGACCCGTTCGTGGTGATGGCGCTCGTGGCGCAGAACCTGTTCGTGTTCGTGGCGACGTTCCTATGCACGCGGATGCTCGAACCGTCGTGGGGTGAGCGCGCGGAAGTCCTCTCGACGCTCGTCCTCGTCGTGCCGCTCTTCGTCTTCGGCGAGGTCGTGCCGAAGGAGGCGATCGGCCGCGCGGCCGACACGGCGATGTATCATTTCTGGGCGGCGCTGGCGTTCTCCGAGCGGCTCTTCCGCCCGGGGGTGTGGCTCGTCGTGCGGCTCCAGCGGTTCTGGCGCATCTTCCCGCGATACCGCGCGGTGGCGCCCGAGTCCGAGGTCGAGCGGCATCGCCTGGAATACTTCCTCGGCGAGGGGGCGAAGGAGGGGACGCTCTCGGCCTATCAGCACGCGATGGCGGCGAACATCATGAAGCTCCGCGCGCGCAAGGTCGAAGGCGTCATGGTGCCGCGCGCGTCCGTCGTGTCGCTCGCGGTCGGCCAGACGCTCGACGAATGCCGCGCCGCCGCGCGGTCCAACCGCCACCGCAGGTTCCCCGTCGCCGACGAGCAGGGCCGGCTCATCGGCGTCGTCAACATCCTTGACGTCCTCGCCTGGGACATTGACGGCTTCGACCTGCGCGAGCACCTCCGCCGGCCCGTTGTCCTCCGCCGCGACGACTCCGTCATCGACGCTCTCCATCGCCTCCGTCGCGGCGGCGTGCCGCTCGGCCTGGTCGAGGACGAGAAGGGAGATGTTGTCGGCATCGTCACCCTCAAGGACCTCATCGAAGAAATCGTCGGCGACCTCGGCGCCTGGTGAGCCCAACACGCTCCATTTGCCAAATCTCCCGCGCAAAGCGCATTTATGAACGGTGCC
>JBBIVY010000122.1:0-10836 GCA_037439485.1 Planctomycetota bacterium | reverse complement strand
GATGGCGGCCCGGCGGCCCAAGACGGCCTGATTCCGGACCCTGGGCCTCGCGCGCTACCCCGTTGACATTTGCCCAACGACTCTGTAAGATACCTTCCTCACTGAATCACTTTTCTACAACCGGAAGGGAGACTTAGGATGATCGTCGGCGTGCCGAAGGAGATCAAGTCGGACGAATACCGCGTCGGGATGGTTCCGGCGGGCGTGGAGCAACTGGCGTCGCGCGGGCATCAGGTGCTGATTCAGAAGGGCGCGGGCCTGGGCAGCGGCATCCCGGACGAGCAATACGTCTCGGCGGGGGCTGAAATCGTGTCCAGCGCCACGGGCGTCTTCAAACGCTCGGACATGATCGTGAAGGTCAAGGAGCCCCTCGGCCCCGAGATCGCGATGCTGCGCCGGGGACAGGTCGTGTTCACCTATTTCCACTTTGCCGCCGACCGCGCGCTCACCGACGGCGTGCGCAAGAGCGGCTGCATCGCCATCGCCTATGAGACCGTGCGCGGGAGGAACGGCGGCCTGCCGCTCCTGACGCCGATGAGCGAGGTGGCCGGACGCATGTCCATCCAGGAAGGCGCGAGGTGCCTCGAACGTCCGATGGAAGGCCGCGGCATCCTGCTCTCGGGCGTGCCCGGAGTGGAGCCCGCGAATATCGTCGTCCTCGGCGGCGGCATCGTCGGCACCAATGCGGCGAAGGTCGCGGCGGGCTTCGGCGCGCGCGTCTTCATCCTCGACATCAACCTCGACCGCCTGCGCTACCTCGACGACATCATGCCCAAGAACGTCGTGACGCTCGCTTCGAACCCCTACAACGTCCGCGAGCGCATCGCGCAGGCCGACCTCGTCATCGGCGCCGTGCTCATCGAGGGCGCCAAGGCCCCCAAGCTCATCCATCGCAAGGACCTCAAGCTCATGAAGCCCGGCTCCGTCATCGTCGACGTCGCCATCGACCAGGGCGGATGCACCGAGACTTCGAAGCCCACGACGCACAGGAACCCCACGTTCATCGTCGACGGCGTCGTCCATTACTGCGTCGCCAACATGCCGGGCGCCGTCGGCCGCACCAGCACCTACGCCCTCACCAACGCCACGCTCGGCTACGCCGTCAAGCTTGCCGACCTCGGCTGGCAGAAGGCGGCCGCCGCCGACGCGGGCCTTGCCCATGGCGTCAACATGGTCGAAGGCCGCGTGACGAACAAGGCCGTGGCGGAGACGTTCGGATTTGATTGCAGCCCGCTCTGAGTTCCCGTTCCCTGCCTTTCACCCCTCTCCCGACGGGAGAGGGGGAAGGCGGGGCGAGTGAGGCCGATCGAGGAGGGCCGTCATGCCGACGAAGCCGGTCGCGATCGTGATGGGCAGCGATTCCGATCTCCCGGTGGTGAGCGAGACGGTGAAGCTGCTCGGGGAGTTCGGCGTGGGCTCGGAGGTGCGCGTGCTGAGCGCGCATCGCTCGCCGGCGGCCGTTCACGATTTTGCGGTCGGCGCCGAGACGCGGGGCGTCAAGGTCATCATCGCCGCGGCCGGCGGGGCGGCGCACCTCGCGGGGGTCGTCGCGTCGCTGACGACGCTTCCCGTCATCGGCATCCCGATGGAAAGCGCCTCGCTCGGCGGGCTCGATTCGCTCCTCTCCACCGTGCAGATGCCCGCGGGCGTTCCCGTCGCCACCGTCGCCATCGGCAAGGCCGGCGCCGTGAACGCCGCGGTGCTCGCCTGCCAGATCCTCGCCCTCTCCGACGCCACGCTCCGCGCGAAGCTCGCCGACTACAAGGCCTCGCTCGCGAAGAAGGTCGCCGAGAAGGACGCCAAGGTCCGCTCCGAGCACGGGGGGCGCTGATCATGCCCGTCAAGACCGTTGAATGGCGGGGCGGCGTTGACGGCTTCCTCCGCCTGGTCGACCAGACTCGCCTGCCGACGGAACTCGTTTACGTCGACGCGAAATCGATCGAGCGGCTCTGGCACGCGATTCAGCGCCTGGAGGTCCGCGGGGCCCCGGCGATCGGCGTTGCGGCGGCGTTCGGTCCGGTCATCGCGGCGCAGAAGCCCGCGGTGGAGACGCGTGCGCTGCTGGCGCGCGTGGAAAAGGCCTGCAATTATCTCGCCACCTCGCGCCCGACCGCGGTCAACCTTTTCTGGGCGCTCGAACGGATGCGTGCCGAGGCAAGGCGCAACGCGGGGCTTTCGCCTGCCGCCTTCCGCAAGTCGCTCCTCGCCGAGGCGAAGGCCCTCCTCCGCGAGGACGTCGACATGTGCCGGCGGATGGGGCGCTTCGGCGCGACGTTCATCAAGGGCGGCATGGGCATCCTGACGCACTGCAACGCCGGGGCGCTGGCCACCGCGGGCATGGGCACGGCGCTCGCCTCGGTCTTCACGGCGCGCCGGCAGAAGAAGCGCATCCACGTCTTCTCCGACGAGACCCGGCCGCTTCTGCAGGGGGCGCGTCTGACGATGTGGGAGCTGATGCGCGAGCGCGTCCCATGCACGCTCCTCTGCGACAACATGGCGGCGCAGGTGATGAAGGAAGGCCGCGTCCATCTCGTCGTCACCGGCGCCGACCGCATCGCCGCCAACGGGGACGCCGCCAACAAGATCGGCACCTATGGCGTCGCCGTCCTCGCGAAGTACCACCGCATTCCGATGGTGATCGTCGCGCCGTCGAGCACCTTCGACCTCTCCATCGCCTCCGGCCGCGAGATCCCCATCGAGGAGCGCGGCGCTCACGAAGTCGTCGAGCCCTTCGGCCGCCGCACCGCTCCCGCCGGGGCCCATGCCTATTGCCCGGCGTTTGACGTGACGCCCCACGAGCTGATCACGGCCATCGTCACCGAGCGGGGGATTATCCGAGCGCCCAACGCCGCCCGTGTGCGCGCGCATTTTCGGCCGTAGCTTGTCTTGCGTCTCATGCGTCCTCTTCTGAGGAGGCCCTCCCATGATCCTGACCAGCGACTTCGAATGCGGCAACGGCAAGAACATCCGCCAGATGGGGCCGCGCCTCTGGAACGTGACGGAGCGGGGCGACAAGGAGACCTACTGCTACTACTTCTGCTTCGAGCTTCGCGCAGAGAACCCGCACGAGGCGGGGCCGATGACGGTGGAGATCATCGGCGACCCGGACCTCAAGACTCCCGAGAAGGGCGATGTCGGCACGCAGGGGCTCATGGGGCATTGCCCATGCACCATCTGGGTGCAGCGCTGGGAGGAGTGGCACCCGCTGCCCATGACGGAGGTCGAATTCCTTAAGGACCGCATCGTCCTGCGCCTGGAAGTCCCCGGCGACGGGCGCCTGCGCGTGACGAACGTCATCCCGGCACCTTACACCGACACGGTCGAGTTCCTGAAGTCGTGCGCCGCGAGGAGGCCGAAGGACGCGGAGTTCATGGAGGTCGGCCGCACCGCCGAGGGCCGCTCGCTTCCGGGCATTCGCGTGACGGAAGGCCTCGCCTCCGGCCGCCCGCGCGTGGTCGTCTTCAGCGGCCAGCACGCCATCGAGTTCCCCGGCGTCTGGGGCACGCGGGGCATCGCCGACTGGCTGACGAGCCGCCTGAGCGAGGCCGCGGAAGTCCGCAGCGCGTATGACGTCGTGGTGCTGCCGCTGGTGAATCCGGACGGCACGTTCCACGGGCGCAACAACTTCAACCACCTCGGCCAGGACGTCTATGGCGGCTTCGAGGGGGCCGCGTCGGGGAAGGTGTCCGAGCCGCTCGATGCCGCGGCGCTCTGGGATTTCTGCCAGTCGCCGGTGCCGGTGATGATGCTCAACATCCACGGCTATTGCTCGCTCCACGCGTTTGTGGAGTATCCGATGAACGGGATGTATGTCCTCCGCGACGAGGCGCTCACCGACCCCGCCCGGCGCGAGCGCCAGCGCACCATCGACGAGTACGTGCGCTTCGGCTCGTCGGGGCTCACGGGGCATACTAGACCTGCGCTCATGGGCGTCCCCGGCATCAACCACCAGATGGCGCTCAAGCACGGGACGTTCAGCAACCTCTTCGAAATCAACGCCTCCACGATGGGCCCCACCGGCTCCGCTCGCGAGGCGATCCGCTGCTTCCGCGCGATGCTGGCCGGCTACGAGGCGGCGCCTTGAAAGAGAACCGCCCGGACTCAGGGGGGTGAGTCCGGGCGTGTCGCACGTTGGTTCGCGCTTGCGCGCTTTGCCTACGGCGAAGACCGGCACAAGCGAATCCCCGGAGGTCCGCTGGAGGGAGTCGGATTCCCCAAGGCCGCCTGTGCCAGATGCTCCATGATTTCATTTGCCCTTTGCGTCTTCAGCCTCCAGCAACTGCTCCACCAGCTCGCGGATGTCGTCCTCCGTCATCGCCGGGCGTTTCCGCGCCGCCGACTCCGCGAAGTAAGTGCCCGTGAAAACCCCCGCGCCGTTCAGCGCCCACCAGTCCGGCACCCGCCAGGAGTCCCACATGATCGCCCGCGCGTTCACCGCCGGCAGGGACATGTCGAAATCCCGGTCGCTCGGGTAGTCGTAGCCCGCGTCCATGAGGTCCCGGATGTCATACGCCACCGTGACCTTCATCTCCTCCAGGTGCGCCGCGTCGGTGATGAACACCATCTCGTCGCGCACCGTCCACGACAGCTTGTGAGCCCGCGCCATCAGGTTGAGCGCGCTGCGCAGCTTGATCGGCGTCACCGTCTTCAGCGAGATCTCCGCGTCCTCGGCCCGCTTGCCGTCCGCCTGCGCCCGCGGGTCCACCATGATGTTCACCTTCGTCAGCGTCGCCAGGTACTCCACAGCCTCCTTCAGCGACGTCGGGTTGTCGAACTTCAGATCCACCGTCGTCGAATCGAGCAGCTTCTCGATGGCCTCGTTCTGCTTCGCCACCTCCGCGCCCTCGCCCGACGTCCCGGCCCGGCGCTTCTTGATCTCCTCCCAGTTGCCCGGCATCTTCAGCACTTCGCGGGGCGCCGCCATGTCGCGTTCGACCTCGGTCACCACCGCGTCGCGATACGCCTCGACCTCGCCCTTCTTCGCGCTCACCGACTTGCCCTTGGCCTGCTCTGCGCTCATCTCCTTGAGCTGCATCGCGGCGGCGCTCTCCGGCTTGATCCGAAGGGCCTCGTCGGCGCATGAGGCGGCCTTGTCGAACTGCCCCAGCGAGTAGTAATTGCCGCCGTCGGCGATCAGCTTCTTGACCTTCGCGTCGACATCCCCGGCCTTCGCGGCCTCGTCGGCGCAAAGCGGAGCTGAGGGTGCGAAGCCGACGGCCAATGCCATCGAAGCCCAAAGCACGCGTCTCATTGCCAATCCCCTTGCTCTGAGAACGAGCCTTGTGACCCCTCCATCCCTATATTGTACCCCATGGGTCAAGAGCGGCAAACCTGTCGTGGGGATTATTCGCACCGCCACCGGGTTTAGCGCAAACTCTGCGCCAAGCGGTACCGACCGGTTTGGTTTTGGCCCAGTGGCGGCTACCCGTTATGGACGCAGCGCCCCGCGCGCCTATTCATCAAAATCTCAGTTTTTCCGCCGTCATTCGTTTCATGGGGCAGGGGTTGCCTTCAAACTCTGAATGTCCTCCTTCGCCAGATAGTTAGGCTACCCTCATCATAACCGCGTTTTCGCCTCGGATTTCACACAATCCAAGGAATCCACGAATACTGTCACATGCCCATGGTCAGCCCGTTATCCCCAACCCGTAGTGTCTTCCGCCGCTTGCGCACACAATGCTGATTTTCTCCTTTTTCTACCCTTTTTATGCGTTTTCGCGAGTACACACCGCTTCATGGCAAACAGGCGTTAGCCTGAGCATCCGCAAGGATACATCCAATATGTAGACCTCTTCTCATAGTCCCATTCCGACCCTCTGTCCGGCACCTCCTTTCCCACTACCTTATAGGAGTCTGAAATCGAATTGCCACCGGAGTTGCCCCATGATTATACATCAAACGAACGGGTCTGTCAATCACATGCCAAGGAATGTTGCGGTTTTTCGGGAGGGGGTGAATATGCGTATCCCCGGAACCCCGGTTGAGAACTGTAAAAAACGGCTCCTGTCCCCGTTAATTCCTTCACAATGGCGGGCGATGCTGCTCGTGCCCTTCGGTGGCCGGGCTCGCTGGTTCGGCGTCTGGTTTTTCCACCTCGGCGACCTCTTTTGCAGCCTCACGCCGAATCCAGTCATCTCTCAAGGCGGGGCTGGCAGCGAGGGTCTTTTCCAAAGCGAGGCTCTCGCGGTACTCCCTTGCTTCCGCTGCCATCGTCCATTTCACCTCCAATCCCATTTTCTGAGTCTCGGCATGAATATCCGTAAGGCTGACACGGAAGAATTCTTTCCTGTGGTTGACCTTGTTCACCTGTTGCATTACGAAGCGCCTATGGAGAAGACTCTCAAGGGCTGGGGCGTCGTCGCTCGGGATCATCGCGTGGACGTCAAACTCAAAGGGAACGCTGGAGTCGCCAAGTTCGTGAACCCTGTCCAGCGGCTCAAGTCTGCGCGTCAACCCTATCTTGAAGACGTTCTCGCCAAACGAACCCAGGTTGGAGATAACGTAGACATGGCCGCGTTTGGTCTGTTCCGCCATCGACTTGGCGCGCTGGCTCTTCTCCTCGGCCTCCTTCAGTTTCATCTGCAATTCGGCCAATTGCCCTTCGTATTTCGCCCTCTGTTCCGAGGTCGCCTTGTCGATTTGCTCCTGGGCCCTGGCCATGGCCTTCCGCAGGGTCTCCTCGTCCCGAGCGGCCTCGCGAAGCGCCTTCTCATACTCCCGTCTGGCCTTCTCTTCCTCGCGCATCTGCTCCTGTATCCGTCGTTGCTCCTCGCGTTCCTCGATCTTGAGTTGCTGCGCGACAGCGGCCCATTTCAGTTCCTCCAGCCGTGAATCCAGGTAATTCGGAGATATCCTCGCGTTCCGGAAGGCGCTGCCGTTATTGTTGACCAAAGCGAAGGCGTCTCGGATCTCCTGCTCCAGTATCCCCGCATTGTCGCTGCGCACACGCGAAAGGATGGAGTCCACCTTGCCGTTGAACGCATCGGTTACGAACTGGACGGCGGTTTCTCGGCGGTACTGCTCCACGTAATCACACACGGCTGCTCGGCCGACGCGGATAAGGGTTTTGGTGTTCTCCCGCGCCTGCTTTAATTTCTCTCCGGCTTCCTTGTGGCCGAATTCCTCCGCCAGGTCGTCGAGCAGGCTGTGTCCAGGAATGATGTACTTGTCGCCGTAGCCGTCGATGATGTTCTGCATGGCTTTTGCGGTCTTCTCGAGTTGAGCAGCGTTCTGCAACGCCTCGTAGGCTTCTCCTGCGATCTCCTTTGCACGTTTCTCCGCTTGGTCGAGGACGGTTCCTGCTCGCAGCATGGCTGAATCCAAAGTTCCTTGCGCCCGGTCCAATAACTCTTTGCCTTTCTCCCGGGCTTCGCGAGTCCATATCGCTGCTTGCTCCTTCGCAGTTGCCTCAAACTGCTCGGCCGCGCTCTTCGCCTGTGCGAGGATTGAACTTGCCTCATTTCTTGCCTGCTCCAAGACTTTCTGAGCTTCTTGGCGGCTTCTCATAGCCTCGGCCGTCAGCGACACCGACTCGCGTTGAGCCGATTCTAAGATTTCGGAGGCCTTTGCCTCCGCGTCGAGAATCGTCTGATACCTGGCCAAGGCATCGATCTTCGACTTAAGGGCTGACGCGAGGCTCCTCCATTTCTCGCGCTCTTCATCGTGCTGGGTATTCAGCGACACGATCTGTTGCTGCCAGGATTCTCTGTCCCTATCGTGCGCCAACTTCTGATCTTCCATCATGACGCGAAGCTTGCCGACCTTCGTGATGTGGAGGAGCAGGGTGCCGAGAGCGGTGAGCAGGAGCAGGGCAAACACGACAGTCATGAACGGGTCTCCTCTGGATCTCCAAACCGGGTCATTGCAGGCGTTTTCCGCAGTGCGGGCAATATGTGCAGGGGTTGTCACGGTGAGAACGATCGTAGAAGGCGTTGCTCAGGATGCCCGCAGGGATGGCGAACATCCCGATGCCCGCCAGTGCGATGGCGACGCCGAGAAGCCGGCCGAGCGTCGTCACCGGGTGCATATCGCAGCCCTGAGTCGTCAAGGTGGAGATCGTCCACCACATCGCGTCCGGAATTCATTGCTTCTCCTTTCCGGGGCGCTGTATCCGGTGTCTTTGGCGAGTGTTGAGAATAGAGACATACTCCGCCTGCTCGAAAGCGTTCGGACCACAACTCTTTATCGAGGCTACGGTTGAAGTCAACTAATTTCCGGGGCTGGCCCTTTCCGGCTGGGGCCGCGCAAGCAGGCTACAAGTGGATGGATCCATGGGCACCATGGGTAGGGGGAGTGAGTCCGATGCCCCCGGCAATCTGCTTGTAATCATCGGCGAACTCGGGTATAAACTACGTTGTGTAGAACGGTTACCGGCCACCATGGATGGAGCTTACGTT
The DNA here is from genome assembly GCA_037439485.1 of Planctomycetota bacterium. GTDB lineage: Bacteria > Planctomycetota > DG-23 > DATKVD01 > DATKVD01 > JBBIVY01. The sequence goes on along the minus strand of JBBIVY010000122.1, from coordinate 2,440 downwards.
GTCTGAAGAACCAAAATCCCCCACGTTTGCTGAAATACCCTTCCGCGATTCGCTCCGGCGAGATATCGACGCGGCGGGGTTTGTGACGCCGACGCCGATACAGGCGGAGTGCATTCCGCTGGCGCTGGCGGGGCGGGATGTCATCGGCCTGGCGCAGACGGGCACGGGGAAGACCGCGGCCTTTGCGCTGCCGATCATCCAGCAGCTTGCCGGGGCGTCGGACATGGGCGCGCTGGTGCTGGCGCCGACGCGAGAACTGGCGGTGCAGATTCACGGGGTCTTCGCGCAACTCGGGAAGTCGAGCCACGTGGGCGCGGCGGTGGTGGTCGGCGGCATTCCCATCGAGAAGGACTACAAGGCCCTGCGCGGCTGGCCCAACGTGCTCATCGCGACGCCGGGCCGGCTCATCGATCACATCACCTTCCGCTCGGTCATGCTCGAAAGCATCAAGGTGCTCGTCATCGACGAGGCCGACCGGATGCACGACATGGGGTTCATCCCCCAGATTCAGCGCATCCTCGCCGCGCTGCCGGAAAATCGCCAGACCATGCTCTTCAGCGCCACCATGCCCGCCGACGTCGAGGCCATCGCCCGCCGCAATATGCGCGACCCCGTCCGCATCGTCATCGGCCGCCGCAGCGCCCCGGCCGAACGCGCCGAGCAACGTCTGCTTCACGTGTCGCCCGAGAAGAAGACCGAGCTTCTCATCGAGCTGTTGCGCAAGACCGACGGGCGTGTGCTCGTCTTCTGCCGCACGAAGCGCGGGGTGGATAAGCTCGCGCGGCAGCTTCGCAGCATCCACGGCGTCGGGCGCATCCACGGCGACCGCTCACAGGAAGACCGCGACAAGGCGATGGGGGGGTTCCGCGAGGGGACTTCTCGCGTCCTGATCGCGACGGATGTCGCCGCGCGCGGAATCGACGTGGCGGACGTCGAGCACGTCATCAACTATGATTTCCCGCAGTCGCCGGAGGATTACGTCCACCGCATCGGCCGCACGGCGCGCGTGGAGGCGAGCGGGCAGGCGACGACCTTCGTGACGAGCGCCGACCGTCGGAGCCTGGGTGACCTGGAGCGTCACCTCGGCAAGAAGCTCACGCTCACCACCCACACCGGCGAGCCCGTCCCCGAGCATGCCGAGGAGCCCTCCCGCGGCCACGGACGCGGACATGCCTCGAAGTCCGGCTCCAGTTCCAAGCCCGGCGGCCAGCGTCGCGGACGTCGCGGCGGCAGAGGCGGTCGCGGCGGTCGAGGGCGAAGCAGCGGCAGCGGAAGCAGCGGCGGGAGCAAGCCGTCCACGGGGCCGATTTCTCCCTGATTAGAGGCTTTTCAACACTGCTGTTTCATGTGGTTTAGCCCCTTGTGGGCGTGGGGAGGAGCCCCCTTGTGGGGCGTCAAACGGCCTATTTGCGGGGGTCACAAGGCCCCCCGTTACCCACGGGCACAAGGCCCTAAGCTACAAACCCGTGTGCGTAATGGGTCTTGAAACAGTCTCTTAGCCTGCGGGGATCAGATGTCGAGGTTCTTCGGCCAGAGGAAGTAGAGGCCGAACTTCTGCGAGATGCGGCTTTCGCCCCCAGCCTTCTTGCCCGAATCGGTCAGCGTGTGGAATTTCCCCTGCTTCGCCAGGTACCCCCGCGCCACAAGGCGTTCGTTGAGGTCCGCCGTCTTGAGCCCAAGCGCCTGCGCCAGGCGTGAGGTCGTCAGCTTCTCATATTCTCCCGCATTCCCGTTGCTCACGCGCGCCTCCTCGATTTGGGAATTCCCGCCGTCCGGTCGTGCGGCTCAGGGTACCCTTCGCCCGACGTGTTGTCAACCCGGCAGCAGCCTGCGGGAGCATTAACGTTTTGGGGAAACTGCTTTTTCAGAGTCCCGATTCATCGGGACGATTGGTGTTAGCCTCGGGCTCATGGGCCTGTTGCTCAATTGTCTGTCCCTGGCAGCCCCGGTTCTGACGCCAAGGTCGAGCGCGGACGCGTCGACAGGGCCCAAACGCGAAATTCGAGAAACAGGAGTCCCGTTCGTGCGGCGAGCCCACGGAAAACAGGTCCTCGAATGCCTCCCGCGCGCCGCGAGAAGCCGCCGACGCCCCGCGGCGGCACACGCGCAGAAGCTTCCGCACGTTCTGCGCCGCCGCGATCAAGAGCCCCTGGAGGTGCGTCATCTTCAGTCCTCGCCAGCGTGCCCGGTCGAATCCGTGGTTGTTCACCGCGTCCGCCGCGTTTCTTTCTTCTTCTGTTGAGTCCCGACACGTCGGGACGATTGAGCCACGCGACAGCCGATTCAGTCGTCCCGATGAATCGGGACTCAAACGGAAAGAGAGAGGGGGGGGTGCGTTGCTCCTGTCCCCACGGGCTTGCGCCCGAGGCTGGAACCAAACGCCCTTGCGGGCTGACGAACCCGCTTCCTGTCGCAGGGACGGCCTCCCCGAAACGTTTAT
>JBBIVY010000121.1:0-10898 GCA_037439485.1 Planctomycetota bacterium | reverse complement strand
ATGCTGGTATCTTTGGTAAGTTTGGTATTTCGGCCGAAAACGGGGGGTAAGGCGATGTAGGGGCGGGGGAGGCCTCGCCCCTACATCGCTTGGACAGGTCAGTCGCCGGGGTTGCCGTGAAGCGTCGGGCAGCGGATGACGCCGCAGCCGTCGGTGGTGACGTACATCACGTTATGGTTGGTCGGGTCGATGCGGACGCGGTGGCAGACCTTGAAGGGGATCTTCTCGCTGATGCGCCAGGTGACGCCGGCGTCGGAGCTGATCCAGAGTCCGCCGGTGGAGCCGAAGTAGGCGACCTTGGGCTCGTAGGGGTTGATGGTGATGAAGAGCCCGTGGAAGAAGCCATCGTAGCTGGTCTTGCCGTCGAGGACGTGCGTCCAGGTCTTGCCGCCGTCGGTGGTGCGATAGACTCCGCCTTCCGCCCCGGCGGGGATGTCGGCGCCGGTGAGCAGGATGAGGTTCGGGTCGTCGGCGTCGACGGCGAAGTCGTTGAGCCAGTGGATGCTGAGGCCCTTGGTGAGTTCGGTCCAGGTGGCGCCGCCATCGGTCGATTTCCAGAGGCCTCCGGCGACGGGGAAGGTGCTGCCGTTGCGGTTCGCGGAGGTGTTGGCGTAGAGGTCGCCGGTCTTCGGGTGGATGCGGACGTGCATGACGTCCATGTTGCCGGGGCGTCCGACGCCGGGGGTCTCCTTCCACGTCGCGCCGGAGTCGGTGGACTTATACACTCCGTGTCCCCAGACGCCGGCGTAGAGGACGAGCGCGTCGGGCTTGGAGTTCTTCGCGTCCACGACGACCGCGGTGCAGGCGGCGCCCGGCAGGCCCTTGCCGAGGACCTGCCACTCGGCCCCGTAGTCGTTGGAGACGCAGACGCCGCCTCCGCCGCCGCGGCCGTTGGGCGCCGTGCAGCCGATCCAGTGCATGAGTTCGTGGAGGCTGCTGAACGCCCCGAAAACGCGTCCCTTGTGGAAGGGGTCGAAGGCGAGGTCGTAGCAGGAGTTCTTCCACGGGCAGCCCTTGCTCTTGAGCGCCCAGGCCCAGGAGGTCCCGGCGTCCATGGAGCGGACGAGGCCGAAGTCGCCGAAGGTGATGTAGTGGCGCTTGGGGTCGTTCGGGTCGAAGATGTAATCGTAGCTCGCGGTGGTCTCGGCGCCCGCGCCCTCCTGGCGGATCGCCCCGGAGCCGTCCGGCATGGCGCCCAGCTCCTTGCCGTGGCGCGGCTCCCAGGTCTCGCCGCCGTTGGGGGTGATGAAGAGCTCCGCCTGGGTTGCGACGGTGGCGACGTTGGCTTGGCCGCAGCCGAGGGAGCGCGGCTGGATGGCGTAGCTCCAGAACATGTCGCGCTGGATCCACGTATGGGGGGCGTTCTTGCCGTAGTGGAAGGTGTTTGTCCACGTGGCGCCGCCGTCCTTCGTGACCCAGACGTTGGTCGTGTCGCCCGCCCAGGCGACGTCGGTCTGGTTAGGCGCCATGACGACCTGCGTCAGTCCGCCCTGGGCGAGGGTCTTCTTCCACGTCCGGCCCAGGTCGACGGAGGTGAAGAGTCCGCCGCCGGAGACGGCGTGGAGGACGTGCTTCGCCGTGGTGCCGCCCGCGGCGAGCGCGGTGACGGCGCCGGAAAGGCCGGACGTCTCGACCGCCTGCGGCTCGGTCTTGAGCGCGGTCCATCGATAGAGCGTCTTGCCCGTCGCGGCGAAGGCCGTGCCGTCGGGGAGGACCTCGATGCCGCCGCAGGGGCCCGAGGCGAGTTGCTTCCATGCCTTGAGGTCGCCGCTTGAGCCCCAGACGCCGGCGTCGGTGCCGATGAAGGCCGCGGGGGGCTCGTCGCCGGAGCAGGCGTTGTAGTGGATGTCCGTTGCGAGACCCCACGGGCCGCGCCGGCCGGGGAACATGGGTTGCCAGGTGAGGCCCTTGTCGCGGGTGATGGAGTTGCGCCAGACCGCGATGTTTGCGTTCTTCGGATGGAAGCTGGGCAGGCAGGCCCCGTTCGAGGAGGAGGAGTTGACGTCGCGCCACGGGATGAGCGTCCATGCGTGGCCGCCGTCCCACGAGCGATAGCACCCGGTCATGTCGCAGGCGCACAGCATGAACTTCGGATCGACGGTCGATCCGCCGCAGGAGAGGAACGTGCCGCCTCCGCCGGGCCCGAGAAGGTCGAACTTCCATTCCGCGGACACGGATGCGGCGACGAGCAGGGCACAGGAGAGCATGGGAAGGACGCGCTTCGCGAGCCTGATCATGGCCAACTCCTTTCTGAATGTCGAACGGCTTCGGAGCCAGAAGTGGAGGACGCACCCTCATTTGTGGGGCCAAGAGGGCAGTATATACAGTAATTCCGCCGTCCGAATTTGTTCAAGAGGATTCTGTCGAGTGTCGATTTCTGATGTGTTATTTAGTTTTCAAGGATAAAGGCAATGACCGTTGAGAGCCGCATCAAGCTTGACGAGCGTGTCTATGTCGACGGCAAGGGCGTCAAGCTGAGCATGAGGGATCTCCTGGGCCGGTTCGCCGAGATGGAGTCGATGCGCATCTCGGACCTGCACCTGAAGGCGGGGAGCCCGCCGGCGTATCGCATCGACGGCGGACTTGAGCCGATGGACGCGGCGCCGATCGAGCGGGCGGCGATGGACGCGCTGCTTGCGTCGGTGCTGGACGCGGCGCAGTTCGAGGAGCTGAGGCGGGATCGCGAGTTGGACAGCTCGTTCACGGTGGGCGACGCGCGCTTCCGCGTGAACTGCTTCTACGACGACGAGGGCCCGGCGATCGTCTTCCGCGCGTTGCCGCAGCAGGTGCCCGACGTCGAGCAGGTGGGCTTCCCGAACAAGTCGTGGATGGACATCATCGAGCAGGAATCGGGGCTCGTCCTTCTGACCGGGAGCTGCGGGTCGGGCAAGTCGACGACGATCTGCTCGCTCATCGAGCGCATCGCTTCGTCGCGGCCGTACCGGATCATCACGCTGGAGGACCCGATCGAGTACCAGATCAAACCGGGCCGCTCGCTGGTCTCGCAGCGCGAGCTGGGACGCGACGTGATCGACTACGGCCGCGGGCTCAGGGCCTGCCTCCGCGAGGACCCCGACGTCATCTTCGTCGGCGAGATGCGCGATCGCGAGAGCGCGACCTGGACGCTGACCGCGGCGGAGACCGGGCACCTCGTCTTCTCCACGCTCCATACGCGCGACGTCCGCGGCACGGTCACGCGCATCATCGACATGTTCCCCACGGGCCAGCAGGACGAGATCGCCAACCAGCTTTCGCTGGGCCTCAGCCACATCATCTCGCAGAAGCTCATCCAGCGCGCCGACGGCAAGGGCCGGGTCCTCGCAATGGAGATCATGCGCAACAACTACGCCGTCGCCAACACCATCCGCCAGTTGAAGATCGAGCAGCTGTACAACATCCTCCAGACGCACCGTCGCGATAATTCCCAGGAGCGCATGATCACGATGGAGCAGTCTCTCGCCCGGCTCGTGGTGACGAAGACGATCACCCGCGAGGAGGCCGAGCGCCACGCCAACCACCCCGAGGAGTTCAAGCGCGAACTTCTCACCGCTCAGTCCGTCGACGCCGGCGCGCCCGCCCGCCGCGCGGGGGACCGGTCGGAGTAAGGACTCGCCCCGCCTCGCCTCATGCGCCCATTCGGCCGAATTTCTTGACTCCGGAGCGCCCCTCGGGTAAAGTCTGTGCGTCCCGAAGGCGACCAGGGAGAGGCCGTTGGCCAGGAAGTACGAAATCACCGACACGACCCCCGAAGCCCGCCGGGTCCAGATCGCGGCGCTGCGGAAGATGGGCATGGAAGGGCGGGTGCGCCTGGTGGATGATATGTATGACCTCGGTCGAAGTCTTGCCGTGGCGGGCATCCGGATGCGCCATCCGGACTATGATGACGGCCGGGTGACGCTGGCCCTGGCGCGCATGAGGCTCGGCAAGAAGCTCTTTCGCGAAGTCTATGGCGACGTCGAGGTGAAGCCATGAGCCGCGAGGTGGACCTGCTGAAACGAATGGCCGAGAAACTCGACGCAGCCGGGATCCCCTACGCCGTGACGGGTTCGCTGGCCTCCGGCATTCACGGCGAGGCCCGCGCCTCCAACGACGTCGACATTATCATCGCGCCGACGATCGAGCAGCTTCGCGCGTTCTGCGCGTCGCTCGAGGTGACGAGGTACTACGTCAGCGCGGAAGGGGCCGAGGAGGCGTTCAGGCTGAGGCGCATGTTCAACGTCATCGAGCCGGAAACCGGCGCCAAAGCCGATCTGATCGTGCGCAAGGACGGGCCGTTCGGCATCGAGGCGTTCCGCCGGCGCCGACCGGGCCAAGTGGAAGGCGGCGAGGTGTTCCTCATCTCCCCCGAAGACTCGATCCTCAGCAAGCTCGAGTGGGCGAAGCGGGGAGGGTCCGACCGGCAGGTGAGGGACGCCGTCGGCGTGGCGGCGGTGCAGGGCGAGGCGCTGGACGTGGAGTATCTCAAGCGGTGGGCGGCGGAGCTGGACGTCGAAGACCTGCTGCGCGAGGTGCTCGACGAAGCGGAGCGGACGCGCTGACAACCGGAGGGGGACATGGCCGCCAAGGACGAACGCAGGAAGAGCCCGAGGTTCGACGTGGCGTGGCCGATCGAGGTGGCCCACCGCTCGGCGAAGGCCCGGGGAGAGACGGCGAACATCAGCCGGGGCGGGGCGTTCTTCAAGAGTTTCGAACCGCTGCGGCTGAAGCCGGGCTCGGTCGTCGACGTGCGCATCGACGTGCCCGCCGATGCCTCCGCCGGCCGCAAGGGCGAGACCATCGTGGGCCGCGCGCACGTCGTGAGGCTCGAGGAATTCCCCGACGGCTGCGGCATCGCGCTTCACTTCAGCGAGGAACTCGACGCGCTTCCCGCCTCGCCCGACACGGACAAGTGACATGGCCCTTCATCGGCGCGTGCTCATCGGAACGCGTTTCCCCGTGGTGACCGCCGTCATCATCGGCGGGTGCCTCGTCGGCTTCATCATCGAGCTTCTGCAGGGCAAGGCGATTTCGGACTTCCTGCAGGTCTGGGGCCTCGTCCCCACGCAGCTTGCGGCCTATTTCAAGCAGGTCCCGGGCACTTCCTTCTCCCGCAGCCTGCTGCCGTTCTTCACCTCGCTCTTCCTCCACGGCGGCTTCCTGCACCTCGCGGTCAACCTCGCGTTTCTCTGGATTGTGGGGGACGTGGTGGAGGACGTCCTGGGCCGCGTGAGGTTCGTCGTGCTCTTCCTCTTCGGCGCCGCCGCGGAGGTCATCGTGCGCATGGGCGTCCAGCCGGGTCTTTCCGGCTACGCCAGCGTCGGCATCTCGGGCGCCGTGGCCTCGCTCATCGGCGGCTACATCGTGGTGATGATCTGGCTCAGCCGTGCCGCCGACGAGGAGCAGAAGGCCGACGCCGCGTCCGGCGGCCTCAGCCCCGCCTCCTTCGCCGCTGCGGTGCCGCTTTCGAGCCGTCTGTCGCTCCTCCTCGGCGGGCTCTGCTGGTTTCCGCTCCAACTTCTCAACCGCTACGCCTCGCTCACCGCGACCTGCCAGACCGCGGAGCCCGTGCCGTGGGTCGCCCTGTCGGCGTGCTTCTTCCTCGGCGCGTTCCTCGTCTCGCTCTCCGGCCCGCGCCACTCGGGAACTCCGACCCCGTCCGAGGCCATCGCCTTCCCCAACGAGGAGACCGCGCCCATCCAGGCGTAGTCAGGCCGCGCAGCGCGAGGCATGCAGGTCAATCAAGGAGCCCGAAGATGACCGCGAGACAGGACAAGGTTGCGCTGGGAAGGACGGGGCTTTTCCTTGTTTCGTGCGCCTTTGCGGCCATCCTGCAGGCGTGCCCGGCCTCGTTCGCGGCCGTCGTGACGCTCGCGCCCGAGGGCTCGGGGGCTTCATACCGCTGGCTGAACGTCGCGGACCAAGCCTATGGCGCCGCCTATCGGGCGAGCTACGACTATAGCCACGCCTCGGCGCAGATCTCCTATGGCGCCGCCGGCAGCGTGTTCGCGGGCACGCTCACGGCCTCCAACCTGAAGCCGAACTTCGCGTATCAGCTCAAGCTCGTCGGCACGCCCGGAACGCCTTCGAACGAGCGCATCGGCCTGGCCGGACGCTGGTGGCGGGAGACGTGGGACTGCTCGACTTCGACCTGGGCGAACGGCTGGAACCTCAACGACAAGGGATCGGGAACCGCGCCCAATCCGAACGACGTCGTCTACGCCGCGACGAAGGATACCCCGTGCGCTTCGAGCCCCACCGGGAAGCTCTATCGCTACTCAGGATATCTCCTGATGGATTACTTCCTCTCCGACGACGCCGGGAACGCGTTGCTCGACTTCCAGGCGACGAGCAGCTATCACGTCCTCTGGAAGACGTCGCAGCAGGCGCGCGGCGCCAACGACGGCCCGACGAAGTCCGAGACATTCGACCCGAATCTCGCGAACCCGGCTTACGACACCGATTGGCCCTCGGCCACTGTCGGCATCTTCGGCGAATGGGAGCGTCTCCCCGCGGGCGGCGTCTTCCTCCAGCCCGGCAGCTACTCGGCGCAGTTGGTCCTGACGGAGGAATCCTTCCACGGCAGCGGCGGCACCTACGCCGGCTCCTGGGCCTCGGCGATGGGCGGGGACGTGAGCTTCGTCGTCGCGCCCGAGCCCGGGACGGTCATCCTTCTCGGCTCGGGGCTTCTTCTTGCGTCTGTGTTGCTTATGTGGCACACCCGCCCCCGGGTGTGTCTTTCTGCTTCGAACTGCCAGGACAGAAGAAACAGCCGCATCCCGACGCGTCGGGATGCGCCACATAGGCAGCAGCACTACTCACGGGGTTTGTAGACCCCCGACTTGCGGCGCTCCTCGGTCTTTTCGCTGATCTGGGTGCCGAGGGCGAGGTCGAGGCCCTGTTTGGCGACGAGGGCCTTGAGGTAGTCGAGGTGGGGGCAGGCCGGGCCGTGGAAGCTCTCCAGCGCGACGCAGGAGGAAAACTGGACGACGACGCGGTCCTTCTCGATCTTCTCCTTCGATGCGAGCTTGCGCCGGAGATGCCCGAGCTTCCGGTGCAGCGCGCGTCCGCAGCAGCCGCCGCAGGTCATAGTGAGCGTGCGGATCGCCTTGTCCTTCGGATACCCCGCGAAGCCTCCCGTGCGCTCGTGGAACGCCTTCTCGCAGAAATACCCCGAGCACCGCTCCTTCACGATGTCGCACTGCACGACGACGATGTAATCCTTCCGGCTCGGGTCAACCATGGGGTTTCCTCCTGTGCTCGTTGGGGTCCTTCACGCGCTCGCCGCCGGCGAGTGTTCCGATGAGGTTGAAGGGCAGCGCGAGGAGCGCGCCGAGTCCCGACGGCTTGGCATCCACGGCGGCTTGCTCGCAGAATTCCTGGCAGCAGAAGCAGGCGATGCAGTGCGCCCGGTCGATATGCGCCCGAGCGCCCGATACGCAAATCGCGGCGGCGGGGCAGTGGCGCACGCACAGGCCGCATCCCGTGCAGCGAGATTCCACGATGCGCGGGTAGTTCCGCGTGCTCATCAGCATTCGCGCGAGGAGCCGCATCACCGGCCTCGGCAGGCGGTGCGCGAGCAGTTCGACGATCGGCGTCGCCGCGGGCAGCTCGAACCGCCGACGCGCGCGGGCGATCGGCTCGCCGACGATCTCGATCTTGCCGAGGTCCGCTTCGCCCAGGCCGCGCCGGGCTGCGTGTCGGGTGCTGGCGACTGCCCCGGGCGCGAGGCCCATGAGCGCGGCGGCGACCGCATCGACGGCAACCGCGTCGCGCCCGGCGACGACGAGGCCGAGGTCCTTCGGGCGGCCGTCGCCGGCGGGGCCGTTGCCCTCCATAGCCGTGACCGCGTCCACGATGGTCAGCTCCGGCGGCCGCGCCGACCAGACGTCCACCAGCATGTTGCCGAACTCGTCCGGGTCGCCGTAGAGGCGATGGAAGTTCACCTTGAGCTGCCGCGGCAAAAGGCCGTAGGAATTCTTGATTGCGCAGGTCATCAGGCAGAGCGAGTGCGTCTTGAGCTTCGGCAGGTTGATAACCACGTCGGCATCGAGCGCCGCCTCGGAGATAGGCAGCGATTTCACTGCCTCGAAGCCGGCGCGCTTCACCTCGCGGCATCCGTGTCCGGTGAGGTTGACGAGCGAGACGCCGGTCTCTCGGCAGGCCCCCGCGGTGCCCGATACTTCGAAGTCGTCCAGCCCCGCGTTCCAGAGCCCGTCCGCCACCGTGACGTTGGGCGTCAGTGTCTGCACGAGCCGGATGACCGCCTTCAATAGTTCCGGGTGCGTGTCGACCGCGGTTTCGGGCGCATGGCGTCCGAGGTGGTTGATCTTCAGCAGCACCCGGGCGCCGGGCTTGACGACTGAGCGCATCCCGCCGAACGGCTCGACCGCAGCGCGAATCGCCTCGGCCAGCGCCGCAGGGTCATAGGTCGGACATCTCACGACGGAGACAACGGGCATTCGAGGCTCCGGGACGCGGAAAGACTCCGCCGGGAGATTACGCGGTAGAAGGGCGCGCGTCAAACGGAAAGCACCCAGGGTTCAAAAGTGCTTGCGCGGGTCTGCGGAAAGGATATCATGAAATGCGTCATTGATTCGGAACCGGAGTTGTCTTGGATCAGGGAGAAGCCATGAAGAAGATCCGCCTCGCCATCATCGGTTGCGGAGGGTTCGTGCGGTATCACTGCCGGGGGATCAACCAGAACTGCCCGGAGTACGATATCGTCGGGCTCTGCGACATTGTCCCCGAGCGCACGGAGAAGCTGCGCGACGAGTTCTTCAAGGACCATCACCCGCGGTTCTTCACCGATTACCGCGAGATGCTTAAGGAGGTGAAGCCGCAGGCCGTGCACGTGTCGACGCCGCATACGCTGCACTTCCGCCATGCGTACGATTCGCTGATGTCGGGCGCGCACGTGATGATCGACAAGCCCATGGTGACGAACGCGACCTACGCGCGCACGCTCGTGAAACTCGCGAAGAAGAGGAAACTCGCCTGCCAGGTCGCGGTGCAGGGGACGCACACGGACACCTTCGCCTACGCGAAGAAGCTGATGACCGACGGGACGATGGGCAAGCCGCAGCTCATCACCGGCGTCCTCGCGCAGAACTGGATGCGCTTCTGCAAGGGCCTCTGGCGGCAGGATCCGAAGCTCTCCGGCGGCGGGCAGCTCTATGACTCGTGCGCGCACGTCATCACGGCGATGGTCTACCTGATGAATTCGCCCATCCGCGAGGTCTTCTGCTGGACGGATAACAAGTCCGCGCCGGTGGATATCAACGCCGTCGTCACGATCAAGTTCGCCAACGGCGCGATGGGCACGATCACCTGCGGCGGCAACTGCGCGGCGTGGAAGAGCCACGTTATCGTGCAGGGCGAGAAGGCGCTGCTCGAGGTGAGCGCGCACGGGGGCGATTTCAAAGTGGTGAGCGACACGCTGAAAGAGCCCATCACCGCGACGCCGAAGGGGTGGAAGCTGCCGACCGTGAGCCCCATCCGCAATTTCGCCGACGTCATCCTGGGCAAGGCCGAGCCGCGCTGTCCGGCGGTGCTGGGGATCATCATGGCCGACCTGATGGACGCCATTTACGCGAGCGCCGCGAAGAACCGGCCGGTGAAGGTGACGAAGTCGGTGGTGGTGTGAGCGAGGCGGGGAGCATTAAACGAAACGGCGAGGCATGTCGGACCCCATGCCTCGCCACGGTTTCCGGACCGGAGCCTGCGGCTCTATCGATTCTTCATGCGCCTGCGCGCCGCGGCGACGGCGCCGAGCGCGAGGATTCCGAGCGACATCGTGGCGGGCTCGGGCGTGGTGCCCAGCTCGCCGATGTGCGCCGTGGCCACGAACGGGGTGCTGAAGACGTCGTTGCCCGCGGGCGTGGGGATGAGTCCTGTGAGCCAGGAGCGCATGGCGAGTTGATCGCCGGCGCGCATGTAGCCCGCGGTGACGAGGTCCCCGCCGAGGATCGTGAAGACCGCGTTGAGCGACTGCGTCGAGTCCGCCGCGTTGCCGAACATCTCGAGGAGGTCGAGCCGCGCCGTGAGCAGCGCGCCCGTGTAGGCCCCGCCCGGGACGATGCCGAGGTCGGGAAGCTTTCCGGTGAGGACGAGGTCGCAGTCGGCGCCGGTTGTCTTGAAGAGCCCGTCCACCGCGGCGTTCGTCGAGGCGCAATCGAAGAGCGCCTGCAGCGAGATCGAAGCCCCGGGGGCGTTCGACAGGTTGAACACCGGGTGCGCCGAGCCGGTCAGCGACGGCTGGAACGTCATCACGGCGTTCGTCGCCGAGCCCGACAGGATGTGCGTGGTCGGCGAATAGGAGACGATGCCATAGGTGAAGTTGAAGTCGTTGGCGACGATGTTCGGGCTGATGGGCGCGGCCCACGACGAGGCAGAGAGAAGGCAGAGCAGGGCCGCCAGGCAGACGATGCGCGTACGCATGTAAACTCCTTAGGGGCTTGCCGGTTCGGCCCCTCGGGCCTGTCCGGGCCTGATGAGGGGCGTTGTCCTGTAGCCTGTGAGTCAAAGCAAAGCCGGTGCCAAAAGGGGCTTGTTCAATGGATTCAACACGCCCAACGATGTAAGTCGTTATGCGGCAAGGAGTAACGTCGATGTCGGAGGATGTTGAATCCTTTTAACACCTGAGCACTTGGCGCGGATGTTTGAAATCCTGAACACGGCGCGGGTGCGTAACGAGACAGCGACGGTGTAAGTGGTTGCGCGGCAGTAAGTTGCGTCATGTTCACTAAATCCAACAGCGTGTTTACCTGATGGGGCCCCCGGCAAAGACCGATTTGACAATAGGCCCCAGGGCTGTTATATATAAGTTCCTGATCCCCATGCGCCCGTAGCTCAGCCGGATAGAGCACCGGTTTTCTAAACCGGTGGTCGGAGGTTCGAGTCCTCCCGGGCGCGCCACTTCT
>JBBIVY010000120.1:6697-10996 GCA_037439485.1 Planctomycetota bacterium | reverse complement strand
ATGGGTTTTGAAACAGTCTCTTAGCATCTTCCTCACCCCCAGAGAGGGCACATCACGTACTGCATATACCACGTGTCCACAGTTCAGAAACCCTGTTTTCGCCTCAACAACTAGCCTTCTTTTCGCACATGCACTTTTCTCAATCAACTTTTTCTTTCCGCCCCCAATTGCGACTTAGATTCACACGTGAGGAACTCAGTAGACCTCGTTTTCCATGCTCACGGCGTTGAGAATGGGCTTGGCGGACACTGAGCAGACGCGCACTGACATACACGACAGTATTTCACCCGTCCTAGTTTCGGTCGACCCACCCAATGACATCTCCTTTGGCTCAGGGGGCGCAGGGCCGGATTACGACTTTTGAGGAGCTTGATTCCTCGACGGCGGCTACCTGAGCTGATACAATTGTAGCGGGAGTGGGTACAAGTCCAAGGACCTTCGAGAGAGGGGTGACGCCCATGCGCCGAATCCTCGCCCACCGGGGCATGACTCTGATCGAGCTGCTGATAGTCATCGCCATCATCATCACCATCATGGCGATGGCCGTCCCCAACTTCGGGACCATGATGCGCTCCCAGAAGTGGTCGGCGGCGTCCACCTCCCTTCAGAACACGCTCCTGCGCATTCAGACCATGGCCGTGACTGACCGTCGGGACTATTCGGCGGAGTTCTGCACGTCTGCCGACAACAGCTCGCAGTACTTCCGTCTGGAGGTGGAGAGCGCCGCCCTCGAATCCATCCCGGAGATGAACAACTACCTTCACGTCACCCTCCAGAACCACTACTACAACGTGCCCATCGACTGGTTAGGCATCTTCTGCTCAGGAGGCGGGGTCCAGAACGGCAGCGCCAGTTGGGATGACGGCAGCCCCGTCAGCTACTCCTACACCGGCCCTCGCTATGACGTTAACTCCCAGGACTGGCGCAGCCCCAACCAGATCAAGGATAACCTGAAGGTTGACGACAATGTCTATCTACCCTACAGCATCCGGATAGACGTCGATTGTTCGACAAATCTGATCAACTATGACAAACCCCCTCTTTCGGCGTCCGACATGCCCCAATATGGTTGGGACTACACCAAGGATCTCCGCTTCAACATGAACGGCATGCTCGTCCAGTCACAGAACCCCGAAGTCATGCTCAAGATGGTGGAATTCACGAGGACCGCAAGTCACCAGGAAGTGGTCCTGGAGCGAATGAGGCTTCAGATTATGCGCAGCACCGGCCGCGTTCGGGAACTAAGCGGCGGTTCGCACTAGCGCGGGCGAACGGGGCGCGTGAAGAGTGACGAAGGGCGCCAGGTGAACCCCCGATCCTGACGATCCGCGCGTCCCCGTCGCTCGTATTCCCTCTCTCTCCGGGAGAGGGCAGGGTGAGGGCGAATCGACGCCGGCCCCCGTCATCATCGAGGAAGGAGAGCCATGACGACCCACGGCAAAGTCCGAGCCTTCACGCTGCTCGAACTCCTGGCGGCGGTGACGCTGCTGGTGGTGCTCGGAACGATGCTCTTCCAGATCTTCAGCCAGGCCTCGCGAGTCACGCAGATCGGCTCGGGACGGCAGGAGATTTTCCAGTATGCCCGCTCCGTCCTCGTCAGCATCGAGCACGAACTGGTCGGCGCCATCAACCAGCGCGACGCCTCCCAGACCGTCGTGAACAACGGCCAGGGCAAGCCGTTCCGCGTCTTCCACACCCCCGGCGCTTTGACCGCCTTCAACACGATGATGACGGTCCCGGCGCGTCCGGGCAGCGACGCCCTGTCGCTCACTGCCGCCATCGTCGGCCGCGACACCGTGTCGGGCTCGCCCACGTTCGGACAGGTGGCCAACAACGCGCGCCTGGCCTACTGGCTCAATCCCAACAACAACGCCTCCCACGAGGCCTGGGCGCTCAACCGCTACGAGTCGTACGACATCACGAACTCCTACAACGGCGTCGGCTGGGAGGTCGCGGTCAACGTCCTGAAGTTCCAGATCGAGTGCCTCGACCAGTACCACAATCCCCCGGCCTTCGCGAAGATGGACTGGGACTCGGTCGACGCCGTCAACGGCGAACGTCGCGGGTTGCCGATGGGCGTGGCCGTCACGCTGAAGATCACCGACACGGCGCACATCAACTGCTGGCAGTTCAACACCGGCACGAACGCCTCGGAACTGAAGGCCGACAAGACCCCCGACGACGATCCGATCATGCAGCAGTTCCGTCAGGTCATCCGCACGCGAGAGACCCAGGAGTAGCCAGGAGAACGCCATGCTCCTTTCCGCCCGTCAGATCGCATCCGTCGTCCGTCCTGCGAGCGCCTCTTGCGCCCGCCGGGGCAGCGCCCTCATCATCGCCCTCGGCGTGCTGGCGATGCTCGCCATCATGGCCACGACGTTCATCACGCTCATGCGGATGAACGCCCGCCTGAGCCGAGCCTATAGCGACGACCTCCAGGTGGAGATGCTCGCGCAGGGCGTCGCCAATTACTGCATCGGCGTGCTCCGCGACGACCAGGACCGCACGATGTACAAGTACGCCAACCGCACCGGCGTCGTCGGCGGACGCGGGTGGTGGCAGAGCTCGAATGACCCGAGGACCAGTTCCCCGTACAGCCCCAGCCAGGTGTACCACCTCACCGATTTCACTTTCAACATCCCGGGGCGCAACACCGACTACTGGGCCGCGGCCCGCGTCGGCGGGCACGACACCCGGTGCGTCCTCAAGCCCAGCCCCGACTTGCCCCCCGCCGATCACGCCTACGGCACCGGCCCGAGCCACGCCGTCTGGTACAGCGCGGCCACGGACGGCTACATACAGTCCGGCCTTTATTCCAACTCCGCCTGGTACGAGTTCAGCCAGCCCAGCTTCGGCGGCGGCAGCCTGGATTTCATCATCGTCGACCGGAACGACCAGATCATCTCCAACGCCCTCAACGTCAAGCCGTTGGGGACGGGCCCGGAAACCTACTACGTCTGCGCCTACGGGCAGATGAACGGCATCAACGACCTGAGCGCAACGTGGTCCGGCTCGACCAAGTACGTCTACGACGGGGCCAACTTCGTCTACGTGCCAAACGACCCGAACTACACCTGGGGATCCACCGTCAGCAACCCCACCCCCCACTGGTACATGTCGGACGCCGGGTCGAGCGAGTCGAACTTCCTCGGCAACTACTGCTACGATTCGGCCGTGTTCCTGTCGCACGGCCTGACGAGCTACCTGCACCCGGGCGGCAAGCTGACGCAGACTTGGGAAGGATCGGGGGGCCTCGTCAACCAGAGCGGCATGATGCGCCTGCCGGGCGGGCTTTTCTGGCGCTGGTCGGCCAAGATGGGCGTCCCGGAAGAGCGTTACATGAACCTCAACATGATCGGCAATTCCGAGTTGGCCCTCTCCTCCGGCGTCAGCCGGCTCAACAACCTCGACGGCAACGGCCTCCAGGCCCAGAACGGCGACTCCACGTGCCGCACCGGCCACCTCGGCATGATCTCGTGGAAGGGCTACTCGGCCGACACCGGCTCGTACGGGAAGTTCGACCCGAAGTACGACTCCGTCAGCTATTCCCCCTACCAGATCGATCCCTACCGCCTTCTGGCGATGGATGTCTTGAGCCCAAACGGGGCCTCCGTCCCCGAATACGGCAACAAGCTCCTGAACAACGGGCCCTTCAACCCCAACACCTACACCTATCCCGTGGCGCAGATCTGCAGCGACTGGATCTCCCAGCGATGGACCGGCAGCCTCGCGGCCAACGGCGAGGACTACTACCGTCCGGGCTGGCGGCGCGACGGGGCGAGCTACTACAAGATCCCCTCCCCCGACAACCCGCAGGGCGGCGACTGGTACTACGGCGCCTCGGAGGCGCTCAACCACCAGGACGAGGACATCATCCCGCAATCGTCGCGGCTCTTCAACGCGATCTACCAGAACTGCGGCCAGAACATGAACTCCTCGCGCGCGGCGTTCGACAAGACGCGCAGCGTCCTTTCCACTTACGGGTGCGACACGATCCTCCGCGGCAAGCTCTGGCCGGGCGAGAGCAACTGGCGCAACATGGACGTCCTGCGCAAGGTCAACCTTAACATGCTCGGGGCTCGGGGCCAGGACGTTCTTTCGGGCAACAACACCAAGGCGAAGTGGGCGAACCTTGCCGCGCACGAGCGCGACCGGCTCTACTACATGCTCAAGGCGATGCTGCAGTTCACCGGCACGCCCGACGTCCAGCATCAGGCATGCCAGTTCGTCGCGTCGCTGACCGACATGGTCACCTGGGGCAACGACGAATCCTGCTACGTCGCCCCCGACGGCTCGGGC
>JBBIVY010000120.1:0-6597 GCA_037439485.1 Planctomycetota bacterium | reverse complement strand
CCGCGCCTCGACGCTGGGCCGGCCGAACGTCGACTACTGGGGCGGCACTCAGAACATGTTCCAATATGACGACGTCGGCACGGTCGGCTGCCCGATCGGAGGGACAGCCGGCGCCGGCAAGTACCAGCGCGTCTTCGAGACCGACTACAAGATCCCCTGCTCCGACCTTCCGAGCGTCGGCTGGCTGGGAGAACTCTTCCTGTGGAACTGCGCGCAGAACGGCCCGCTCACGCTCGTCTCCACGTCCGGCCAGCGGCCCGACACGAACATTAACCACGCCCGCTACCTCGACTTCACCAACCGCGTCGAAAACGCCAAGCTCGACCTCTTCCGGCCGTGGGGCAAAGTCCACAACCTCCACCTCTACGACATGTTCACCGTCTGGGACCCGATGCACGATGGGCTGGACAACGACGGCGACGGCGCCGTGGACGAGGATGACACGGGCTACCAGGCCGGCGACCTGCTGGGCCCCGAGGTGCGGGTTTACGGGTGCATCGACCTCAACCACGTGGGCAACAAGGCGCTGGTTAACCTGCAGCCGGGACAGGCCGTGGCGGGCGCCTGCGGCATGCCGAACTACGGACGTCCGTACGACCGGGGGAACGCCGGCTTCCAGGGGGACTGGTACTCGGCGGGCCCGATGGAGAGCATCGGCGACCTCCTGCGCATGGACGATATGCGCGGCGGCCCGGGCTCGAGCCTTGGCGTCTTCACGAGCGGTTCGAACTGGAACTTCAGCGACCCGACCCAGACCCTCTACAGGCGTTCCTATAACCTGACCGGCGACGCGGGGAGCAACTACTGGGGCCGGGGCATGTGGCTGTCGAGCAACTACGTGTCCGGTGATGCCGACTCCAACGGCATCATCGGTGATCGCGACGAACGCGACTACTGGTTCACGCAGATGTCCAACTTCATGACCACCCGCGCCAACGTCTTCACCGTCGAGGTCGTCACGCAGCTCACCGACGCGCCGAAGCACCCCGGCAGCAACTACCTGCGCGGGTCCTACGGCGGAAGCCACAACTCCCCGCGAGTCTACGCCGAGAAGCACCTCATCATGCTCGTCGACCGAACCACGACGCTGCGGTTCAAGCCCGCCACCGGTGCCGCCGACTTCACCGGCCCGTGCCGGATCCTGGCGAGGCGCTGGGGCCACGACCGCAAGTAGCCGCTTCTTTTCCTGCTGTCTGTAGGGGGCCACCCATGTGTGGCCCCTTTCTTCTTATGCAAAGAAGAAACACGGGCGGACCCATGGGTCCGCCCCTACATAAGAAAATACGCAAGGAAAGAATGCCCGTCATCGAAGTCCGCGCCGAGGCCATCCTAGTCCGAAACGGCCGGATACTCCTGGTCAACCACGTCAAGCGGGGTGCGTCTTACTGGGTGCTTCCCGGGGGCCACGTCGAGCACGGCGAGACGCTGGAGCAGGCGCTCGCGCGCGAGATGAAGGAGGAACTGAGGCTCGACGTGAGCGTGGGCACGCTCGCCGTCGTCCACGACTACATCGTCCCCGGCCGCCACGTCGTCAACCACGCCTTCCGCGTGAGCGCCCCCGGAGAACCGGAAGCCGTGCCCCAGGGGGCGCTCAAAGCGGCGAAATGGGTCCCGCTCGGCGACCTCGGACGCATCGACCTCCGCCCGCCCATCGCCATGGCCCTGCGGGACATCATCGAAAAGACCCGTTCTGCGGCGGTCTACCTGCCCGGCGTCTGAACGCAGATCCCGTGATCAGGCGATGACGTAGCGCGCCTGCGGCTTCTTCCGCTCGCGCATCTTCCGGCCGAACTCCTCGTAGCCCTTCAGCCCCATGAGCCCGAAGGTGCGCACCTTCCCGTCCTCGACGCCCGGCTGATCGAAGGCATTCACGCGCAGGAGCTTGCCGGCCATAGCCGTCTCGACTTCGAGCATGAAGAGGAGCTGCCCCAGCGCGTGGGCGTCGACGCGCGGCAGATGGATCGTCGCGTTCGGCCGTCCCAGGTCTCCGAGCACCGCCTGCACCGCGACGCGCTCCGCCTCGATGAGCTCGTTCATCGTCCGCCCGCCCAGATACCCGACGTGCGACAGGTCCTCGAACGCCGGCGGCATCGCCAGCGTCGCGTCGAACTGGTCCACCGCCAGGAACGTCACGACCTTGTCGAACGGGCCTTCCGTGTAGAGCTGGAGCTGCGAGTGCTGGTCCGTGACGCCGAGCGACTTCTCCGGAGTCGGGCCCTTGTGCACCACGGCGCCGTCCACGGAGAGCTTCTTGCCGAGGCTCTCGGCCCAGATCTGCCGGAACCAGTCCGCCACGTCGCGGAGCTGCGAGGAATACGGCATCATCACGTGGATGTGCTTGCCGCGCTCGTCGAGGATGCGCAGCACCGCCGCCGAGGCGTAGGCGGGATTATTCCACAGATCGCCCGTCCGCGTCCGCTCTTCCATGCACGCCGCGCCGGTGAGGAGGCCGCGCACGTCGATGCCGGCAATCGCCGCGGGCACGAGGCCCACCGACGAGAACACGCTGAACCGTCCGCCGACGTTCTTCGGCACCTCGAAGCTCGCCAACCCTTCGCGGTCGACGATCGTCCGCAGGTCGTTCGAGTCCTTCGCGTTCTGCGCCTCGGTCGTGGCGACGACGTGCTCCTTCGCCGTCTTGCCGAGCTTCTTCGAAAGCGCCTCCCAGACGACGAGGAACTGCGCGATCGTCTCCGCGGTCGTGCCGGACTTGGTCACGACGTTGAACAGCGTCGTCGCCGGATCGATCGTCTCCAGCAGCTTCGCGAAGACGAACGGGTCGACGTTGTCGACGACATGCACGCGCGGGCCCTTCCGCTTCGCGCGAGGCAGCAGGTTATGAAACGGATGGTTGAGCGCGGTGAAGAGCGCCGTGGCCCCGAGCGCCGAGCCGCCGATGCCGAGGACGACCAGGTCCTCGAACTTCTCCCGCGCCGGGGCCGCGTAGGCCTCCACCGCCGCGACGGTCTTCTTGTCGCCCGGCAAATCGTAGAACCCCAGCTTCCCCGCGGCGCGCTCCGCCTCCAGCTCGTTGTGATAGCTCGCCACGACCGCCTCCAGCACGCCCAGCTCTTCCTCGGCGACGCCGTGACTGCCGATGTTGACGGCCATCAGGTTGTTGAAGTCGTATCGGATCCAGTCGGACACCCTCTTGCGGTCGGCCATAATCATCTCCTGTCTTTCCTGTCATCCTCGATCTGTGCCTATTCGCCCTCACCCCGCCCCTCCCCCTCTCCCTCCGGGAGAGGGTTGGGGTGAGGGAGGGAATTCATCGGCCGCCCTCTTCGAGCCGCGTCGGCTCCGTGACGGCAAAACCCGGCGGCAGTCTTCGTTTCAGGTCATCCGCGTCGAGCGCGAAGAGCGGCGAGATCTCGACGGCGTGCTTCGCCCGCCCGTCCGCCCCGCGCGGGACCTTGACGCCCGCCGCGTCGAGCATCCGCGAGGCCTTCTCCACGAGCGCCGCGCGGCAGGTCTCCACCGAGTCCTCACCCGTGGCGTTCTTCACCGGCGCAAACTCCTCCGCGCGGTCCAGTTCCATCACGAACGTCCGCTCGGCCGCCGGCATCGCGTCGAACACGAACGTCTCGAACTTGATCCCGTTGGGCTTCTCGGGCTCCACGCGCCGGCCCTCGGCGTCCACGCACGGGATCTTCTTCTTCGCCAGGTTCCACGCCAGATTCGCCTTCGAGCCGGCGAACTCGGCGAACTCCACGGAATACCAGTAAATGCACAGGTTTCCCGCCCAGAAGACGAGCGACCCGTCCGCCGCGCGACGAGCCGACTGCTCCTTCGAAAGCGTCGTGTATTCGACCACCGCCGCGCGGCCGTCGGCGCGTTTCACCGTCACCCCCACCGGTTCCTCGGCGTCGCGTTTCCGCGTCACCTTGCTCGACATCTGGGAGTGCGCCTCGTGGTGGAACCCGAGAAACGCCGGATCGGCGATGTCCACCAGCGGGTTATCGACCTGGTAGTGGAAGACGTCTGTGATGCCCCGGCGCTTCATCGCGTCGATCGCCCCCGACGTCGCGAGGCCCGACCAGACGCCGCCGTGGCCGTTCGGGTTGGCGAAGACGTGGCCCGGCGCGTCGAGGATGAGCTTGCCCGAGAAATCCACCGCGGGCATCATCGCCTGGCAGAAGATGAAGACGTCGTCCGTGTCGAGGCCGAAATTGCCGTACTCATCGAAGAACCGCCGCGTCGCCGCGTCGTTGGTGTCGCTCGTCATGATGAAAAACGGAATGCGCGTCTTGTGCCGCCGGGCGAGCGCGCGGATGCGCTCCACCTGGAGCTGAAAGAGGCTCTTGCCCGAGAGGAGCCCCACCGGAAACGTGCCCTTCGGCCCGTCGAACCCGAGACGCGTCCCCTGCCCCCCGGCGACGACCACGACCGCGGCGCGCCCCTGGCTGAGGAGCAGTTCGCCGACGACTCGCGCCCGGCGGAAGCCCTCGCGGTCGGCGTCGGTCTTCGGAAGCGGTTTCACGTCGATCGGCCCGAACTCGAACACCGGCGGCGGCGTCCCCGGCAACACGCACGTCTTCACCAACTCGTCCATGAGGTCGAGATCGAACGACTCGATCTGCCGCGTCAGCGCCATGCGCTCGACGTCGTTCAGCCGGTCCCAGAATCGCAGCACGTGCTCCTGTCCCCGCGGCTTCAGGATTCCCAGGAGCTTCTCGCGCAGATCCGCCATGTCGGCCTCCGGTCTCGTTGCAACTTCCCACCATCTTAGCCCCATGCCCCGACAGAGTCAAGCCCGTCAGGTCGGAAGTACAGGGCCGACGCATCTAAATTTCCGGAACCGCATTCTCGGGGGCAAGAGGCGAGGCGCCCCGACTCTGACCTCCAAAACTTTGCGGCTCGATAGCCGTTCTTGGGATCAAAGAGGGCGAAAAAATTAAGATGCGTCTGCCCTGGCCTCCGAAAGGGTCCTCAATAGAGGCGGCGGCACCTCATTCGCTCCGGGCCGCTATAACAGGCAAGGGGCCCCACCCGCGGGCGGAGCCCCTTGCTTTGCCAAAACATGACATCACAGTCCCATCTCCCGCATCGCCCCTCATCCGAGGGCCGCGGGTTTATCTCTTCATCCGCCGGCGCAGCGCCGCCGCGCCGAAGAGACTGAGGCCCAGCAGCGTCATCGTCGCGGGCTCAGGAACCGGTGCGCCGAACGTGCTGTAGGCTACTCCGTTATATTCCGGGTACTCGGTGCCCCACCCCGTATTGTCCCACAAAGCCATGTCGAAATTGAGATGCACGCCATAGGTGTCCCAGCGCCCCCCGGTTTTTCCCCCGATAGTCTCACCCTCGGGCCGACCGTCGGGAGCGGCATCCCCTGCATACGTCAGAAGGAACGTTCCGTCAAAGGAACCCGTAATACCACTCGGGTTGATGGTGTTGTATCGCCAACCATCCGTCGCCACCCCGGTCGTCATGCCCGTGGCCGTCAGAGTATAGGTGTAGTCGGTGAACGTGCCGCCCGCCGCGTTGTTGATGTCGGGCTGCCAGAGGCGCGCGTAGGAATTGCGATAGGTGGCATTCTGACCCGTTACGGTAATGCTGAAATCCCACAAGCTTCCGTTCTGGGTCCAGCCGCCGGCGACCGAGGTGACCGTGCCGCCATCGTTGATCTGGAAGAACCCCGCGTTCGCGTCCGACGCCGGATGCTGGTACCAGAGCGACCCGATGTCGTTGTAGTTAGGATTGTCCGGAACGTTCCTGGTGAAGCACACCGACGCATCTCGCGGGGTCGGGACGGTCCACGGGCCGGTCCCTGGAACGCTGATGTTCCACACAGACCCTGTGTATCCGAGCTGATTGCTGTCGGCCAGAAGGTCCGCCGCCTGCGCCGCCGCACTCGAAAGCAACACCGAGCCGAACACGATCAACATGTACTTGAATGCCCTCATTGCCCGCTCCTTAATCATCGAAGTTCTCCGTGTGGGACACAAGAAACGTTCACGAAAGAAAACCAGTTCTGTTTCATAGGCTCATCTCCCCCGGACAACGGCCTCCTTATCCTGACCCCGCGCGCCGACTATCGTTCGCCGCATCGGCTGAACGCCCCTCGTCTTCATCCCTCCCAGGCCGCATCTCCCTTGGCTAAGACCGGATTGCGCCGGCCATTACCGCGATCAGAACCACCGGGAAGAAAGCAACCAATGCCACGGCCAGGCACACCTTCCACAGAAACATGTTCGTTGTCCCCCTCTTTGGAGCCGTTAGGTATCTTCATTCCTGGCACCGCTCCCGCGCCACTGAATGCGCCATTGCATTTCACAGCTCACTTGTGGAGCAAACGGCGTACCAAAGCGCCATAATTCCGACGTTTAAACTACAACACCGCCCTAAGTGACATTGCGACCATACGTTAGCAGCAAATGTTAACATTACGTTGAAAGCACCGCACATGTTTAGCATACAAAACTGTCGCATGGCCCGAACATGGTTGACGGCAAAAACGTCATATCGAAGACGTAACCACTTATAGTGACATGACTTAGGATTTTGATGAATTGCGAGTACACCATGATGTGGAGGAATAACGTCTTGGACGCTCGTCAGGGCAGAGATGCGGAGGGTCGGAGCCCCGCCGCATATGTG
>JBBIVY010000119.1:0-11152 GCA_037439485.1 Planctomycetota bacterium | reverse complement strand
GGCCCCAGTCGTCAAATGCCTTGTAGAATGCCTCGGGCGTCACGCTGAAGCGATACGCCTCGCGGCCCTGGACGGTGATGCTGTAAGGCTCGTGCGGCACGTATTCGAGGAGGCCCCAGTCGCCGCTGAGGACCCAGACGTCGTATCTCCCGGCGGGCAGGTCGAGCGCGAAGGTCGCCGGCCCGGAGGCATACGTGCGGCCGAGGTCGTCCGGCCCCGGGCGCTCGACGACGTTGAGGTTCTCGCACGCCTCCCAGTGGTTCTTCTCCAGCCACGCGCCCGTCGACGTCTTGCCCTTCAGGTCAAGCCAGCCGAAACCGGCCTCCTTGTTGTAGGTGCTCGACGCGCTCACGCGGGTGAAGCCTTCGGCGAGCGGGCCTTTCTCGGGCGAGAACTGAAACATCCTCGCCCCGGGCGAGCCGCCGGCGGGCGGGGCGTCCTGCGCCATTGCCGAGGTCGTGACGGCCAGCGTGGCACACGCGACGCCGACGATCCATCGAAGCGGAACCATGCCGTGCCCTCCACTGCAGAATGACGCTACCGGGTTCGGGTGATTTCGAAAGCCGCCTCGATGC
This sequence comes from Planctomycetota bacterium, assembly GCA_037439485.1. Classification (GTDB taxonomy): domain Bacteria; phylum Planctomycetota; class DG-23; order DATKVD01; family DATKVD01; genus JBBIVY01. Next base: position 10,577 of record JBBIVY010000119.1, on the reverse strand, counting down.
CGCGCTCGGAATCCGGCCCGACGGCGACGCGGAACGTGCCGGGCTCGACGGCGAATCGACCGTCGCGGCCGCAGGCGGCGAGATGGGCATCGGTGAGGGTGAAGCGGACGGCCTTCGTCTCGCCGGGCGCAAGCGAGACGCGCGAGAATGCCTTGAGGGCACTGACGGGCGGGACGACGCTTGCGACCTCGTCGGAGAGATAAAGCTGGACGACCTCGTCGCCCGGGCGGCTTCCCGCGTTGGTCACGTCGACGGAGACCTCGATGGGCCGGCCCGCGTTCGCGGCGGCGGGCTCGACGCGGAGGTTCGAGTACTCGAAGCGCGTGTAGCTGAGGCCGAAGCCGAACGGGAAGAGCGGCTTCGCGTCGCCCTCGACGTAGCGTCCGCGGGGCGGGCGGAAGTTGTAGTAGCAGGGGAGATGCCCTTCGTCCCTGGGGAACGATACGGGCAGCCGACCCGAGGGGCTCACGTCGCCGAAGAGGACGTCCGCAATCGCGGCGCCTCCCTGCGGCCCGGGATACCATGCGCACGCCACGGCGGCTGCCTGCTCGACGACGCACGCGAGGGCGAGCGGCCGGCCGGTGATGAGCACGACGACCCTCGGCACGCCCGTCGCGGCCAGCGCGTCGAGCAGCGCGCCCTGGGCGCCGTCGAGCGAGAGGCTCGACCGGTCGAACCCCTCGCCGCAATCCATGTCGTTCACCGACGAGGTCTTCGAGGCATCCGCCGCGCCGGTCGCGGCGAAACCGACGCCGCTGTATCGGGAGCTGGAACTGCCCACGACGGCGATGATGACCTCGGACGAGCGCGCGGCCTCGACGGCCTCGGCGAAGCCCTCGCGGGAGTCGTCGCGGATGCCGCAGCCTCGGGCGTAGCGCACGGAGGCCTCGGGCAGCTTCGCGCGCAGCCCGTCGAGGACGGTGACGACGTCGCCGGGGCGCTGGGGCGCGGTGTAATCGCCGAGTTGGTTATAGATGTCGTGCGCGTTGGGGCCGACGACCGCGACGGACCGGAGCGTGCGCTCAAGCGGCAGGAGGCCGTTATTGGCGAGCAAAACGACCGACCGGCGCGCGACGTCGAGCGAAATCTCGCGATGCTCCGGGCAGCCGACGAGTTCCGCGGCGCGCTCGGGGCGCGCGTACGGGGCCTCGAACAGGCCGAGGCGGAACTTCGCCCCCAGCACGCGCACGACCGCGCGGTCGATGTCGGCCGTCGTGACGAGCCCGCGTTTGAGAGCATCGAGCAGCGGCGCGCCGTAGGCGTTGCCCCCCAGGTCCAGGTCGAGCCCCGCCTTGAGCGCGAGCGCCGCGGCCTCGGCGAGGTCCTTCGCCACGCGCTGGTGCACGAGGCCGTCGATGGAGCCCAGGTCCGATACGACGAACCCGCCGAAGCCCCATTCCCCGCGCAGCGTGTCGGTCAGGAGGCCGCCGTCCGCGCTGCACGGCACGCCGTCGATTTCGTTGTAGGAGGCCATGACCGACCCCGCTCCCGCCCGCACGCATTCGCGGAAGGCCGGCAGCATCACCGCGGCCAGCTCGTGCGCGCCGACGTTGACGCCGCCGCCGTTGTGGCCGCCGAGGCTTTCGCCGTAGGCCGCGAAGTGCTTGAGCGTGGAGAGGACGGCCTCGCCGGAGGCCGGCCCCGCGGCCTGGAGCGCGCGTACCGTCGCGACGCCCATCTCGGCGGCAAGGCACGGGTCTTCGCCGAAGGTCTCTTCGACGCGCGACCAGCGCGGATCGCGGGCGAGGTCGAGGATGGGGCCGTAGCCGACGGGTGCCCCTTCGCTGCGCATCTCGCGCGCCGCGGCCGAGCCGACGCGCCCGGCAAGCGCCGTGTCCCACGTGCTTGCCAGGGCGATGGGGCAGGGGAACACCGTCGCGCCGAGCGCCATGAACCCGTGCGGGCACTCCTCCGAAAGGAGCAGCGGAATGCCGAGCCGCGTGCGCTGAAGGGCGTATCGCTGCATGGCGTTCACCGTCTCGGCGCCCTCGCGCGGGGAAAGCCCGGTCTCGACCGTGCGCTTCATCCACGGGTCGGAGCGCAAAACGCCGTAGATCGCGCCCGTGTGCCGCGCCATCGCCTGATCGAAGGCGTCCGTGAGCGAAACGGCCCCGCCTTGTCTTTCCCAGAGGCCGAAGCTGAGGATCTGGCAGAGCTGCCCGGCCTTCTCCTCGACGGTCATGCGCGCGAGGAGGTCGCGGATGCGCGCGTCGGCGGGAAGGGAAGCGTTGCGGTAGGGCGTTCGGGCGGTCGAGTCGCTCATGGGGTCTCCCGGGTTGCGGCGCTACGCGGCGAGGAAGTCGGCGAGGGTCCAGCCTTCGAGGGCGCCGCGCGCGCGGCCGCGGAAACTCTCGATGGCGGAGGCGATTCCGGCGTCGTATTCGACGGCGCTCGAAGCGTGGTCGTGACGGTCGATCTCGAGCAGTTCCGACATGGGTATCCTGGCGGCGGGGCGGGCGAGGACGTAGGCCGGGACGGGGGCTTCGACCCGCGTCACGACGCGCGCGGCGGCAAGGCGATCCATGAGCCGCTCGGTGGAGACGACGGGCAGCCCGAGCCTGGCGGCGATTTCGCGCACGGGCACGGGGCCGCGTCCGGCTTCCCACGGCCCGGCGACGACCACCGCGGCGGCGACGCGCGCCGAGGGGCTTTCGATGAACCTCTCCGCCGCCTCCGCCGCGCGCAGGTCGCGGAAGTTCTCAAGGGTGTTCGCCAGCACCGCGCCGAAGATGAAGAACATCCACGACATGTTCAGCCATACGAGGAAGACCGGGAGAAGCCCGAGGGCGCCGTAGACGGAGCCGTGGACGACGAGGTGTTTCACGTAAAGCGAGAATCCCCACTTGGCCAGCAGGAAGCCGGGCGTGACGACCGCGGCGCCCACGAGCACCCAGCCGAATCGCACGGCCGTGTTGGGCATGAGCTTGTACAGGATGGCCAGGGTCAGGACGCCGATGAGGATCGGCGCGATCCACTCGATTGCCGCGACCGGCCAGCTCAGGACGGGCATGTGTTCGAGTCCCCGCACCCCGAGTTCGCCGACGTAGACCGCCGCGATGAGGAGGAGCGGACAGAGCGTCACCACCGACCAGTAGAGGAGCATTCGCTTTCCGAGCGGACGAACCCGGGGCGCGCCCCAGATGCGGTTGAGCGACTTCTCCATCGTCGTCAAGAGCACGACGACCGTCCACACGAGGAGCACGACGCCAACGGGCCCGACGGTGCCGAGCGTCATCTTCTGCTCGACGGAGGAGACGGTCTTCTCGATCTGCTCGGAGAGCATGAGCACCTCGACGGGCGAATCGTCGGCCTCGGCGACGGCGCCGGGCTTCTTTGAGGCGTCCTTCGCGACGACGATCTGCTCGATGCCGAGGGCGCTGAGGAAGCTGTCGAGGGAGGCCTTGGTCTCTTCGACGAGGCCGAACGGCTTGAGGAGGATGCCGGCGAGGACCAGCGCGGGGATGAGCGCGAAGATCGTGCGGAAGGAGAGCGCCGCGCTCATGGCCGGGGCGTTCTCGCCCTTCATGCGCTTGACGCAGAAGCGGCCGAGGTCGACCGCGCGCCGGACCCAGCGGCGGAAGCCCTTCAGCTCGGCGTCGCGCGAGGTCATCATCTGCTCCCTCTCGCGCTTCAGGTGGTCGACGATCTTCATGATCTCCTCCGCTCTGCCTGTTTCTCTCTTGCTATTTCTGCTGCCTATGTTGTTGCTTATGTGGCACACCCGCCCCGGGTGTGTCTTTCAGTTGTTCTTGGGCTGTCATTCTTCGTCTCGATGAATCGGGATTCAGGATGACAACAAAGAGCGAAAGCGGCAAGACACACCCGGGGGCGGGTGTGCCACACAAGCAGCGAAGAGATCCCGAAGCCTGGGACTGGCCTCCCGCGTTACTTGAACAGGTTTCCGATCCGCCCGAGGGTCATGCGCTTGATGAAGTCGGCGAGGTCGAGGCGCGGGGCCGAGCGCGTGCCCTTGATGGGCAGCTCGATGCGGCCTTCGCCCGCGGCATCGGCGACGGCCTTCGGGACGCCGATGCGCCGGAGGATGTCCGGCCCGCCCGGCAGCGACACGACGAGGTCGATCTTGTCGTCGAAGAGGCCGACGGAGCCCGAGAAGATCATGTCGGTCTTTTCGTTCGCCTGAATGCGGAAGTCGCGATAGTAGACCCGGCCGTTGGCGAAGGTGAAGTTCGCCCCCGTCGGCGGAAGGTCGACGTTGCCCTCGGGCATCAGATCGAGGAGCCTCAGGAGTTCGCCGAGGAAGCCCTTCTGGTTGACGCGAAGCTGCGTGAGGTCGACCCGCCCGGCGCCGGACATTGTCTTGGCGGCCTCGCCCTCGCCGATCGGCAGCACCAGGTCCTGCACGGAGACGCTCACGCGTCCCTCGGCGTCGCCGCTGAAGACGGGGTTGAAGCGGTTGAGCATCTTCGCCGAGAACTCGCGGTCGATCTTCAGGTTCTCGACGAGCGGCTGGTTGCCCGCGATTCGGAGCACCGGCGTCGGCTGCGAGAGGTCAAGCGTCCCGGCCAGGCGCAGCTTGCCGTTCTCGGGCGGCACCGTCGCCACCGGCGTCGGCGGCAGCGTCACCTTGCCGTCCTTCAGCGTCGCGGCCAGCGTCGCCGGGCCGAAGCGGAACGTGTAGTCGAGCACCGTCAGGTCGGCCGTCGCCCACGCCACCTGCGCCGAGCCCTCGAGCCCCGGACGCAGGAAGGGCGCCGTGGTGCTCAGCGAGTTGAGCGAGCCCTTCAGCGTGAAGCCTCCACCCGTCCGGCCCGTGAGCGACACGAGCCCGCGCAGGTTCGGGTAGAACTGGCAGGCCACGGGCAGGATCTTGTCCCACTCCCCGGAGTACTCGCCGACGAGGTCGATGCTGCGGTCGGTTTTGTAGTTGTGGATCGTCCCCTTCGCCGTCATCGTCACCGGCGTCGACGTGAGCGAGAACGCGTCGAGCCGGGCCGTCGACTTCGCCGGGTCGAACGCCGCCGTCGTCGTGATCGTGATGAGCGGGTCGGCGAAGGCCGTCGCGCCCGTGCCGATGCGGAACTTGGCGATCGTCGTCTTGCCGTCGAGCGTCGTCAGCTTCTCGTCCGAGACGACGGTGCCCGTGTAGGTGAGGAGGCCCGAGAACGGCTGGAGGCCCGTGACGCCGAAGAGTTGCGTCAGCGCCGCCTGGGAGGTGGCGAGGTCGGCGGTCATCTTCACCGCGCCCTTCGCGCGCGCAACGCCCCCCAGGCTTCCGGCGAGGTCCGTGGCCTTCACGGAGATCGGCACACTGAGGAAGATCACCTGCTCGGCCGCGAAGTCCTTCGACTCGGCGGTGAGGTTGAGCGAAGCGCCGGTCCATTCGACCGAGGCGTCGGGGACACTGGGCAGCGGCTTGCCGTCGATACGGATCCCCGTCACGGCGGCCTTGCCCGAGCTGAGGATGGGGTCGCGGCCGGACTTGCAGGACGCGGTTGCGTTCACCTTGGCGGTGCCGCCGTAATGCTTGAGTTGCGCGACGCCGAAGGCCGAGGCCCAGTCGCCCGCGGTGGCGAGGTCGGCCTGCTCGACGTCGAGGGTCGAATCGAAACCGCCGGTCGCGAAGCTGTAGGACGCCGTCGCCGAACCCACGAAGCGGCCCGGGAACTGGAGCGTCGCCTTGCCGACACTCACGGAGAACGGATCTTTGCCCTTGAACTCGAGCCGCGCGGCCTCGCTGAACTTGCCCGTGCCCACGTCGCGCGGGGCGCCTCCGACGCGCAGCTTCACGTCGCGGAGTTCGCCGTCGCCCGCGAGCGTGAAGGCCGAGATGCCGTCCGCCCGGCGCGGCTCGGCCTTCGCGGAGCCGGACCATTTCACATGGCCCGTGACGCCCGGCACGTCCTTATTCGTGAGCGCGCGGAGCGCGGCGAGCGCCTCACCCGCGTCGGCCTCGACGCTCAACTCGCCGGAGAAGGAGAACTCCTTGCCCCATTTCGCCGAGAAGCCCGTGCCCGACGCCCTCGCGGCGGGGGATTCGATCCCGCCGGACTTGAGGGAGATCGCGTCATACCCGGCGGCGAGGTCCGCCCCGGCCCACGTCAGCTTGATGAGCTCGATGCCGAGCGGCCGGCCTTCGACGCGGACGTTCTTTGCCATCGCCGTGCCGTCGGAGAGGATGCGTCCGTCGGCGCCGCGGCTTGCGCGGGCGTTGACCGAGAGAAGGCCCGAATAGCCGGCGAGGGAGTTCATGTCGAACGCCTTGAGCCATGCGTCGGCGAAGGCGAGGTCGGCCGTGGAGAAATCGGCCTTCGCGTCGAACGGCCCGGCGGATTCCATCCACCCCGAGGCCGAGCCGACGAGGCGGCCGGGGGCGTCGAACGTGGCGCAATCGAGTTCATAGCGCGACCACAGGCCGTTCTTGAACGCGATGCGCGCGGATTCGGAGAACTGCATCTTCTGGGCCTTTTCGGTGCGGTCGCCGACGCGCAGCACGACGTCGTCGATGGTCCCGTGGCTCTTGAGCGCGAGCCCTTCGGGGCCGAAGCGCATCTCCTGGGCGGTCCAGTCGAGCGAGCCCGAGACGCTGGGCACGGCCTTCGATTTCGTCACGCGCGAGACGATCGGCAGCACCGCGCCGAGCTGCGCCATGACGCGGGCCGAGCCGCCCGCCGTGAATTCCTTGCCCCAGGCCAGCGTCAGGTCGGAGGCGCCCGCGGTGAGGATGCTGCTCTTGAGCGAGATCGTCGGCACGGCGAGGTTGTCGAATCCGGCGCCGAGCCACGCGTCCTTCCACTGGAGCGTCGCCTCGCTGACGCCGAGAGGCGCGCCGTCGAGCATGAGGTTGCCCGCGGTGAGGGCGCCGGTCGAGGTGATGGGAGAATGGTCGTCGCGCCGGTCGACCGCGAGGCTCGGCACCTCGACGCGCGCGCCCCAGCGGGCGAGTTGAGAGACGTCGAACTTGAGGCCTTTCAGCTTGCCGACGACTCCGCCGAAGTCCGCGCGGTCGAGCTTGACGTCGGCGTGGAAGCCGCCGGACGCGGGCTCGGTCCATCCGGTGACGCGTCCGACGGTCGCGCAATCGAGGTCAAAGGCGGACTCGGTGATCTCCCAGCGGGCGGGGCGGTTGTTCTCGATGCGGATGATTCCCTTCGCGCTGAGCGCCGCGGCGTCGATGCCGAGTTTGCGGTCGCCCCGGCGGAAGATGAACTTCCGCGCGTCGACGGTGAGGCGGTTGACGTGCAGTTCGCCGTCGGCCGGACGCGCGACGACGAGGTCGCCGCTGACGCTGCCGTCGAGGACGAAGTCGCCGAGGTTGAAGACCTGCCGCACCTGGGAATAGGCGCGGTTGAGGTCGAACGAGAACTTCGCCGCGAACTCGGTGAGCCGGCCCCGGGCGGTGACGGAGGCGAGCGGGCTCGTGAGTTCGGCGCGCTCGATCTCCAGGCCCTTGTCCGGCAGGATCTTCATGCCGAAGACGAGCGTCGCCGGGTCGATTCGGACGGGCTGTCCGGCCTTCGTGGCGACGAGGTCCTTGAACTCCACGGCGCCGTCGGCGGAGGGAGGCTCCACGGCGCCCCCGTCGGCGGAGATCTTGTCGCGGGTGAAGAAGCGGAGCTTGCGCACGTCGAGGCGGCCGGAGGTGAGCGTGACGTCGCTTTCGAGCCCGAGGAACGCGGGCGCGGCCTGGCCGATGGCGCCGAGGTCGAGGTACCCGTCGGCCTCGACGAGCACGTCGGGGAGCGCGCGCGTGTCGCCCGAGACGAAGGCCTGGGCGAATCCGGCGGCGGAGAAATCGAGCGGCACGGGCGTTCGGCGGTAGATGACGCGGGCGCTGAAATCGCCGGGCGCGCCCGAGAGCTTCACCGTTCCGGCGACGAGGCCCGTCGGCTCGCCGATGTTGCCGCTCAGGATGCCCGTCAGGTTGAAGTCGATGGGGTGAGCTGGGACGTCGCTTCGGGTCGGACGGAGCTGCGATACCGCGACGTTGATCCGGATGTCCGCCGAGCGCGACGCCATCTTCGCCTCGAACTGGTCGATCCTGATCTTCCCCTGCGTCCCGGGGACGCCCAACATCGCGAAGACCGCTCCTGCCTCGACCGGCTCCTCGGTCGTCACCTTCACGTCGGCCTTCGACTCGAAGAGGACGAACTCCTTCTTCTTCAGCAGGTCGCGCACGTCCGCGGTGAGGTGCAATTTGCCGCCGCCGTCGGCGAGCGCGGTGAGGTCGGCCTTGTAGCGCCCGAGCGTGTCCATCTCGGCCGAGCCCCGGATGTCGCGAAGCTCGTAGGCGGCGTTGTCGGCGAGGATGATCTTGACGGAGACGCCCGAGAGCGCGGCCTTGAGGCGCATGGCGGGGTAGGGGGCCTTGGAAGGCTCGCCGGCCTCGCGGGCGCTGAACGCCCGGACGAACCCGAGCGAGCCGTCGGGGGCGACCTGCAGGGTGAGCCGGGCGTTCTTCACCTCGCCCTCGCCCAAGCTCTGCCACGAGCGCGCGAGGCCGAAGAGCCCCTTCGACACCTTGGCGTGCTCCGCCGACATCACCTCGCGGCCGTCGGGGTCCTTGACGCTGAAACCCCACACCTCCGTCGGCCCGAACCAGGAGGTGGAGATGCGGTCGACGTGGAACTTGCCTTCGAGCGTCTCGTTGAGCGACGCCACGGCGTAGTCGCGCACCATGTCGCTCGACGCGATCCACGGCGCCGCAATGATGAGCCCGACGAGCACGACGGCGAGCGCGATGCCGATGCGGATGAGCCACCGCTTGCCGGTCGAAAGCGGCTTCTTGGCGTCGCCTGCGGACGGCTTGGATTCAGGAGGGTTCGTCATGGTCTTTCCCCGATAGACTTGTGCGTAGCATTATACCGGCAACCCACGTCGCTCACAAGGGCAGGTTTCGGAGGGGGCAGGGCACTATTGAAGCAGCAATAGCGATTTCGGAAACAAGACGCGTTCGCCCTGTCGGAATGATGTCCTCCAACGCGCCATGTTCATATGCAGTATTTCAGCGATATTCCATTGCCCCCCAAGACGTTAGGATGACGAGCCCTCGCGGCGGCGCCCAGACGTGTTCAGTTTATTCAACAGCCCCAACTGTACGCAACAGATTGTCCGTATTCATTGTATCCAAGTGAGCGAGTGTTTCCTTGTGCCACTGAATGTACGCCAAGGCCCAATTTGTTCCGAGCCATGCCGGGAATTAACGGGGCCATCTGTATCCATCAGATGGATTTGGCACGCCTTTTGCTATAGCGGAGGGTGTTGTGGTTGCCGCCATCCCTCCTGGAACGCGCAGGCTTCGGAAACGGGGGTGCTATGCGATTGTCACGGTAAGCAGAACCCCGATGTATTGTGCTCCACTCATTCCTATTTACTTGTGTTCTTATTGTGGAGCGGCAAACGAAGGTGTGCTGCGCAAAACAAGGGGACATACCATGTTTCGAAGCAAGGTCATCATTCTGATGGGTTTGGTGGTTGCATTGGCTCTGTTGATGGGGCAGGCGGCTTTTGCAGACAGCGTCGCCTTGCGTCCGGGTGGAGGCGGCAGCTACACGGATGTCGTCATGGACGACACTTGGGCCGAGACCTGGACCACGAACGGCTATGGGACGTCAAATGCGATGCAGGTCTCGGGGTATCAGACCAGTGTCCCCCCCGGACGCGTGGGCTTGATGGGCTGGTCCACCCTTTTCAGCGTTGTCCCGCCAACCAGCGGCGGCAACGCGATCGTCATCGACTGCGCGACCTTGTATCTGACCGCCGCGACTCCCGGGGGGCAGTCCGTGCCGCCGTCGATCCGGATGACTCGCATGACAACCCAGTGGCTCACCCGGACGGCCGGGACAAACGAAACCAACGTCCACGGCCAGAAGTCGGACATTGCCAACAACGTCTCCTGGGCCGGTGGGGCCATCAGCCTGTCCGACATGACCCTGACCAACGCGGTGGAATTCTCCACGGCCAATCTCACGTGGGGCAATCCGGTCACGATCAACATCACCCAACTGATGCAGGACCTCTATGATAGCGGAGTGAATAAGGGGTTTGCATTCATCTACGGAACCAACCAGGTTTCGAGTACGAATTTCTACGCGATCACGTCCGAGTATTCGGACAACATCGCCTGGCGCCCAGCGCTCAATATCACCTATCACTACGTCGTGGCGGCACCGTCCAGCCTTGCGGCTACGGCGGTCAGTTCCAGCGAGATCGATTTGACCTGGACGGACAACTCCAATAATGAAAGCACGTTCCGCATCGAGCGCAAGACCGGCTCCGGCGGCAGCTACGCGGAAATCGGCACAGTCAATGCCAACGTGACCGCGTATGCCGACAATACCTGCTCGCCCGAGACGCAGTACTACTACCGTGTGCGTGCGCGCTCCTCCGGCGGGGTCAACTCAAACTACTCCAATGAGGCCAACGCCACGACCCAGGCGGTAGTTCCGGCGGCGCCGTCCAATCTCGCGGCTACGGCCGTCAGCCCCAGCGAGATCGATCTGACCTGGACGGACAACTCCAATAATGAGGCGACCTTCCGCATCGAGCGCAAGACCGGCTCCGGCGGCACCTACGCGGAAATCGGCACGGTCAATGCCAACGTGACCTCGTATGCCGAT
>JBBIVY010000118.1:0-11153 GCA_037439485.1 Planctomycetota bacterium | reverse complement strand
ACGTAGACGAGCCCGTCCGCCACCGCGGGCGTCGCGAAGCTCCGGTCCATGTCAAGATAGCGCCAGAGCACGCCCTTCGCGGTGATGTCTCCCGTCCCGGCCGCCGCGTCGATGCAGGTGAGCGTGCCCACGCCCTTGCCGTGGGTCGGGTCCTGGCCGGTCGTCACGTAGACCCGGCCCTCCACGAACGCGGGCGTGCCGACGACCTCGCTTGGCCCCTGGGGCGCGCGGTAGGCCCACGGGCGACCGTCCTTCGATCGGCGCTCGGCGGGGTTCGCGTCGCACTTCCACACGGTCTTGAGCGTCCCCGCCTTGCCGCCCGGCCCCGGCTCAAAGGCCGCGTCGAACGCGTAGCACCAGCCGTCGCCCCCGCCCCAGAAGACGAGATGCTTTCCGAGCGCCACGCCCGTCGACGGGTTCGACCAGAGCCCGTGCAATATCCTCGGCCCGACGTTCGCGTCGTCCTTCGCGACGAGTTTGCCCGCGCGCTTATCGAGCACGATCACGCTCGGCGCCTCGGGCGACGGCACGTTCCTGTGCGAATTGTCGACACCGTTCGACGTGCATACGTAGAGGTAATCGCCGATGATGAGCACCGAGCCGTTCGAGTCGTCCTGCGGCCAGACGTCCAGTTCCTCGATCATGTCAAAGCGCCAGACGATGTCCGCGTCCGCCGCGCCTACGGTCGGCAGCGCCTTCGAGGTGATCGGCGGCACCGGGAACGGCCCGCCCTTGCCGGGCTTTGCGACCACCTGCCGGGCGACGTACTCCGCCTCGTCCTTATACGGCCCCACGTTTTCCTTGCCGAGGCCCTCGGTCGTCAGGCACAGCACCTCGCAACGGTTCGTCACGAGGTAAACGCGATCGCCCTCGACCGTCGGCGAGGAGGTGATGCCCAGGCGCGGCACGTCGCCGTTGAAGACTCCGTATTGGCGCAGCTTGGAGGTGGTGAGCTGCCAGAGGAACTTGCCGGAGGATTCGTCGAAGCACATGAGGACGCCGCGGTCGCCCTTGTAGCCGGGGATGCGCGGGTTGTCGTTGTTGGTGCCGACGAAGACTTTGCCGCCGGAAACGGTCGGGTTGCCGCAGGTCTGGCTCCCGAGCCGCGCCAGCCACGCGACGTTCTTCGTCGTCGCCATGTCGATGTCGCGTCCCGGGCCAAGATAGACCCCTGGATTGAACTCCGCGGGCAACGCCGCCTTCCCCGTCCACGCCATGTTGCGCCCGTCGTCCGCGCCCCAATGCGGCCAATCCTGCGCGAAGGCAGCAGTTCCGGCGAGCAGGACCGCCGACACAATGTGGGCGCCTATCCTTCCGAACACCGCGCTATCCTCTCTGTAGGGGCATCCCGACGTGTCGGAACCGTGCCCGCAAATCCCCGCAGGCATCAGAGGCGTGTTTCTCAGAATCGATCCGCAAACGACAACACCGGGTCGCGCGCGGGAAAGAGGACGGGAACGAGGCGCTTCGCGTCGCCGCGAAGGCGCAGGCCGCCCGATTCGACCGTGACGCCGGGCTCATCCGTGCCGAGAAGAAGTTGCGCCATCGCGTGCCCGCCGGAGAGGGCGTGCTTCGAGACGCCGCCCTCCTCCACCGACACGCGCCCACCGCGAATGACGAGCGTCGCGATCTCGCGCTCCCAGCCCAGGAAGAGGCGGCCCCGCCATTTCGCAAGCTCGCTCGAGCGCAGCAGCCGCTCGAACTCGCCCCGCATCGCCTCCAGCGTCTTCGCCAACGAGATGAGCCGGATCATCGAGCCGCCGCTGCGAATATACGCCGTGCGGCGGTCGCAGTTGCCGCGCGTCAATATCCGGATCAACTCCGAGCGCGCGGGCACCGACTCGAACAGGACCTTCTCGCATCCCTTCTCGCGCGCCAGCGCCCCGAGAACGCCGAGAGCCTCCGTCGCGTCGCCGACGTACTCGCAGCAGCGCAGGGCCTTCGCCTCCGCGTCGACCTTCACGACCACGTACGCGCCGCGGCCCCAACGGACGACCTCGTGATGCTCGACCACCTTCGCCGAGACGAGGAACGTCGGCCGCACGGCCGTGCCCGTCGCCAGGCGATACTGCCGGTTATAGGCATCGGCCAGTTCGACGAGTGCGGTCGGGGGACAGGGCGCGAGCTTCGCCTTCGGCGGCGCCGGCATCTCACTGTTGTGGCACCCCGATTCATCCACAGGCAGGAATGCCTGTGCTACATCATCGACCGCGGCGGTGTAGACGTTCTCGACCCAGCCGCGGACGTAGCCGAAGCGGTGGTAGAAATTCGGAATGCCGCTGAGCCTCGTCATGGCGTATCCGGACACCTGCATGGCCGCCAGGCACGAGGCGATCAGCTCGCTTGAGAGCCCCTTCCCGCGGAAGTCCGGATGCGTCGCCACCGCGCCGACCCCCGCCGTCTTCAGGCGCGCGCTCCCGATGCGCATCTCGTATCCCCACACGCCGTAATGCGCGACCATCTTCCCGTCGATGATCCCGATCTGCGACGCGCCCCAATCGTAGTGGCTGTGTCCGATGTAGCTCTCCCGCGACGTCGCCGGCGGAATGCCGTTGCAGATCCGGATAAGCTCGAACAGCTCCTCCGCGTGCTTCACCGGGTCCGGCGCAATGCAAAGCATGATGTCGGTCTCCTTCTTGCTTCTCTGGGTAACTTCGGACACCCCTCCTCCGGAAGACGACCCGTCCGGGCTCAGGGGGTCTCCTCCGCCAGCCACTTCAGGTAGTCGGCGGCCCCGTCGAGGATGGGGACGGCGAGGATTTCGGGGACTTCATACGGGTGCATGGCGCGAATGGCGGCCTCGACCTCGGCGAACTTCACGCGCCGGGTCTTGGCGATAGCGACCCACTCCTCCGCCGACTCGATAGCGCCCTTCCAGCGATACGTGCTCCGTATCGGCCCCGCCACCTGGACGCACGCCGCGAGATGCCGCTCGACCAGCGCCGACGCAATCCGCTCGGCGAGGTCCTTCGTAGGCGTCGTGGTCACGACCTGTATGGCGTCGGTCATTTCGTCTCGCTGTCGTTGGCGTTCATGGACATTGTGCCATCACGAGCCGAGCCACGCAAGCACCCATTCGAATTCGCGGGCGATGCTCTTGACGACGTCGGGCTCTCTCGCGGCGGGCGGCAGGACGTCGAACGTGTAGGTTTCGATTTCGAGGTGAGGCGTCACGCCCGAGGTCAGCAGCTTCGCCAGCGCGGGCGTGAAGAGGTCCCGGGTAGAGTGCAGCTCGCCGTATTCCGAGAAATAGAGCGGCACGTGGAAGTGAACGCGCCATTCCTCGCCCGGCGGGCCGTCGGCGGTGCGGACCTCGGGGGCGTCGGGCAGGTCGGCGTACGAAACGATCTCGCCGCTCGCCTTGCGAACCTTCAACTGGTGAAGGTAGACCGGGTCGTTGAATTCCGCGAGCTTCCGCCGCGCAGCGCGGGTAGGCTTGAGGCGCAGGGCGGAGCTGAGCTGAACCTTCGGTATAATGACGTTGGAATAGGCCAGCGACTGAATGCCCTTTTCGGGGTCCTCAAATTCCACTGCGAGATGGCAGATGTCCAGGCAGACCCCGATGGGTCTGCCGCGAAATTCCTCGGACTGCGACTGCCAGGAGAGGAACGCCTCGGCTTCGCCTGTGTTCTCGATGGCGCAGTCCGGCTCGGGCTCCAGGGCCAGCTTGATCGTTCGCCCCGTCCGCTCCGCGACATCGTCCAGATGAGCGGCGCACTTGGCGAGGTTCCCGATAATCGGGTCCAGCTCTTTCGCCCTGTCCGTCCGGTCGGCGGTGAGCCAGAGCGGCTTCCCGTAGCACAGCGGCACCGTGCTGATGCTGCCGGGGACTCCTTCGGGCAGAAGCGCGGCGAGGATGTCGGCAAGGCGGTTGGTGTATTCGAGCCGCTCGCGGGAGGACCAGTCGGGCAGATAGACGCTGGTCTTCACCGGCGTGCCATGAAATTGGCCGTAGGGAAAGCCGTTGATGGTGAAGGCGTAAAGCCCGTTGGCGCCAAGAAACGCGCGGAAGTCGGTGAGGGCCTTGGGCTCGGCGAGCTGAATCGACGCGGCGTTACTCAACCTGAGCCCGAGACCGAAGGGTTTGTCGGGACACACGAGCTTCTTCACCGCGAGGGCCTTCTCGCGGATCGCGGCGAAATTCTCCGGCCACGTCTCGCCGCGGTGGATGTTGAGGCAATAGGTGAGGTGGACGTCGGGCGCGTTTGGAAGGCGCATGGCAACCTCCAAGGCCGAATGACGAAGGCCAAGGGCCGAAGGAGAAGCGCGCGAGGGGATGCTTCTCCCTCGGCCCTTGGCCTTCGTCATTCGGCCTTCAGCTTCACGATGGCCTCTTCGACAACATCCTCGAATATCTGGTGCACCTCGACCCTGTGCCCGATGCCCTTCGGCAGCGTGACGGTGAGGGTGCCGCCGAGGTGCTCGCGGAACTGCTCGAGCCCGGCGAGGATGAGCAACAGCCCGTCGGCGTTGCGCTCTTCGAGGAGCGGATGCCAGGTCATGAGCCCCGTGGCGCGCATCGCGGCGACGATGCGGTCGAACTCCTTCGGCGTGATGAGCTTCTCGCGCATCGCATAATAGGAATCGAGCGCGATGCCGACCGCGACGGCCTGGCCGTGATTAATGCCGTAGCCGCTCATGGACTCCAGCCGGTGCGCGGCCCAGTGGCCGAAATCCAAGGGCCTCGCGGCGCCGAACTCGAACGGGTCGCCCGAGGCGCCGATGTGGTCGAGGTGCAGCACCGCGGCCCGTCGGACCAGCGTCTCCATCACCGGAAGATCGCGGCGCCTGAGCGCCTTCGCATTGCGTTCGAGCCACCGGAAGAACGCGGCGTCCTTGATGATAGCCACCTTGAACGCCTCGGCGGCGCCGCCGGTCCAGTGCGTGTCGTCGAGGGTGGGGAGGAAATTGAAGTCGTTGATGACGGCGAAGGGCGGCGCAAACGTGCCGACGTAATTCTTGGCCCCGTGCTCGTCCATGCCGTTCTTGACGCCGACGCCCGCATCGTTCTGCGCGAGCACCGTCGTGGGCAGGCGCACCAGCCGCAGGCCCCGGTGAACGAGCGACGCCGCGAAGCCGACCATGTCGAGCACCCCTCCCCCGCCGATGGCGACGACGAAGCTCTGCCGGTCGAGGTGGTGATTGCCGACGGACCACATGACGTCCTTGACGCGCTCCCACGAGGCCTTCGCCGCCTCACCGCCGGGAACAAGCTCCGGCGCGCCCGCGAGTTCCAGCGTCTCGGGCCGCGCGTGAAAGTAATCCTTGATGCGCTGCGCGAGCGCCGGGTGCGCCGAGGCGACCCCGGCATCGAGGTAGACCAGCGCGCGGTGCCGGCGCTTCTCGCCGAGGCGCTGGAGCGCGGACTCGAAAAGCGGGTCGTCCACGCGGAAGACGTCGTGCGTGAAATACACGGGATACTCGAACGGCACCGTGAATCGCTGCCGGTAGACGTCAGGTTTCATGGGCTTGGGTTTCATTCTTTCACTTCTTTCAGTGTGCCACTGGCGGCTTGTCCGCCAGTGTCCTGTTGCTCACCGGTCGAGAAGTGCACTGGCGGGCAAGCCGCCAGTGGCACACAAGACGACAGGACAAAGAACCACAAACGCTACGTCTCTTCCAGGTATTTCCTCACCGACCGCGCGAGGTCGACGATGTTGCCCGCCTTGCCGAGGCTCACGGTTGAGGCCCACGCGGCGGGGTTGCCCTCGCGGCCGTGGGAGCCCTTGATGCGCGAGGCGTCGGTGCTCGTCTTAATAGGGGGAAATCCAAAGAAAAGCTCGCACGGATCGTAGCCGGGCTTCTGGTGAATATCGACGTGCGTCGCGTAGTCGGGGGCCTCGGACGAATCCGTCCACCACGGATACGCGAACCACGAGCCCTTCGGCGCGACGAGGACGAAATCCCCCGCGCGCGGGTTTTCGATGCGGAGCGTCTCGATTCCCCCGAAAACCTTCCGCGCCGCATCGGCCGACGCGGCGTCTTTCGCGTAGACGTGGGCGACTTCGTGGTCGACCATCGCGAAGGCGCGGCTCTCGTGGAAATCGGGGTAGAGCATCCCGCGGACCGAGCGCGCGCGGAAGAGCCCTTCCCCGGCGAGCAGGCGGTTGGGATAGACGACGATTTCGACCGGGTCGATCGCGTAGTCGCCGAAAACGAGCAGGTCGTACTCCGCCTTCGCCGCGGCGTCCGCCAGGAGGCGCAACTGCGCGAGGAGCGCGTCGAGGGCCTTGACACTCCGCCTGTCCGCCGGGCCGTAACGCTGGAGGTCGTAGTCGAGCGTCGGCAGATAGGTGAGGCAGAAGTCGGGGCGACACTCCTCATCGGCGATGAGCGCCGCGGTCGCGCGGGCGATCCAGTCGCCGGACTTCGCCGAGGCCATCGGGCCCCAGTAGGTCCGCAGCTTGAACGGGCCGCCGACCTTCTCGCCGAGCCGCCGGTAGAGCCCGTCCGGCCTCGAGTAACAGTCCTCGATCATGCCGCCGTGATGCTTGTGAATGGGCGCGGGCGAGAGGATGAAATCGGCCTCCTCGCCGAGCGATTGCTGCCAGAAGACGAGCGCGACCTTCTTGCCCCGCGCGCGGAACTTCGACCAGATGCGTTCCCCCGCAACGAGCGCCGACGACTGCTCCCAGAACATCGCCTTACGAAGCGTCCGGTCGTAGAAGCCGTTCGCGATCACGCCGTGCGCCGCGGGAAGCGACGCCGTGCGGAAGGACGCCTGCACCGTACACGTCACGGCGGGGAACACGCTGTCGATGGGCCGGAACTCAAGGCCGGGGATCTTCGCCTGCGACTTCGCAAAGAAGTCGTATCCGAGCGCGGCGCATTGGACAACGAGGAGTCTTTTCGGCATGGTGACTCAACTCGAATAGAACCGTCGCCCGACAAGGACGGAAACGGGCCAGAGAACCAGCAGCGCCGCGCCGACCCAGTAGCCGGGGAAGGCGCCGTCGAGCGCAAGGACGGCCTGGGCCGGGATGAGCGCGCGGATGAACGTGCCGATGCCGGCGGCGATATCGGCGGGGGCGGTTTTGCGTCGGATATTGAGGCCGCGCGTGCCGACGAACGTGCCCGTCACGAACGCAAGGATGTAGCCGGCGAGCGCCAGATACATCAAGCCCTTGTCCGGCGCGCCGGCCTTCATGGCCCCCGAACTGACAAAGAGCAGCACCACGAGCAGGATGACCCCCGGGGCCATCGCGAAATACCCCGGCGAGCGCCCCGTCGTCTCGCGCGAGGCGATGACCGTCACCGCGAAGATGTAAATCGTCATGCCCGACGCCGCAATGACGGCCAGCGTCAGGTTCAACGAGTTGGGCTCAACCGCCGCCACGACGCCCAACATCACGCTCAGCCCCCGGCACAGGCCCATGACCAGCGGCCCGAAAATCGCCACGTGCTTGGCCCAGGCATTATAGAGGACCATCATCACCGCCAGCGTCGCGGCAACGGCGCACGAGAGCTTCCCCGCTACCGCCGCGAGGGCGACGCCGAGGACGATGAGGATGAGCGCCACGGAGACGGCGGCGCCGGTCGAGACGCGCCCGCTGGGCAGCGGCCGCTTCGGGCGGTCGCGGCGGTCCTCCTCGAGGTCGAAGCGGTCGTTGGTGATGAGCCCGGCCGAGTAGAGGCAGAGCGCCGCGCCGACCGCCGGAAGGACGAGGAGCAGGTTCGCCGTCGGCCCCCGTGTGGACGCCAGCAGGAACCCCGCCAGCGGGTCGCCCGGCACCGTGAACAGGTTCGGCACGCGCAGGAGCTCCATCCACGCGCGCAGGGAGAATCCCGGCTTGTGTGCGGCTTCCGTCATGGGGCCTCGCGGGCTACCTCTGGAATTCCCTGGGGTCAATCGGCTTCAGATCCAGCTCCGGCTTCCACCGCGGCGACTGCGAGTAGAACGCCATCGGGTTGGCGAAGACCAGGTCGTGGATCGTCTTGTCGGAATGCCCGTCGCGCTTCATAAACTCCACGGTCTTCGGCAGGCTCAGCGGGTCCGACACGCCCCAGTCGGCCGAGCCGTCGACGATCATGCGCTCGGAGCCGTGCTTGCGGATGATCGCCGACACGCGCTCGGGATTGAGCTTCGATATCGGGTAGACGGTCATCCCCACGTAGCACGCGGTCTTGCGCGCCTCGGCGATGGTCTCCTCGATGTTGTGATCGATGAGGACGAGCGGCGAGTCCATCTTCTCCGCGCGGAGGATGTCGACGATCCGCCGGATGCCTTCGGGCTTCCTCGTGTGCGGCATGTGAATGATGACCGGCATCCTGCGCTCGCGCGCCATGACGAGTTGGCGCACGAAGGCGTATTCCTCGTTGGGCGTCTGGAGGTTGAAGCCGATCTCCCCGAGCGCGACGCAGCGCGGGTGGTCGAGGTACGGGCCCAGCCCGTCGATGACCTCGTCGGCGAGCTTCCGGTCTTCCGTCTCCTTCGGATTGAGCGACACCGCCGCGTAGTGGTCGATGCCGAACCGCCGCGAGCGCACGGTCTCGAACTCGAGGATGAGCCGGAAGTAATCGAAGAACGTCCCGGCGTAGCGTCGGTCGGTCCCCTGCCAGAACGCCGGCTCGACGCAGGCGCGGATGCCGGCCTCGTACATCCGGCCGTAGTCGTCGGTGGTGCGCGAGTACATGTGGATGTGCGGTTCGATGAGGGGCATGTCATTTCTCCGTATCAGGTTTCGGGGGCTTCACCTGATAGAGCGTCAGCCCGCCCTGCTCGGTTTGGGGCAATTTCTCGAAATACCCCGATTCCGCAAAGGACTTCTTGAGCTGTTCGACGCGGAGGAGGGCCTGGCGCTCGGCCTCGACCCCCTGCTGCTCGCGCACGAGCTGCGCCTCGATGAGCGGCAGGACCGTCTGCTCGCGGGGCGTCGGCGTCACCATCCTCCTCACGAGCTGCATCTCGCGCTCGGGGGTCATGCCGACCGACTCGCGGATTTCAACGCGGCGCGCCTGGGCCAGGGCCTGAGTGCGCTGGGGACGAGCCGCCCAGTAGTAGTCCACGACGACGAGGGGAGCCTTGCGGGCCACGGCGAAATCGTAGATCTTCTTCGCCTCGCCGGTGTCGATCCGATCGAGCGGCAGGTCCTTCAATTCCTCGCGCAAGGTACGGAGGTCGTCGTCGAGCGGCCGCTCGTACATGTCGGACCCGATGACGCGACGGTCGGTGGAGGTGATCCCGAGGACGGGCGTGTTCGGGGCAAGGCTCGCGCGCAGCCTGACCCACGTGAGGAGTTCGATCTGCTCCACCTGCACCGTGCCGTCCGGCCCCTTGACGCGGGCCCGATACCACTCGGTCCCCGGCTCCCACCAGGCGAAGCCCTCGAAGCGCGCCTTGGCCCAGCCGCTCGTCAGGCCCACGCCCGCGACGACCGCGATGAGGATCAGCCAGACGCGCAGCTCGCGCGCCGGCGTCTTCTCTCGCGTCACGGCGTGCGCCCCGAGGCCGACCGCGACGACGGCCGCCATGCTGCACAGGATGGCCGAGATGAGGATCGTGCCGGCGACCGGGAACTCCGTGAGGCCGTACAACGCCGGGCCGAAGCCCCAGAGCCCCAGTGCGGCGCCGAGGAATCCGCCGGCGACGACGGCAAGGACGACCGTGCGGCCCCTCACCCCCTCGACGGCGCGCGCGAGGCCGTCGCCCGCAATGATGGCCACGGGGATCGCGAAGAACGCCCAGAAGCGGTGCGGGAAGAGCCTCACGCGCACCGGGAGGTAGTTGGCCAGGATGCCGACCGTCGTGAATATCAGCCACGCCAGGACAATCATCCTCAAACGGCTCGCGGCGGTCTCGCGCCGGCCCATGCACCACCAGACGAGCGAGGCAGCGAAGACGAGGAAGAGCACCGGGCCCATGCCAATCGGCTGGTTGATCTGCGTGCTGGCCGGGGCCCAGATGAAGTCCCACGGCGTATAGTGCACCGAGGCCCCGACACCCGGCATGTTGAAGCCGATCGATTCGTAGCGGGTGCGCGTGGTCGTTTCGAGGAAGAGCCTCCAGGAGAATTTGGCGATCTCCGGGATGTAATAGATGAGCGACAGCGCCCCGCCGAGCACGAGGCCGCCGAGCTGCCAGAGGCCTTCCTCCAGCTTGAACCGCCCTTCGGAAGGCGACGGTTGGCCGTACGGGATGGGCCCCCGATCCGCCATGGCCAGGTTCACGATCCAGTAGATCGCCGCCATCAGCACGAAGGCGAACGCGCTCGACGGCTGCGACAGGAGGATGCCCGCGACGACGATCGCGGCGACGATGTTCCACCGCGGCTCGCCGCGCGCCTTCTCCATCGCCCAGAACGCCGGGAAGAAGAGCACCAGCGCCAGGCTCTGCGCCCAGATGAAGTGGCTCATGAAGCACGGGATCGCAAAGAGCACCCCCGTCATCCACAGCGCCCGCTTCGGCGAGAGCGTCCATTGCTTCATCATCAGGTAGAAGTAGACGATGCCGAGCGACACGATGAGCGCGTTGAAGAACTTCAGCGTCCACGCCACCGAGCCCATCGCCTGCTTCCCCATGAGCTGCACCTGGTGCAGCACCCCCATCAGCACGGGGTAGGCCACCGGGTAAGGTTCGAGGTAGCCGGCCATGCGCGCGCGGACGGACACGTCCACGTGGTAGGTCTGGTTGATCGCCACGTGCTTCGCCGCCACCGCGTGATTCCAGGAGTCGTCGTCGATCAGCCACGGCGTAAAGAGCGCGCCATGGACATAGAGCGCGAAGAGGAGCGCCGCCAGGCCGATGGCCGCCACGAGAGGCCACATTTCGGGCGTGAAGAAATCGACCTTCGCCCGGGCCTTCGCGGACACCTCCTTCGACAGGATGTCCCTCAGCGACCCCGCCACGAAAAGCCCCAGCGTCGCCGCGGCGTACCAGTGCCAGGCCAGCGGGACGTCGAGCAAGCCGAAGACGGCGGTGATGAGGCCGAAGGTGGCAAGGCCCACGCCCGTGGCGGCGACGTGCATCTCGAAATCGAGCCGGTATCGGCCTGTGGCGATCTGGATAACGGCGAGGCCCGACACGTAGATGAGGAACGCGAAGAGCGCGATCGAAAGTACCATGGACACCTTCCCACGCAGGAGCGATTCCGGACGGTCGGATTCCGCCGTAACTCCTTATTTTACCAGCGGATGGGTGAAGGTAAAGGGGAAAA
>JBBIVY010000117.1:0-11426 GCA_037439485.1 Planctomycetota bacterium | reverse complement strand
CGGGCCTGCGCGACCGCGTCAAGGCGCTACGCGCCCAGCAGATCTACAAGACGTAGGACCGGGCACCGGGCTCAGGGCGCCGGGCCCCGTGGTCAGGGTCCCCTTCGCTCCCGCGGGGATCATCGCGGCTTCGGCATGTCTGCTTCGACCGGCTGGCCTGGCCTGCCGCGGCTCGTCGCCGGGCGACCACAAAGCTCGTCCTCTTGACGTCCGGACAAAAATGACCGACCATGCTTTGGTGACCGGGGCGGAGTTCATCCGCAAGGTGCGGAAGGTGGGGCGGAAGAAGGGGGTTGAGGTCGAGTTCGTGGCGGAGCGCGGAAAGGGAAGCCACGGAACGCTGTACTACGCCGGCAAGAGGACGACGGTGAAGCATCGACAGGCCGAGCTGAGCCCCGGACTGCTTCACGCGATGTTGGAGCAAATCGGTTTGACGATCGAGGACTTGCGATAGGCGGCAGGGAGGCAGTTATGGGAGGCGAGTTCGCGTACGCAGTTATGCTCAGCGCGGAGCCGTCGGGCGGGTTCGTTGCGTCCTGCCCGGACTTCCCCGAATTGCTCACCGAGGGGAACGACCGGGCGGACGCGATCGAAGAGGCAACGGACGCGCTCGAGGAGGTCTTTGCGGCACGCATCCGGCGAGGTGAGGAGATCCCGGAGCCGTCCTCGCTCGACGAGGACGCTGATACCGTTCTGATCCGTGTCCCGCCGATCATGGCCGCCAAGGCGGCGCTGGCGATCGCGCTGCGCCAGGCGGGGATGAGCCAGACGACACTGGCGCACAACCTCGACCTCGACGAGAAGGAGGTCCGCCGCCTCCTCGACCCCCGCCACCCTTCCAAGCTCGGCCGGCTCCAGGCGGCGCTGTTGGCGCTGAACCGGGATGTGGAGATCCGCGTTGTTGAGGTCGCAACGCCCGAGATCAGACAGACCGTGGCCCGTTCCTACAATGTGATTGCGGTGGAAGCGGAGTCGCTGGTCGCAAAGCTCTTCCCGAGCGCCGTCCGTGACGGCGATCCGATCCCTGTACACGAGCTTCTCGCAGGCTCCCGATTGAGCGACATCGTCGGCGTTCCGGTGACGGTCGACGCGGACGGCGATCTCCGCGAGGAGGCTGTTTCGGAATACGCACACGGCGCCGTGGCGGTCCGCTTCCGGCCCGATGTCTGGGAAGGCGTTGGGGCGGCGAACGCGCGGTTTCGCTTCACCATTGCTCACGAGATCGGGCACGTCGTCCTGCACCGAGACGACCTCGCTCGAAATCGCGGGTGCGCCTTTCGTGACGTCGTGACCGCGACCGAGAAGCTCCCACCCGAGGTCCCGATCTTCTGTTCACCGGAGTGGCAGGCCAACGTCTGGGCTGCAGCCTTCCTGATGCCGCTCGCGGGAGTGCGTGTCTACCTGCGCCGATTGGGAAGGCAAGGGACCGAGTTCTCCCAGGCGCTTTTCGCGCGTCACTTTCAAGTCAGCTCCCAGGCAGCCGAAATCCGCCTCGAGAAGCTGCTGCCGCAGCTTGTGGGCAGAGGCTCGCATGGACGACTTCACACGTGAGTCGCTCGCGGAGCTGATCTGTGGCGACACGGCGCCACTTACGAACTCGCGGAGGTGCTTGAGACTGCGTTCTGAAGCGGGTCGTCTGCCGGGGGAGGAACCAGCCGGCGACTCAGACCCTCACGGTTGACGTGAGATCGCCGGCGGCAAGGGCGTTCATGTAGGCGAGGATAAGGTCGCGGGTGAGGAAACGGCCGCACTCGCGCTCATCGTCGGCTCGTACGATCGGGAACTGGTTGAGGATGTAATCGGCCTCGCGTGGGTCGATGCCGTAGAGGTGGAAGAAGAGCGCATCGAGACGCGCCATACGATGGCGGCGGTCCTCCTCGTCCCAGACGAACGGCTCCCCCTCGTAGCCAAGGTCGTTGGCGAACGAACGCAAGTCTTCGGCTGTGAATGTGAGATGAAGAACCTGATCGACAACGAAGTCGGCGATCTTGGCGCGCCCAATGCGCTCATCGAACTCGGCGGGCTTCACGATCGGAAGCTGCTCGACAATGAACAGGTTCAGGTGTTGGCCTTGGACCTTCTGTCGTGCGACGTAGTCGAGAGCGAACGAGTTGAGGGTCGCGAGCAGGAGTGGCCCGACCTTCGCGTACTGGTTCTCCTTGCCTGGAGCCGGTGGCAACAAGGCGAGGGTGTTGCCGGCAGAGTGGCCGGGTAGGACAGCGGCAATCATCGTCCGTTCGTTGGTCGGGGCCGTGACGTCCTTGAAACCAACCACCCACGGTCTCGAGGTGTCAACCTCGGAGCGACTGACCCAATACTGCGGCGCTGGGAGCCAAGCGGGGTCCTGGTGCTGGTCGAGTGTCGCGGGTTCGGGCTGCGCCGGTCGGTTCACGTTCTCAGGGTGCACCACGACGCTCGCGGCGCGGTGGTCGTACATCTGGACCATCTTGCCTTCGTAGAGCGGCACATACTCGTCGCGGCCGCGCTTCCACACGTTGCCGGCGACCGGATAGAAGCCGCTTATCGCCAGCTCCTCCTTCGTCTTAAACAAGCCCGAGTCGTTGGTCATGTGGAACATCGTGAGGTAGCGAACCGGCCACACGGTCCTGGGCACGCCCTTGCCTCGCCGGTCGACCAGGACGGGAAGGCGGGAGTAGACGCCGGTCGTGATCTCGGCGTCGCGCCGCGTGCGGAACACCGGCGCGGTGCCGGTGTTGGGGTTCACGGCCTCGAACTCTTTCGGGCCGAGCGGGAACACCCGGTCATGATCGCCGATCTCGGCCACACTGTGGAGGAAGAACCCGCACTCGGCCGCGGAGAACGTTCGCGTGCGTCCGCCGAAGACGAGCGCGCAGAATTTGAACCTGCTGTCGATATCGGGGAAGAAGTACTTCTTGTTCTCGAAGTCCAGGAGGGTCGCGAGGCGTCCGCTGGTTGCGATCTCACGGAAGAACGGCGCCGCCGTCGCGTCGGCCGCGATCCCCGACGGCGTCAGCAGCCCGACCGTCCCGGAGTCGTTGACGAGGCGAGACGCGCGCTCAACGAACAGGGAGTAGAGGTTGATGTCACCGCTCGAGAGCAGTGGGAACTGGCCGCTATCGCGAGCGACCTTTGCGGCTTCCTCTGACCGCTGCTTGACTGCCGTGTACTCGTCCCACAGCGGAGCGCCGCGCCTTCGCAACCCTTCGATCATGCGCTTGCGGTCGCTGGCACGCTGGGCGGTCGCGATCTCCGGCTTGCGCGCCGCGAACCACTCGACCTCCTGGAGCTTGACGCGGTCCCACGGCGGGTTGCCCACGACCACGTCGAACCCGGCTCCACGCCGGGCGCCGCCGGCCTGCCAGATGGTCGGGAACGCCAGCTCCCAGTGGAAGAACCGCTCGGCGTCGGCGACGCGTCGCGCCTGCCTGATGGCCGCCCGCGATTCCTCGACGGCGCCGCCCTCCTCCCCCTTTGCCGCTCCGACGTCTCCTCGAACCAGGATGTCCAGAGGGTCCCCGAGGAATCCCGTAAAAAGGTAGGTCACCCCCGGGTGCTGGCGCCCGTCGCGGGCCCTCAACCACCGCGTGCCCTGGAGAAAATCGCAGAGCCGGTGCAGCGGTTCGAGCTGTCGCTGCCCCTGCGCGAAGAGCTCCTTCGAACCCTCGACGTCTGCGATGTCCGCATCGTCCCGCTGGGCGATGTCCTCGAAGACCCGGCCCGCGGTATCGACGGCCGCCAGCGCGTTGCCGAGAAATAGCCCGGGCCCGAGGTCGCGACCGACGTCGCCGAGCCACTCGCCGAAGAGGGAGTCGCCGCACCGCAGGTGGTGATCGAGGAAGGAGAGCGGCGCGCCGACGGTGAACGTGTGCAGCCAGAGTGAGACCTTGGCCAGCTCGACCGCCATCGGGTTCTTGTCCACGCCGTAGACGGCGCGCTTGAGCACCATGCGTCGGATCAGGTGACGGTCGTCGAGCTGTTCCGGGGCGACCGTCCAGCCTCCGTCCGCCGCGTGTCGCAGGATGTGCCGCCGGGTCGTCTCGAAGCGACCGAGGAGTGGGCAGTGGTAGTGCCGAACGGCGGCGGCGCTGGCCTCGTCCTCGGCCTCCGCCACCGCTTGGAGCGCCTCGTCGGCCAGGTAGTCGACGAGCGCCACGAGGAAGTGCCCGCTCCCCATCGCGGGATCGCAGACCGCCAGCGAGACGATGCGAGTGGCCGGGTCAAGCACCTTCAGGAGTTCGGCCGCCGCCTTCGTGCTCGGTCCACTCTGTGAAACCTCTGCCAGGCGCGCACGAAAGGCAGTCTTGAACTCGGCGATGTGTGGCGCGACGGCGCGGGAAATGATCAGCTTCACGAGGTCATCGTGGGTGTAGTAGCTCCCCGTTACCCGGCGCGCGTACGCGTTCGGCCGTGTGATGACGGCGTCGCCCTCGGCAACCACGTCGAACTCAAGCAGCCTTTCGTAGATCGAGCCAAGGTGCTGCACCGAAAGCTCACGGTAGTTGA
The DNA here is from genome assembly GCA_037439485.1 of Planctomycetota bacterium. GTDB lineage: Bacteria > Planctomycetota > DG-23 > DATKVD01 > DATKVD01 > JBBIVY01. The sequence goes on along the minus strand of JBBIVY010000117.1, from coordinate 6,941 downwards.
TCCAGCGTCGCCGATCACCCTCTTGCCGGCGCGCCAACTTGTCGATGGTGAATGCGAACTCGGCGTCGGGGATGCGGACGCGGCCGAGGATGGGATGAGCAGCGCCGTCGAAAAGCCCGCCGTCGTACGCGGGCAAGCCGATCGAAGCATCGCCGGCGTTGATGGCACGGCAAAGGTCCGTGAAGCGGTCGCAGAAGCGGGCCGCACTCGTGCTAAAGGTGTCAGCGGCATCGATTCGACGGGCGATGTCGGCCCGGATCGCCCGCAGCGAGTAGTCGTCGTAGGCCGAGCCGGCGGCCGGCAGGAGTTGACGATCCTCGGCATAAAGGACGAAGAGCATGCGGTAGAGCATCGTCAAGGCGGCCTGACGCGCTTCGTTGAGATAGGCGGCAGCCAACGGCGTCGGCCGCTGGGCGTCGTGCCTGACGAGACTTGCCACGAGCTGCGGGAAGACCTCCGAGAGGACGACGTCGCCGAGCTCGTCCGAGACTCGGAGCTCCCAGTGCCGACTCTCAACCTGGGCAAGCTCCAACACTGTCCGTTGCTCAGCGTCTTCGGTCGCGGGTGCGAACGCTCCGGGGCCGAAGAGGAGCGCGAATACGCGCAGCCAGTGGTCAGGGTCGGAAGCCTCTACGTTGTCTGTGGCCATCTCGGGGCCGATCCCGAGACACGCAGCGAGATCGATCTCGAGGAAATCTTCCGATCTCGACCTCGCGCCCTGCCAGTACAGCCGCCAGAGCCGTCCGTTGGTGAGGATGCCCCACCGGATGCGGCCTCGCGATTGCACGTCAGCGAGGCTGAGGTAGCGCAAGATCTGCGTTGAAGGCGTCCCATCGCGGTCGCGCGTGCTCGCGGTTGCGCGATCGAGCGGGCGATCCCATCGCTTCGACTCCGCGATGGCCATGCCGTGCAGGTAGCGGTCGGCCTCGGTGGCGGCAGATGCGGCGGCGTCGGCGTCCCCGTCCGAGCGAAACAGGAGCAAGTCAGGCGTGTCGCTCCGCCGGGTGCGTGAGACAGACTGCTGTGGCATGATCGCCGGCCATCCGAGCGCCTGTAGCACAGGGACGATGACGTCCCGCTCGGTGACAGCCTCGTTTGGCCCATGAGCTCGGGCGATCCGCTCGAGCCGACCGCGCACGTCGGCGCGGAGTCGGTCGAGGCTCTCGCCATCGTGCGCGGCCCACGCAGCCGTCTCGGTGATCCCTGCATCGAGGAAATCGCGAGCGAACAGCTTGCCTTGCATGTCCACCCGCAATCCTAGCGAAACGAACGGTCGCGTGACAACCTCGAGGACTTCGATGCCGAGCTCGAGAGGCAGATGAAGGCGGCGGCGAAGCCGCTGGACTTCGAGGAGGCCGCGGCCCTGCGCGACCGCGTCAAGGCGCTGCGCGCCCAGCAGATCTACAAGACGTAGCCAGCGGATGGCGAGCAGCCGCGGGCTGCGATGCTGGGATCGCGCGGCAGCGCGGGCAGTTTGGGTTGACGGCCCCGACGCGCCTCTGCCAGTCTGCATCATCCCGTCCACGCCACGGATCGACAACAAGCCGTGGCCGCTTCTGCCTGTGCCTTCTACAGCCCGCGCCGCCCTCAGGCGACGCCGCTGTATCAGCTCGTCGAGGCGCACTACGCGGACGTGCGCGACGGGTGGGAGGAGGGCTTCGAGGGCCGCTATGGCTTCTGGCGAGGCTTCACCGACAGAGCGGTCGGCGCCTACCTCGACTGCGACATCCCGGGCAACGGCTTCGCCCGAGTTCGTTGTGGGTCATGCCGCACCGAGTTCCTGGTCGCGTTTTCGTGCAAGGGTCGCGGGCTGTGCCCCTCGTGTGCAGCCAAACGCTCTGCGGCGCTTGCGGCCTTCCTGCGCGAGGAGGTGCTCGCCGATATGGGGCATGCCCACTGGGTCTTCTCCATCCCCAGGATGCTGCGGCCCTACTTCCTATTCCACCGACCACTCCTGGGCAGGTTCTGCCAGGCGGCCTACCAGACCGCGCGCGAGATGATCGCTGCAGCTCTGCCCGCCGACGAGGCGATGGTGCCGGCATGATCGCCGTGGTGCAGACGTTCGGCGACGACCTCACCTGGCATCCCCACGTCCATGCTCTCGTCAACCGCGGCGGTTGGGACACCTCGGACGCTTGGGCGCCGGTCCCGTTCGTCGACGGCGAGGCGGCCGCGCTGGTGTTCCGCCACCGGGTGTTCTCTTTCCTGCGTGCCCAGGGCCTGCTCTCCGAGGAGCGCGCTCGCCTGCTGCTGTCGTGGCGGCACTCCGGCTTTTCGTGCGCCCAGCATGGGTATCGGCTACCTGGTGCAAGTCCGGGAGGGAGGAGGTCGCACCGACCTGAGCGAAGCGCAAGGGCACCCTCGTGAGGGGAGGTCCGGAGGAAGCGTGGAGCGAAAGGAGCGGGCCGACGAACAGGAACCGGATATGAGGCGGAGCCTTCCGGGGCGAGCGGGCAGAGGACCGCGAAGCTCCAGCGACCAAGGGGAGGCGGCGTAAATCCGGCGGTCGTGCTCTGAAAGCCGATGTCCTTACCTGGGGAGATCTCGCCTTGTGCCTGAAAGGGCGACCCCGCCGGAAGGCGGGGGAGCGAGAAGTCAGCAGAGGCCATAGTATCCCGCCCGAGGGTGGGAGAAGGGCCGAACGGAAGGGAGAGCGAGGCGGCTGTGGGTCTCGGAGAGGGATGGCCTCAGAAGTCCGGGCAACTGGAGCTGCCGTTTGGGCGACCGGGTGAAGCCCGGGGCGCAGGACGGAGCGAGGAACCCTCGTCGGCGGCGAACGGAGGCGCGCGCTCGGGCACGTGGTGCCTGATGGAGGAGGTGGTCCAGCCGAGCAACTTGAAGGCGGCGTTGCAGCGGGTGAAGCGGAACAAGGGCGGTCCTGGCATCGACGGGATGGCGGTCGAGGAGCTGCCGGGCTGGCTGTGGGTGAACTGGGAGCGATTGCGCGAGGAGCTGCTCGCGGGTCACTACCGGCCGCTCCCGGTCAAGCGGCAGATCATTCCGAAGCCCGGAGGGGGCGAGCGCGAGCTTGGCATCCCCACCGTGGTGGACCGGTTCATCCAGCAGGCGATCTTGCAGGTCCTGCAGCCGCGCTTCGACCCCGACTTCTCGGAGCACAGCTACGGCTTCCGACCCTCTCGGCGAGCGCACGACGCGGTGCGTCACGCGCAGCGGTACGTCCAGGAAGGCCGGCGGTGGGTCGTGGACATTGACCTGGCGAAGTTCTTCGACCGGGTCAACCACGACGTGCTCATGGGGAGGCTGGAGAAGAAGATTGCGGACCGTCGGATGCTGGGGCTGATTCGGCGCTACCTCGAGGCCGGCATCATGGGATCGGGCGTGGTGATCGAGCGGCATGAGGGGACGCCGCAAGGCGGCCCGCTCTCGCCGCTGCTGGCCAACGTACTCTTGGACGAAGTGGACAAGGAGCTGGAGCGGCGCGGGCACGCGTTTGTCCGGTATGCCGACGACTGGGCGTCACGACGGCGCGACGAGGAGGTCACGATGTAGGGGCCGAATCGAAGCAGCCTTGCTGCACAAGAGATGAGGGTAGGTCCCTCGGACTCGGGCTGCAGGGTCAGGGTCCAAACCACCGGATGCTGCTTCGGCCGAAAGGTCGGGGTGGTGAGCGAGACGGAAAAGGCGGGATGAACCCGTCAGGTGTGCGTTGGGAAGGCGAACGTGAGTGAACCACCGGCAACGTGTCGAAAGCGTAGGGACGTCATCGAAACCAGGCTCCAGTCGTTGGTCTGGGATGAAGCTCGGGGGATGCCTGCTGACTGCCCGAGTGGTGACCGGCACCAAGGTGGCGTGAGCCCAGCGCAGGCTCTTGTGCGGAACGTGGGGATCCTTCAGCCTCGATGCCAAGGGAGACCTCCAAGTGGTGGACCCATGAGGAGCCGAGTACCGATGCGGGGAAGGGGCGGACGGGCTCGTAGTAGCGAGGAGACCTGGTAATGCGGGTGGAGCGAAGGAGCCCGACTCTCTGGCGTCAGGGGCAGGGGTCGAATTTCTGCTTGATCATGTCTCGATCGTGGTATCTTCAATCGCAGTTAGAAAGGGAATTACTATCGTTCATTGCAGGTCGGGCCCCTGTGCAACATGTCAGGAGTCGTGGCCGGTGTGGCCGGGGGCGGTACACACCATCGACACCATCAGCGCAACGAGCTCGCAGAATAATGGTGGGAGGGTGATCAGGTGCCCATGCGGACGCGCGATTACGGAGACCGCCATCTCTGCGACGAATTCTATCTCGCGACGGGGATTCTGCCACGCAATCAGCCCCCCATTCGCGCATTCGCGCCGGAGGCTTGACACAAATCTCCGCAAGAGGGAGACTAACACAACAGAAGTGAAAAAAGTGTCGACAATGAGACCCTCCCGTGTCGCCCTTACTCTTCTTGGCGTTCTCCTTTCTGGAGTACTTCTCGCGACCTCTTCCTCAGCGGAGCCGGCGCCACCGGCTGAACAGAATCCTCCACTAGACTGTGAAATTTGGCCCGACGCTTGCGGTGGGGGTGGTGGCGGAGGCTCCATACCTTGGCCTTGCAAAAACTGTCACCAGGTGGACCAAGTCACGTACCCTCCCGTCGATCCCCCTCCCCCAGCCGTCTGGGAATGTTGGACCCCAGGTGAATTTGGGCTCAGTCACACGGGAAACGAGGACTGTGAGAATTTTGAGGGATCTTGCGTCCTGTCTGGGCCGTATTGTTGGGTGCTGGACGCATGATGTTCTGGAAATTGGTTCGCCGGTCCGCGGCGGTAGCCGTGCTCGCTGTGCCAGGGGCCCAGGCCGAGGGGCCGCCGCTGCAGGTGACGGTCGCGATTCGGCTCGCGGTTCCGGCGCCGGACGCCTCGCCGGTCGTGGCGCAACTGGCCGCGACTCCGACCGGCGGCTCGGTGCCGCACGTCGTCGAGCCGGTGGGTCTCCAGCAGGTCACGGTCCCGGGCAGCGCGGCGCTCCGACTCGAGGCCGGTGTCGACTGGGAGGTAGTCGCACGGACACCGGGCTTCTGGTGCGAGTCCAAGGTGCTCCGCCCATCGGCGGGGGCGTCGGCGGAACTCGTGCTCTACCGCAGTGGTTTCGTTGCGGGGTCCGTACAGACGGCCGACGACGTGAAGCCGCCGGGGCATCTCACCGTCCGCCTCACCCCCGGGGTCCCCGTCGACGGCACGCGGGCCGCCGGGGAACCCGAGGCCGAGGTCACGTGTCCGGTGACGAACAGGGAGTATCGCTGTGAGACGCCGGCCGGCCTCTTCGATCTCCGGGTCGGGTCCGCGGGGTTCGTCCCGAACTACTTCTGGCGCGTGACCATCCCCCCGAGCCAGGTGGCGAAGCTCCCGCTCACCGTTCTGCGCAAGGGCAGCTCGGTTTCGGGGTGGGTCGTTTTCGCGGTCCCGGCACCGCAACGCGGCAGGTGTCAGGTCGAACTGTCCGTGGCGGTGGCCGGCCAAGCGCAATCCGTGCAGGACGAGGCGCGGCGGCGTGAATTGACGCAACGGACGACGGTCAACGAACGCGGGTTCTTCCAGTTCGGCGCCGTGCAACCAGGGCGGTACGTCGTGACGGCCCGTGCGCCAGGACTGATTGCGGCAGAGAGTGGCCGGGTCGACGTGTCGCAAGGGCTGGAGACGCAGCTCATGGAGCCGATCCGTCTGGCGCCGCCAGTCCGGCTGACGCTCCTGCTTGATCCTCCCCGGAGCGTGTTCGGGGACGGCTGGATGGTGTCGCTGGCGAGGGAGGAGAACCAGGGGGAGCACTTCACGACGATCGGGGAGACGTCGACCGACGAAACCGGCATGGCCAAGTTCGACGGCCTGACGCCCGGCACGTACGCTTTGGTCGTCCGCGACCGCCGTCGACAGCGCTGGCTGGATGAGAAATTGACGGTTGAGTCGGGCATGCCGCCGCGGTTTGTCCACATCCCGGTGCTCGACCTCGAGGGTACGTTGCTCCTCGGGAAGACCCCGACTGAGGGGGTGGTCCAGTTCAGCGGAAAGGAGAACCTGCGCCGCGTCTTCTGCTTCGCCCGCGAAGAGGGGCGCTTCCGCTGCGCCCTGCCCGGGGCCGGGTGGTGGCGGGTCGACGTGCAGGTGGCCGGGGACAAGGCGAAGCAGGAGCTGGACCCGGTGGAGATCCCAGCCCCGCCGACTGGCAGCCCGGCCACGGTGGAGATTGTGGTGCCGGAAAGGCCACTGGCGGGGAGTGTCGTGAACGAGCGCGGGGCACCGGTTGCGGGGGCGCACGTGCGCTTCGTACACATTGAAAATGGCCACGAAAGCAGCGCTGTTACGAACGACGACGGAGATTTCAAGTTGCGGTACGTTCCCTTGGGTGCCGCGACGGTCCAGGCCATGGGCAAGAATGAGGTCAGCGAAACGCGCCGACTCACGATCGAAGAGGGGGCCGCCCCGGAGAAGGTGACTCTCACGCTCAAGCCTCGGGCCGTCCTCGAGGGGCACGTCTACTCGCCCTACGGTCCCGTCGCCGGAGCCTTCGTGGATGCACTCCCGGATATCGTCCCCAACATCTCCATCTCGACGATGCCGCAGACCACGGACGTGGACGGGTCGTTCCGGATCGAATCGTTGGACCAGTCGCCCGGGGCCAACCTGATCGTGGTGGCACCCGGGTTTGGGACCCGCCTGTTGCGGGTGGTCCTCAACCCGGTCGCGGTCACCACCATCGACGTCAACGTCGACCAGACCCTCGGCGCGATCACGGTTGTCCCAGCGCCGGGGGTCCCACAAGCGGGTCTGCCGTGGTTCTTCCTTGTCCATGACGGGGGTCTGTTCACCTCTCCCTTGCTCGCGGCGGCGAACATGATCCGGGTCTCCCCCTCCGGCGCCGGCGCGGTCGCGACCATCCTCAACATGGCGCCGGGAGACTACACGGCCTGCTTTCTCCTTCCACCCTCCACCGCGCCGGGCGCGGCTCCTGC
>JBBIVY010000116.1:0-11568 GCA_037439485.1 Planctomycetota bacterium | reverse complement strand
CTCCGACGCCTACAAGAAGCAGGCCTCCGCCGACAAGGCCGCGACTCCCTCCGCCTCGACCCCGACCCCGGCGAAGAGCGAGGGGAAGAAGCCGTCGGCGAAGAAGAAGGATTAACTCTCCGTCCACGGCCCGCGCCGGCTGTTTCTGCGAGTAGTTTAGAAGTTGTTTCAAAACCGCTGTTTCATGTAGCTTAGCCCCTTGCGGGCGTGGGGATGAGCCCCCTTGTGGGGCGTCAAACGCCCTCTTTGCGGGGGTCACAAGGACCCCCGCTACCCACGGGCACTAGGCCCTAAGCTACATCCCCGATCCGACCGATGGGGCCTTTGCCGTCAGGTGAACCGGGTGCCGAAATGTCCCAGGAGCCCGTCAAGACGAGCGTTTGCCCCGCTTGCGGCAAGGAACTGCCCCGGCGCCCGTGCCGCGAACTTCCGTATTTTCCCTTTTGCAGCGAACGGTGCAAAATGGTAGACTTGGGCCGCTGGCTGACCGGGGGATACCGCATTCCGGCCGGTCCCGTCCCGGACGACGAGTCCGGGGAAAAGAAGTCTTGAAATCACGGCGCCGCATTCTTACGATAGGATGGCCTTTTTCGGGCGCCGTCACCGGCTGATTCGGACTCGTTCCCCATGAGGTTGGTTGAAGGAGGGAGCCCATGCGCGAGCTCAAGCAGGACTGGCGGGATATCTTCGGAAGTTTCCGGGTCGCGTTCGACGTGTGGAAGCTGATCTTCTCCCTGGGCGGCATCGTCCTCACCGCGCTGGCGGTCGGGGGCCTGGGGCTGATCCCGGTCGGCGGGGGCGAGGGCAGCGGCCCGGTCCTGGGGCTCGCCGGCTGGGTGATCCCGCTCGTCGTCGCGGCGTTGCTGCTCCTGGGGCTCTTCGGCAAGTTCGCCCGGAGCGAGACCGGCTTCACGATGTCCAAGATCTTCATGCTCCTCGTTGCGATCGTCGTGCTCGGGGGGCTGGTGGTGCTGTGCGTCTTCACCCAGACCGCCAACCTGCTGGGCCGGTGCGTCGGCATCTCGTTCATCGTCGCGATGATCTGGGCCTACTTCGGCGGCGCCATCTCGCGCATCGCCGTCGTCGAGATCGCCAACGACGATCGCATCAGCTTGGGCGAGGCCGGCCGCTTCGCCTGCCGCAAGTACGGCGCCTGCCTCGGCTCCACGGTGCTGCCGGCGGTGGCCGTGCTCTTCCTGGGGCTGGCCTGCGCGCTCTTCGGGCTGCTCTTCGCGATCCCGCACTTCGGCTTCTTCGTCACGCTGTTCCTCTTCTTTCTCGTGCCGCTTGCCGGGTTCCTCATGTTCCTCATCGCCCTGGGCGCCACCGTCGGCTGGACGCTGATGTATCCCGCCGTCGCCGCCGAGGCCAACGACTCCTTCGATGCCATCAGCCGCGCCTACTCCTACGTCTTCGGACGGCCGTGGCGCTTCATCTTCTACAACCTCGTCGCCCACGTCTATGGCGCCGTCTGCACGCTCTTCGTCGTGTTCTTCGTCGTGGCGATGCTGTGCCTGGCCTTCTTCGCGGTGGACTACGGCTCGAACCACCACCTGAGCCAGGCCGTGCTGCCGATCATCGGCGGATGGACCGGGCTCCAGTCGCTTCCGCACTCGGACGCGTGCTGCTGCCCGATGAACTGCCTGAACAGCATGTTCTTCTCGACGACCGCGCCGGCCGATGCGCCGTGGTATGACACGGCCTCGGCCTGGGTCATCGCCATCGTCCTCGGCGTCATCGTCGCCCTGGTCGTCTCCTACATCGTGTCGTTCTTCTTCAGCCTGCAGGCGACGATCTACCTCTTGCTGAGGAAATCGGTCGACGGCGCCGAGATGACCGAGGTCTACCGCGAAGAGGACGAAGAGACCTACGCGGTGACGCCCGAAGAGGAAAAGAAGGAAGGGGACGCCGCGCCTCCCGCGACCACCCCCGCCTGACGCACGCCGCCCTCACGGACCCACACACGGAGAGCCTCCCGCGCGGGACGGCTCTCCGTTTGCTTGAGCTGCGGGAAGAAGCAAAGATGAGCAGGAGAGCATCCGAGCAGCAGAGCAGGAGAGAGAAGAGGCCACAGCCGAGCAGGAGAGCAGGAGAGCAGGAGAGAGAAGAGGAACGGATGAGCAGGCGAGCAGGTGAAGGAGAGAAGCGGACGCGAAGGACGCCTCCGGATTTCCGTTTCGCCTGCTCGCCTGCTCGGCTGCTCTCCTGCTCACGCTGTCTCTTTGTTGCTCGGGAAGGGGAGGAGGGCCGGCCATGGCGTTTATGTTCGAGAAACTGAAGGTCTATCAGAAGTCTCTGGACCTGGCCGACGCCGTCCTCGTGCTGACCGAGAAGCCGCGGCGCGGCCTGGGGTTTCTGGCGAACCAGGCGAACCGGGCGTCGGTTTCGATTGCGGCGAATCTTGCGGAGGGCAACGCGCGCCCATCGAGCGCGGATCGGGCGAACTTCTTCCGCATCGCGCTCGGCTCCGCCCATGAGTGTGTTCCCCTGCTGGAGCTCATGAAGCGCAGAAAGATGATCGATCTCCTGCGTCACGACGAAATGAAGCTGCAGATCGAAACGATCGCCAGGATGATCAACGGTCTCATCGCGGGCGTGGAGAAACGATCCCGCGAGGCATGAGCGGAGCGGGATGTCTCACCGGCTCTCCTGCTCTCCTGTTCACGCTGTCTCTTTTCGTTAGGGACGTGTCATGACTTCGAAGGAACTGGTTCTCACATCGCTCAGGCACGAGCAGCCGCCGACGTGTCCGTATCGGCTGGCGTTCACGATTCCCGCCGCGGAGAAGCTGGCGGCGCACTACAACGACCCGAACTGGCGCGCGCAGCTCAATTGCTCCGTCGTCGAGACGGAGCCGACGCCGCCGGACGCGTGGGTGGAGGTGAAGAAGGACTTCTGGCGCGACGATTTCGGCGTCGTGTGGAACCGCTCCGTGGACAGGGACATCGGCAACCCCGAGCCCTCGCTGGGCGGGTCCGTCGTCGACCTGAGGAAGCTCAAGTTCCCCGACCCGCACGACCCGAGGCGCTACGAGCGGCTGGCGGCCTTCTGCGCGGAAAACGCCGACCGCTTCATCATGGGCGGCATCGGCTTCTCGCTCTTCGAGCGCGCGTGGACGCTCCGCGGCATGGAGAACCTGCTCATCGACATGGCCACCGAGCCGGAGTTCGTCGACGAGCTTCTCGACCGCATCGCCGACTGGAACCTTACGGTCATCGACCACCTGCTCGAGTTCCCCATCGATGCGGTGCATCTCGGCGACGACTGGGGCCAGCAGCACGGGCTCATTATGGGCCCGAAGCACTGGAGGCGCTACCTCAAGCCGCGCCTCAAGCGCATGTACGAACGCATCAAGTCGAAGGGCAAGTTCGTCTCCATCCACTCCTGCGGCGACATCCGCCTGGTGCTGCCGGACCTCGTCGACATCGGCTTGGACATGTTCAACCCGTTCCAGCCCGAGGTGATGGACGTCGAGGCCGTGAAGCGCAAGTACGGCCGCCACCTCACGTTCCACGGCGGCATCAGCACGCAGAAGACGCTGCCCTACGGCAAGCCCGAGGACGTTCGCGCGGAGGTGAGGAAGCGCATCGCGACCATCGGCAAGGACGGCGGCTACGTCGCGGCCCCGGCGCACGACGTGCCCGGCGACGTGCCGCTCGACAACCTGCTCGCGCTCATCGACGAGCTTAAGAACCAGAAACCGGCATGACGCCAGCGCGACGTCTCATCCTGCTGACCAACGACGACGGCATCCGCGCCCCGGGCCTCAAGGCGCTCTTGGGGCCGCTGTCGCGCGTCGGCGACCTGGTCGTCGCGGCGCCCGCGAAGGAGCAGTCGGGCGTCTCGCACTCCATCGTCTACCGCCGGAGCGTCCGCTGCCGGCGCGTCACGCTGCCGAATGCCGTCGACGCGTGGGCTGTCGACGCCTACCCGGTCGATTGCGTCAAGATCGCCTTCGACCGCCTGCTCGACCGCAGGCCGGACCTCGTCGTCTCCGGCATGAACAAGGGCGCCAATCTCGGCGGCCACCTCTTCTATTCCGGCACCGTCGCCGCCGCGCTCGAAGCCGCCGTCATGGGCGTGCCGTCCGTCGCCGTGTCGCTCGGGGCCCCGCCTTCCGACCCGTTCTGGAACCCCGGCCCGAAGAAGCGCGCCGCGAGGCCGTTCGACTTCGACCGCGCGGCGGCGCAGTTCATCGACGCGCTGGAGGTCATCGACCGGGCGCGGCTGGGGGTGTCGGCGGTCAACGTGAACATTCCGCCCTATGGCTCGAAGGTCCGCGGCATCCGCTGGGCGGCGCAATGCTCCGGGCCCATGCCCGACGCCTACGTCGTGCTGAGCCGCTCCGAGGACCGGCTGCGCTGCCGGATGCACTCCCGCGCCGACGAGTTCCCCCCCGAACGCGGCAGCGACCGCGCCCTCCTCGCCAAAGGCTTCATCACCCTCACCCCCATACACTCCGACCTCACGTGCCGACGCACGCTGGCGAAGCTGATGCGTAAAAGACAATGATCATTGTTTCTTTTTCATGGCATCGATCCCCGCCTGGGCCTGAAGCGCGTAGGGTGTGCCGGGGTAATTGTCGAGGATGCGCTTGTAGTATTCAAGGGCCTTGTCGGCGAGGCGGTTCTGCTGGAAGGCCCGGGCCATTTCGAGCCAGTTCTCGCCGTCGCGTTTCGCGCGGCGGTCCTTCGCCTTCGCGGCGAGGGCGGCGTCCTTGGCGATCTCCGCGGCGCGCGCTGCGGCCTCGTCCGCGGCGGGGGTCTTCGGGAAATCGCGTGCGACGTCCCAATACGTGATAAGCGCCGACTCCAGGTCCTGCTTGCCGTCCTGCTTCTTCGCCAGCGCCAAGAGGCGTGTCGCAAGCTGGCGACGGGTCATCTCCCGGATCGCCTCCTGCCCGCGCGGTTCCTCGGCCAGTTGGTCCCAGAGCTTCTTCGCGTCGAGCCCCGTGTCGGTCCCGCGCCACTCGTAGCACAGCTCGTCGAGGAGCGTGACGCACTTGACCACGTCGAGCGCGTCGAGCGCGATGCGCGCCTGGGAGAGCTTCTTGACTCCCAGCGCGTTGAGCGCCGTGATTTCCTTGTCGGCCCACCGCGCCGGGGGCGTGCCCTCGCCGATGATCTTCACCATGTTGAACCGCCGATACGCCGCGCGCGCGTGACCGGCGGCGGCCTGGCGCTTGCCCGCGTTGAACATCGAGATCAGGAAGGTCTTGCCCATCTGGCTCAGCACTCGCTTCGACGACAGGTCCGCGTCCATCACGGCGACCTTCTCGCCGCCGGAGTCGAGGAAGATCAGCGTCGGGTAGGCCTTCACCTGGAACTTGTCGACGAGGTCCTGGCGCTTCGCGCCCTCGACGCGCGAGAGGAAGAAGAGCTGCGAGAGCTTGCGGAACGTCGGGTCGCGGAAGAGGGAGTTCTCGAACGCGAGGCAGGCGGGGTTGTTCGTCACGTAGACGTAAACGATGATCGGCGCGTCCGACTGGTCGGCGTCCTTGAGCGCGTCCTCGAACGTCGCGAGCCACGGCAGCCTCGGCGCCGGCGGCGGGGCAGGCGGAGCTTTCGGCGCGGCCGGGGCCTTCGGGGCCTGTCCCCATGCCGCCGCCGCGAGGGCGAGCGCCACGGCGGCCGCAATCAGCGCGAGTCGATTCACGCCGGGTCCTCCGGGTTTCACCTCAGCCAGTCGTACGCCGTGCGAAGCGGGATCTCCGTCCCTGCGGGCGGGGGCAGGAAGGCCCGCGCGCTGAGGAGTTTCCACTCGTTGTGCTCGTGCTTGCGGAACTCGATCCGCCAGTCCACGCGCAGTTCCGGATGCTTTTCGAACTGGATGAACGTCAGCACGGTCGCCGTCGCGTGAGCGGTGTCCTTCGGGTCGAACGTGATCGTCAGGTCGTAGAGCGACACGTCTTTGACGCCGACGACGCCCTGGACGGAGCCGTACCATTTCAGGAAGTCCGCGGCCTTGATCCCGGAGATGAGGCAATCGTTGTCCGTCAGCGCGGCCAGGGCGCTCATATCGCCCTTTTCGACCGCGTGCTCGACGGCCGTCAGCGTCCGGCCGATGCGCTTCGAGTCGGTGTCCACGAGCGCCCAGATCGTCCACGCCGCCGCGCCCGCCGCCACCAGGATGCCCAGCACGATGATGCGCGTCCGCGTCAAGGCGATGTACATGAATGTCCCTCCGCCTCTATTGTAGGCGCCTCGCGGGCGGATTTCCACGTGAATTCCGCGCGGGGCCCCGCTGTCCAGGTTCAGGAGTTCACGGACATGCGGACGGAGTGGCGGAGGAAGTCCTGGGCGAGGAGGTCGTCGGCGGTGGCTGATTCGGCGCGGTCGCGGCCGAGGCTCTTGGCGCGATAGAGCGCCTCGTCGGCCGCGCGGACCAGCACGGAGCCGTCGATGGGGCGGTCGCCGGGCGCCGTGGCCAGGCCCATGCTCGCGGTGATGAGCATCTCCCCGCGCGAGGTCGTCACGGGGCGCCCGCCGATCGCCTCGCGCAGGCGGTTCGCCGCGCCCAGGCCGCTCTCGGCGTCGCAGTTCGGCAGGATGACGAGGAACTCCTCACCGCCGTAGCGGCCGAGGGTGTCGTACTCGCGCACCGCGTCGCGCAGCCGGTCGGCGACCTCGTGGAGCACCTCGTCGCCGGCGACGTGGCCGTGGGTGTCGTTGACGGCCTTGAAGTGGTCGATGTCCACCATGATGACGCTGAGCGGCGCGCGCTCGCGGAGGCCGCGGGCGACCTCGCGGCGGAGGACGTCGAGCACGGCGGTGTGATTATAGAGGAGCGTGAGCGTGTCGTGCGTGGCCTGCTCGCGGAGCCTTTCGCGCGCGGCGATGAGCTGCATCTGGAGGTCAAGGATGCGCCGGCCGGCGCGCAGGCGGACGCGCAGTTCCGTCGGGTCGAAGGGCTTCACGAGGTAATCGTCCGCCCCGGCCTCCATGCCGAGGACGAGGTCCTCCTTCTGGGACCGCGCCGTCAGCAGGATGACGTAGACGTAGGGCTCCTCCCCGCGCCGGCGGAGGCGCCGGCAGACCTCGACCCCGTCGAGCTCGGGCATCATCCAGTCGAGGATGGCGAGGCACGGGCCGTCCTCGCTCACCAGGCGATCGAGGGCCTCGCGTCCGTTGGTCGAGAGCACGGGATCGTATCCCCATCGCTCGAGCGACTTCTCGAGCAGCCGGCGCGACACGGCGTCATCTTCGGCGACGAGCACTCTCATCGAACGGCCTCCTGGGTCAGGGCGCGAAGCTGCCCGTCGAGCCGGGCGATCTCCCGCTCCAGCTCGTCGAGCGAGGCCTCGGCGTCGCCGAGCTTGTGCTCGCGCGCCTCGGTCTCGATGCGCAGGGCGATCTCATAAGGGCCCTCCGTGGTGAAGTTGCCCACGGCGCCCTTGACGGTGTGGGCGGCGCGCCGGAGCGCCTCCGAGTCTCCGCGCCCGGCCGCGGCGCGCATCTCGGAAACGAGCCGCGCGGAATCCTGCCGCAGCACGTCGGCCAGCTCGCGCAGGAGCGCCATGTCGCCGCCGACGCGTTCGAGGACGTCTTCAAGCTCCGGCTTCGGCGCCGGCGTCGAGGCCGACGCGGCGGCCCCCGACGAGATCGCGGCGATCACCTCGAAAAGCCTCTCGCGGTGCACGGGCTTCGAGAGATAGTCGTCCATGCCCGCTTCGAGGCACCTCTCGCGGTCGCCCTTCATCGTGTGCGCGGTCATGGCGACGATGGGGACGCAGGCGCCCGTCGTCCGTTCGTGCTCGCGGATGAGGCGGGTGGCCTCCAGGCCGTCCATTCCGGGCATCTGGACGTCCATGAGCACGAGGTCGCAGGTCCTCTTCGCCGCGGCCTCGACGGCCTCGGCCCCGGTCGACACCAGTTCGATGCGGTGGCCTTCGCGCTCGAGCATCGCGCGCACGACCTTCTGGTTGACGGGGTTGTCCTCGGCGACGAGGACCCGGAGGCTCCGCCGGGCGGCTGAGCCGCGGCCGGAATCGGCCGGCGCCGGGAGGTCGACGCGGCGCTCTCCCAGCGCGCGGCGGACCGCTTCGACGAGGTCGCTTTCGCGCACGGGCTTGGTGAGGAAGGCGGAGACGCCCAGCTCGCGGGCCTTCGCGGAGTCGCCGGGCCGCCCCGCGCTCGTGAGCATAATGACGGCGACGTTGCGGAAGAGCCGGCTGCGCCTCACCGCCTCGGCCACCGCGAACCCGTCGAGGTCGGGCATGTTCACGTCGAGGATCATCAGGCGGTACGGCCGCCCGTCCCGCCGGGCGTTGGAGACCTCGCCCAGCGCCCAGGTCGAGTCGCCCGTGGCGGTCGTGTTCATGCCGCGCGACTTCAGCAGCTCTTCGAGGATGCGGCGGTTCGTCGAGTTGTCGTCGACGATCAACACGCTGACGCCGCGGAGGTCCTCCAGCTCGGCGGGCACCACGGGCGCCTCGGCCGGGCCCGCCGGGGCGCGAGCGAGCGAAACGGTGAAGCAGAACGCGCTGCCCGGGCCTCCGGCGGCCGGGGCGGGCGTGAGCGGGCTTTCGACGCGAAGGCTGCCGCCCATCAGTTCCACGAGCTGCGACGAGATCGCCAGGCCCAGGCCGGTGCCGCCGTACTTGCGCGTCGTCGAGCCGTCGGCCTGCGAGAAGGCCTGAAAGATGTACGCCTGCTTCTCGGTCGGCACGCCGATGCCCGTGTCGCGCACGGCGACGCGGAGCGTGAGTCGGTCGCTTTCCTCGGCGGCCGGCTCGGCGGAGACGTCGATGACGACCTCGCCCTTTTCGGTGAACTTGACGGCGTTGCCGACGAGGTTGACGATGACCTGGCGCAGCCGCGCGGGATCGCCGACGACGCGGTCGGGGGCGTCAGGCCCCACGCGGTAGGCGAGTTCCAGTCCCTTGCCGTGGGCGCGAAGGGCCATCGGCTTGATCGCGTCGCACACGGCGTCGCGCAGCGAAAACTCCACGGCCTCGATCTCGAGCTTCCCGGCCTCGATCTTCGACAGGTCGAGGATGTCGTTGAGGAGGTCCAGCAGCGAATCGGCCGAGGTCTTCACCAGGCCCAGGTACTCGCGCTGCTCCGGGGCCAGCGGCGTGTCGAGGAGGAGGTCGGTCATGCCGATGATGCCGTTCATGGGGGTGCGGATCTCGTGCGACATGTTGGCGAGAAACTCGCTCTTGGCGACGGTGGCGGCCTCGGCGGCGAGGGTCATCTCGTTGGCGCGGGCGATGGCCTGCTCCAGGCGGCGGTTCGCCTCGGCCAGGCCCGCGTTCGCCTCCTCGGCCCGGCGCTTCGCCTCGGCCAGCTCGGTCACGTTGACCAGGTTGAGCAGCACACCGTCGTAGCGTCCGTCGCGGTAGATGGGCTGCGCCCGCAGGATGACCTCGATGTCGCCGATGCGCCGCTGGACGACGAGGGGAGGGCTCTCCGGGTGCTCGCGGAACTGCCGGACCGACTCGCGCAGGCGGTCGGCCGGCCTGCCCTGGTGGAACTCCCAGATGGAGCGGCCGAGGATATCCTCGCGCCGGATGCCGACGAAGCGGACGAACCAGTCGTTCACCGCGGTGACGACGTCGCTCGAATCGGCGAAGACGACCCCTTCCTCCATGCCGGCGATCATCGCGGAGAGCTTGGCGGCCTCCTTGCGGGCGGAAGCCTCGGCGCGGCGGCGGTCGCTCACGTCGCGCAGCAGCACCAGGACGCGCGGGCCGTCGGAGCCGCGGACGAGCCGCGCGTTGATTTCCATCGCAAGACGCCCGCCCGAACGCGTGACGATCTCCACCTCATACGGCGTCTCCGGGTCCCCGAGCAGCAGCCGCGCGAGCCGTTGCGACGCGAGCATGAGCGACTCGGGCGCCAGGACGCCCAGCTCGGAGAAGCTGCGGCCGACGACCTCGGCGGCGGCGTATCCGCTCATGCGCTCGGCGGCGGGGTTGAAGCTGAGGATCGCGCCGACGCGGTCGAGCATCACGATGGCGTCGGGGGAGCCGTCGACGAGTTCGCGGTTGCGTTTCTCGGACGCCTCGATGCGGACGGAGGCCAGGCGGGACCGGCGCTCCAGGACGAAGAACGTGACCACGAGCGCCGCGATGAGCATCGTGTTGACGATGGGCCCGATGCGCATCTGGGCCCGCTGGAAATTCGCCCCGGGCGCGCCGACCGCGATGTCGGCGCCCGACATTTCTGTGTAGACCCATCCGGCGGCCAGGACGACCACGAGGGCGCCGACGAGGACCCAGGCCCGACGGGCGTCCTTGCCGAGGTCGATCTCCGGATGGAGCCTCGCGCGCAGGGCGCAGCTGTAGCACCAGACTCCCGCCGAGATCGTGATTGCGAGCGCGCCACGGACCACCTGGACCGGCAGAAACGCCGCCGCGAATGCGTCGACGTTGAGCGTCGAGGCCGGGAAGAATGCCGCCTTCGGAACGATCGCTCCCGCGGTGAGGGCATAGAGTCCCATGCCCACCGCGGCGAGGCGAAGCGGCGCCTTTCCCGTCTCCGCCGAGCGGGCCGCGCGGAAGAGAAGCGCCGCCGCCCAGAGTCCGCCCGTGAGCGCCAGGGCGTACCGGCAGGTGGCGTTGAGTCCGGGAAGGCCCGAGAGCCAGCCGAGCGAGGCGACGAGGAGCACCGGCGCGTAGATCCATCGCCCGGGGGCGCGGCTGCTTGTGGACTTCCACCCGGCGCGCGCGAATTCGAACAGGAAGAGGAATGAAACGACCATGAGCGCCAGGCGCACGACGGACGACGCCGGCCCTGTCCAGAGGACGAGCCCCAGCATGTCCAGCCATTCATTGGCGCCGTGGCAGATCGCGAAGAGGCCGAGCCATCCCCAGGGCAGGGCGCCGGGCTTTCGGGCGCCGAGGAGAAGCGTCGTCGCCCCCAGAAGGACGAACGCCAGACCATACAGGAAGAAGACGTAGTCCAATTGCGTGGCGCAAAATCCCGAACCCATGCTTGGCCCCTCTCGCGTGGTTCGTCCGCCGGCGCCCGCTCGGCCCAGGCTGGGCGCGAGTTGACGGTTTACATTCCCTATCGGGAATTCCCGGCCGGCAATATCACAGAAACGGAGGCATATTGATTAGGACAATGAATAGATATGCGGTGAAACTGGCGTGTGGGGAAGGGGCGCGCGCCTTCGGCCGCGTGTCAGGCGGAAAGGAAGTCGGGCCGGGAGGGCTCTCTCGCTCAGCCCTTCATGGAGGGTTCGAGCATGCTCAGGCGATTGCCCTCGGTGTCGATGAAGGCGACGAAGAGACCGGCGCCGGGGATCTCCACCGGCTCGCCGAGGACCTTGCCGCCGGAGGCGGCGACCTTCTTCATCGAGGCCCGGATGTCCTCGACGGCGACGACGAGCGACGGGCAGTTTCCTCCCTCGGGGCGTTTCGGGAAGAACCCGCCGTTGATGGCGCCCGGTGTCGCCGGCCGGCCGGTCTTCGGATCGCACTCGGTCGTCGTGACGAGGACGTAGTCGCCCACGTCCGCGCCGAGCTGCTGCGTCTTCCACCCGAAGGCCTTCGCGTAGAACGCCGACATGCGCTTCCGGTCCTCCGCGGGCATCTCGAAGTGAACGACAGGGTCCATGACG
>JBBIVY010000115.1:0-11626 GCA_037439485.1 Planctomycetota bacterium | reverse complement strand
GCCTGCGTCCCTATTTATCGGCTAGGTCGACCGGAACCACCCGATGCGGTTGCGGTAGATCCAGTGAGTGATGCCGATGGCGCGGGCGATGACCCAGGAAAGGTACACGAGCGTGACGAACGCGACGAAGCTGCCGATGAGCGAATCGCCGAACGTGCGCACCGTGAACGCGTAGCCGCTCCACACCAGCCACACGAACACGGCGAGCAGGAGGTATGGCCCGCTGATGCGCACGATCGCCGGCAGCACGATGTGCGGCGAAATCGCGAGCACCGTGCCCATGAGCGACATGGCCAGTATCGCCATCGGGAAGTAGAACGACGCCCACGCCCCGAGCAGTTCGACGATCAGCAGGTTCGGTTGTCCCTTGTCGCGCCCGGCCACGACGAGGTAGACGATCAGCGGCAGCGCCGAAAAGATCCCCGCGGCGAGCATCCAGAAGATCGGCCGGACGAGGTCGTCCCACAGGTCCGTCGCGTCGGGCAGGCTGGGCTGGCGTTTCTCGCCGCCGGACGAGGACTGGATGATGGTGAAGAAGTACGCCGTCAGGAAGAGGTCGAGCAGCAACCGCGCGACGAGCCCGGCGATGGGGACGTACAGGGAGACGAAGTAGACGGCCGCCACACCCGCGAGGATGGCCATGCCCTTCCCCGTCAGCGGGTAGGCGAACGCCATGCCGATCTCCGCCAGGAACGAGCCCGACGCCTTCTCCCCGGTGCCCGGCTCGACGGACGGCCTTGTCCCCGCCAGCGCCCGCGCCGCCTCCAGCTCGGGCGAGGGCACGTCGAGGATCGCCCCGCACCCCGGGCACTTCACCCTGTGTCCCGCGGCCTCGTCCGGCGCATTCAGTGTCTTTCCACACGCGCACACGATTCGGATGGGCATGGGGCCTCCCCGGCAGAATTCCTACGGGTTCTCGAACCCGTTAGGACGAATCGACGCGACAGCGATCCTCCAAAGACAGGCCTGTCGACCACCGACCCCGGAGAAACTCAGATGTCTTCGAGCATGTGCCCGAGCTTGTCGCGCTTCGTCCGGAGATACTTGCGGCTCTCGGCGGTGGCCGGCACGATGATGGGGACGCGTTCGACGATCTTGAGGCCGTAGCCTTCGAGGCCGACCATCTTGCGCGGGTTGTTCGTGAGCAGGCGGATGTTCTTGAGGCCCAGGTCGCCCAATATCTGGGCGCCGATGCCGTAGTCGCGCTTGTCCGGCGGGAAGCCGAGGTGGACGTTCGCCTCCACCGTGTCCATCCCGTTCTCCTGCTGGAGCTTGTACGCCTTGAGCTTGTTCTCGAGGCCGATGCCTCGGCCTTCCTGGCGCATGTAGAGGACGACGCCGAGCTTCTCCTTCGCGATCGCGTTCATCGCGGAGCGAATCTGCTTGCCGCAGTCGCAGCGCAGCGACCCGAAAACGTCGCCCGTGAGGCACTCCGAGTGCACGCGCACCAGCACCGGCCGCTCGGCAAGGTCCGCGGGAGCCTGGTCCGTGCCGATGCCGCCGATGGTGAGCGCGAGGTGCGGCATGGGGTCCACGACGGAATTGTAGAGGATCAGGTCGAACTCGCCCACGTCGGTGGGCAGCTTGATGGCGACGCCCCGCTGGATGAGCTTCTCTCGCCGCCGGCGGTAATCGATGATGTCGGCGACGGAGCACATCCTGATGCGGTGCGTCTCGATGAACTTCTCCAGGTCCGGCACGCGCGCCATCGTCCCGTCCTCGTTCATGATCTCGCAAATAACACCCGCCGGGGTCATGCCCGCCATGCGCATCAGGTCCACGGCGCCCTCCGTCTGTCCCGCGCGGACGAGCACTCCGCCCTCGCGGGCGCGCAGGGGAAAGACGTGTCCGGGCGAGACGAGGTCGTCGGGCCGCGCGCCGGGGCGGACGGCGGTGAGGATGGTGTGGGCGCGGTCGGCGGCGCTGATGCCGGTGGAGACCCCTGCGCGGGCCTCGATGCTCACGGTGAACGCGGTGCCGTAGCGCGTCTCGTTGCGTCCGGTCATGGGCGACAAGCGCAGGAGGTCGATCATCTCGCTCGCCATCGGCAGGCAGATGAGCCCGCGGCCGTAGCGCGCCATGAAGTTGATCGCGTCGGGCGTCACTTTTTCGGCGGCGATGACGAGGTCGCCCTCGTTCTCGCGCCCGGCGTCGTCCACCAGCACGACCATGCGCCCGGCGCGCAGGTCGTCGAGGACTTCAGGAATGGTGCTGAACGGCATGGTCGTTTCCTTCTCTGCTAATGTAGGGGGGGACCGATGTGTCCCCCCGTGTTTCTTCTCTCGAAAAGAAGAACGGGGGCATCCCGACGCGTCGGGCCCCCCTACGAAGAAACCTCGTCCGTCTCGACAAGCGCGACGGTCTCGGGGCTGTCGAACTGCGCCCGCGTGGCCCAGAGATAATCGATTCCCGTGACGAGCGTGAGCCAGGCCGTCGCGAGGAAGAAGCACGGAAAGAGTATACCCGATGCGCGTTCGCCGAGCGCAAACTCCACGGCGGGTGCGGCGACGACGGCGATGAGCGTCGCCATCTGGAACGTCGTGCAGAGCTTGCCGAGGTAGCTGGGCGTCACCTGGCGGAAGCCCGTGCCGAGCGCCACGAGCGCGAGGAAGAAGACGACCATCAGCGCGTCGCGGCCGATGACCAGCACCGTGAGCCACTTCGGGATGTGCGGGTCGGGCCAGAGCGACGAGGCGAGCACGATGTAGCCCGAGGTCATCAGCAGCTTGTCGGCCAGCGGGTCGAGCAGGGCGCCGAGGCGGCTGCGGGAGTGCAGCTTTCTCGCGAGCCATCCGTCGAGGCCGTCGCCGATCGAGACGAGCGCCAGCAGGCCCAGCGCCGCCCATCGGAACCCCGGCTCGCCCTCGCGGGCCTGCACGAGCGCCAGGACGAAGAGCGGAATCAGAAAGATGCGCGCGATGGTGATGCGGTTCGGCCACGACAGGCGGAATTCCATCACGCGCCTCCCGCCGCCTCGCGGTTGTCCTGGTACCACTTCCAGAACTGCTCCAGGCCGTCCTCGATGGACGTCTTCGGGGAGTATCCCAGGAGTTTTCTCGCGCGCGCGATGTCGGCGAACGTCTCGGGCACGTCTTCCGAGCGCGAGGGCAGCTCCTCGATGACGGCGCGCTTGCCGACGACCTTCTCGACGGCGGCAATAAGCTCGGCGAGCGACACGGTGCGCGATTCGCCGAGGTTGATGATCTCGTAGTCGAAGACCTTGTCGAGCGCGGCCTCGACGCCCTGGACGATGTCGGCGACGTAGGTGTAATCGCGCCGGCTCGACCCGTCGCCGAATCGCTGGATGGGCTTCTGCTGATCGATGCAGCGCACGAACTTGTGGATCGCCATGTCGGGCCGCTGCCTCGGGCCGTAGGCCGTGAAGAAGCGCAGGCACGTCACCGGCAGCCCGTGCAGATGGTGATACGCGTGGCAGAAGAGTTCGCCGGAGCGCTTCGTCGCGGCGTAAGGGCTGATCGGGCGGCAGGCCTCGGTCTCGACGAGCGGCAGCTTCTTCGAGGCGCCGTAGACCGAGGAGCTGGACGCGAAGATGAACTGGTCGACGTCGTACTTGGCGCTCTGCATGAGCATCTCGAGCGTGCCGCGGCAGTTGACCTCTTCGTAGGCGATCGGGTCGGCGACCGACGGGCCGACCCCGACGCGCGCGGCGAGATGAACGACGCGTTCGGGACGGAACCGCTCGAACACCGCGGCGACAAGCTTGGGCTGGCAGATGTCGCCGTCGACGAGGGTGAAGCGGGGGTTCGAGGCCTGGGGCTTGATGTTGCGGCGCTTGACCGCGGGCGGATAATAGTCGGTGAACGAATCGAGGCACACGACTTCGTTGCCGCGCTCGATGAGCCGGTCGATGAGGTGCGACCCGATGAAGCCGGCGCCGCCCGTGACCAGAACCTTCACTCCGAGCATCCCCCACCAGGACGAAAGGCATGACGCGACACGCAGGACTCAGATTATGTCGGTTGCGCGGGGGATGTCAAACGGAAAACACCATTCCGGGCTGTGTTGTTGAATCGTGTGCCACTGGCGGCTTGTCCGCCAGTGTCTTGCCGTTCGCCCTTCGATAAGAGCACTGGCGGGCAAGCCGCCAGTGGCACGCGAAGAACCTCGAAGATTTCACCGCCAGTCGAGGTCCAGGTCGCGCAGCATCTGGTGGTCGTCTTCCGGTCTGCGGCCGGGCTGGGTGAGGTAATTGCCCACCATCATGGCGCTGGCGCCGGCGTTGAAGATGAGGCTTTGGGCGTCGCGGAGATGCACTCCGCGCCCGGCGCAGATGTTGATGTCGCGCGCCGGGTGGAAGAGCCGGAAGACCGCGATGGTCTTGAGGATCTCGGCCGGGCGCATCGCGCTCAGGCCCTCGAACCGCGTGTTCTTGATGGGCAGGAAGAAGTTGAGGCACACCCGCTCGATGTCCTCGGCGGCGAGTTCCTCGGCCATCTCAACGCGCTGCGCGGGGCTTTCGCCGATGCCGAAGAGGCCGCCCGAGCAGACGTGGAAGCCGAATTTTCGCGCCAGGCGCAGCGTGGCGATGTTCTCCTCCCACGTGTGCGTCGAGCAGACGTTCGGATAATAGCTCCGCGCGGTCTCGACGTTGTGGTGGTAGCCGTAGAGCCCCGCCTCCTTCAGCGCCTGCGCCATCGGCTCGGTGAGCACGCCCAGCGACGCGGACGGGTTGACGCGCAGTTCCCGGCGGATCCGGCGTGCCGCCTCGCAGACGACGTCGACGTCGTGCGCGTCGAGCGAGCGGCCGGAGGTGACGATGCCGAAGCAGCGCGCGCCCATCGACGCGGCCTCCTTCGCCGCGGCGAGGATCGCGTCGACGGAGAGCATCGGGAAGGTAGCGATCTCAGCGTGGTTATGGAGCGACTGGGCGCAGAAGCCGCAATCCTCCGGGCAATTGCCGCTCTTCGCGTTGACGATCGCGCACAGGTGGACCCGGTTTCCCTTGAACTTCTCCCGCACGTGCGCCGCCGCGGCCATCAGGTCCGAGACGCCCGAGCCCTCCAGCCCGAGCAGTTCCACCGCCTCCCCGTGTGTCGGCGCTCCTCCCGAAAGCACGCGGTCGCGGATGTCGATGATCTTCTGTGTGTTCATGTTGCCTTTCCCCCTCCCCCTCAGGGGGAGGGACGGGGTGAGGGTGAAGCTCACAAACTCAACGCGCACCCGAATATCGGTGAGGTCCCTCGATTTCGCTCCTTCCGCCTGCCCGTCGGCGCTTCGCGTCGCGCTGTCTGGACGTCGGACGCTTCACCCTCATCCCGGCCCCCTCCCGGAGGGAGAGGGCGACGATGTCGAGCATCTTCCGTAGCTCGCGCTCTGTCGTCGCAAGCGGAGGCACGAGGTAGACGGTGTCGCCGAGCGGGCGGATGAGGAGCCCGCGTTTCTGAGCCTCGGCGCAGGCGGGGCGCGCGGAGCCCTTCGGCAGGTCGAAGGCGAACACGGCGCCCTTGAAGCGAACGCGCGAGACTCCCGGAACCCGGGCGAAGTCCGGCGCGCGTTCGGCGAAGATGGCTTCCAGCCTGCGGACGTTGTCGAGCGTGCGGTCCTTCTCGAAGAGGTCGAGCGATGCGAGCGCCGCCGCGCAGCCGAGCGGGTTCGCGGTGAACGAATGCCCGTGGAAGAACGTGCAGCCCACGCGGTCGGCGCCGAGGAACGCCTCGTAGATTTCGTCCGTCGCGAGCGTTGCGGCCAAGGGCAGCGTGCCGCCGGTGAGTCCCTTCGCGAGGCACAGGATGTCGGGCGTGACGCCTTCGTGCTCGCAGGCGAACATCCGGCCCGTTCGGCCGAAGCCGGTGAAGACCTCATCCGCGATGAGCGGCACGCGATACTTTGTGCAGAGCTTCCGCGCGCCCGCGAGATAGCCCGGCGCCGCGACGAGCATCCCCGCCGCGCCCTGGACGATGGGCTCCACGATGAAGGCGCAGATCTCATCGGAGTGCTTCTTGAGCACTCCTTCGAGCGCGCGAAGGCAGGTATCGCTATCCATGTCCGCAGGCGAAGGCGTCCGGTAGCATTTCACGAGCAGCGTCTGAAAGATGTGGTGGAAGTGCTCGATGTCGCCGACGGAGATCGCGCCGAGGGTGTCTCCGTGATAGGCATGGCGGAGCGCGAGGAACTTCGTCTTGCGCGTCTCGCCGCGGATCTGGGCGAACTGGAAGGCGAGCTTGAGCGCGACCTCGACGGAGGTCGCCCCGTCGTCGGAGTAGAAGACGCGAGTGAGGCCCTTCGACGCGATTGCGACGAGCCGCCGGGCGAGCGTCGTCGCACGCTCGTGCGTCTGGCCGAAGACGCTGATGTGCGCAAAGCGTTTCCCCTGCCGCGCGATCGCCCGCAGGATCTCCGGGCGGTTATGTCCATGCACGTTGAGCCACATGGACGACACCCCATCCATATAATAGCGGCCGTCCGCGGCGCGAAGGTATATCCCCTTCGCCCCCGCGATGACGAGCGGGTCGTCGGCCAGGTATCCCGGCATCCAGGTGAACGGGTGCCAGAGGCAGTTCCGGTCGTCGCGGATGACTTGTTTTGTTCCTTTGGGCCTCATGGGCGGCATTATAACGATAATCGCGGAGAAATGGAAGCCCCCTCGTCGTCAGATCGTCCGGCAGACGCATACAAGCTGTGGTGGGCGGTAACGCCATTGACCACAAGCGCGGGGCGTCGAATCTGTCGAATCTGATCGAATCTTGGCGATTTCCTTCGCCTGCGGGGCGCGGGGCGGCGGTGGCTTACGTCAGGGGCCACCCCACGGAGGTCGCGGTTGCGTTGGATTTAACTCTTGACCCGCGTCCGCCGAAGGTATAGGATTAGTGACCGTTCAGGAAGGAAGACAATGCGCTTCAATTTCGGCGACAAGCAGAACTCGGATTTCACCCGGTCGACCTCGATCATGGGAACGGTGTCGGTCATGACGTCGGTCACGGTCGTCATTAAGACGACGGGTGTAACCTGAGGGCTGCCTTGAAGTTAGGATGAAAAGGCGGCCCCGGGATGACCGGGGCTTTTTTGTTGGCTACGGTGCGCTGTTAATCATTTTGCCGTTGACACTTACGGCAAATTCCGCAAAATACAAGGCTCGGCATCTGCGCGCCCGTTCTTTTCGGGAAGAGGCCATGAAAGAGGTCAATGTCGCCCTGGTTGGCTTCGGCACCGTCGGCTCCGGCGTGGCGAAGATACTCCTCGAGCAGCAGGAGGAGCTTTCATGCCGCGCGGGGGTCGCTATCCGCCTGAAGCGCATCGTTGACACCGACACCCGGCGCGATCGGGGGGTGGCGCTGCCCGCCGGGATGCTTTCCGACAGGCTGGACGACGCCATTGGCGATCCGGGCATCGACATCGGCGTTGAACTCGTCGGCGGCACCGGCATCGCCCGAAAGATCATCGAGCGGTTCATCGATTCGGGCAAGTCGGTGGTCACGGCCAACAAGGCGCTCCTCGCCGAGGCGGGCTCCGATGTTCTCCGCCGGGCGGGCCGGAAGGGCGTCAGCGTCGGCTTCGAGGCCTCGGTCTGCGGCGGCCTGCCGATCATCCTGGCCGTGCGCGACGGGCTCATCGCCAACCGCATCGAAAGCATCGTCGGGATCGTGAACGGCACCGCGAACTTCATCCTGACGAGCATGAAGAAGGACGGCCTGAGCTACGCGGCCGCGCTGTCGCAGGCGCAGAAGCTGGGCTACGCCGAGGCCGACCCGACGCTGGACGTCGAAGGCGGCGACTCGGCGCACAAGCTGGCGATCCTCGCCCAGATCGGTTTCGGCGCGGACTTCGATTTCCGCGAGATCGCCGTCGAAGGCATCTCGCGCATCGAGGTCTCGGACATCCAGTACGCCTCGGAACTGGGTTACGAGGTGAAGCTCCTCGCCATCGGCCGGGTCACGGATTCCGGTCTGGAGCTTCGCGTTCACCCGGCGATGATTCCGTCGAATCACCCGCTCGCGTGGGTGGACGGCCCGATGAACGCGGTGCTCGTGCGTGGCAGCCACACGGGGCCGCTCCTGTTCCAGGGCCAGGGCGCCGGCCGGATGCCGACGGCGAGCGCCGTGGTGAGCGACATCGTGGACGCGGCGCTCGGCAAGGCGAAGATCTCGTTCGACCACCTGAAGTATCTGCCCGGGCGGACGGAGCGGACGAAGCTGCGCCCGGCGGGCGAGGTGAGCGGGCGGTGTTACCTGCGCTTCACCACGCACGACGAGCCCGGGGTGCTGGCCGAGATCGCCGGGTGCCTCGGCCGGCACGGGATCAGCATCCTGTCGGTCGTTCAGAAGGAGGCGCGCGGCGGCTCGGGCGTGCCCATCGTCATGATGACGGACGAGGCGAAGGAGTCGTCGCTTCGCACCGCGATCGAGGAGATCGACCGGCTCGCGACCATCGTCGCGCGCACGGTCTGGATTCGCGTCGAGCGATAGGAGCCCACAATGAAATTTCTCGTCGTCGTTCCGGACGGCATGGCGGACGATCCGAGGGACGAGCTGGGCGGGAAGACGCCGATGGAAGCGGCGAACGCCCCGAACCTCGCGCGCATCGCGAAGGAGGGGCACGTCGGCCAGGCGCGGCTGATCCCCAAGGGGATGCCTCCCGGCAGCGACGTCGCGAACCTCGCGCTCCTCGGCTACGACCCGGCCCGGTATTACACCGGCCGCGCGCCCATCGAGGCCGCCGCGCAGAAGATCGTCCTCGGCCCCGCCGACTGGGCGCTCCGCTGCAACCTCGTCACCGTCTCCGACGGCGTCATGATCGACTATTCCGCCGGGCACGTCTCGTCGAAGGAAGGCGCCGTCGTCATGGACTTCCTCAACGAGAAGCTCGGCGGCGAGAGCGTGCTCTTTCACCCGGGCGTCAGCTACCGCAACCTCGTCATCCTGCGCGGGCGCGGGCCGCTGGAGATCAAGACGACGCCGCCCCACGACATCATCGGCAAGCCGGTGACGCCCCACCTGCCCTCGGGCAAGGACGCGAAGGCCGTGCAGGACCTGATGGACCAGGCCGCGGCGCTTCTGGCCGACCACGAGGTCAACAAGGTGCGCGTGGAGCTGGGCGAAAACCCGGCCAACCAGATCTGGCTCTGGGGCCAGGGCCAGGCCCCGACGTTGCCGTCGTTCGAGGAGAAGTATCACAGGACCGCCGCGCTCATCTCCGCGGTGGACTTGCTCAAGGGCCTCGGCCTCAGCATGAAGATGGACGTCCTCGACGTGCCGGGCGCGACGGGCTACTTCGACACCGACTACGCCGCGAAGGGCAAGTACGCCTGCGAGGCGCTGAAGACGCACGACCTGGTGTTCGTTCACGTCGAGGCGCCCGACGAGGCGGGGCACGACGGGGACTCGCGGAAGAAGGTGCAGGCGATCGAGAGCATCGACGCGGACATCCTGGGCCCGGCGCTCGAGTTCCTCGAAAACCGGCGCGATCCGTTCCGGGTGCTCGTGCTGCCCGATCACGCCACGCCCGTGGCCGCGCGGACGCATACCGACGTGCCGGTGCCGTTCGTGATGTTCGGTCGCGGCGTGCAATCGACGCGCGACTCGGCGTTCTCGGAGTCGGCCGCCGGGGCGAGCGACCTCAAGGTCGACCCGGGCCACGAACTCATGGGATATTTCCTCGGCCTGCCCGAAGGCGACACGGGGCAGATCGAGGTGAAGAAGACGAGACGGCGAAGGCCGAAGGCATAAGGCCGAGGGTCGAGGGAGAAGCGGAAATACAGGCCGGGCCGGGTTTCATTCGGCCTTGGGCCTTTGACCTTCGGCCTTGGAGGCCGGAAGGTCACCGCAAAGGGAAGGCGGCGTGAGGTCACCATGGCACTGATCGTCCAGAAGTACGGCGGCACTTCTGTCGCGGACGCGGAGCGGATCCGCAACGTGGCGCGGAAGATCATCCGCACGAAGGAGGCGGGCAACGACGTCGTGGTGGTGGTGAGCGCGCGGGGCGACACTACGGACCAGCTCTACTCGCTTGCCTATGAAATCTCCGCCACCCCGCCCAAGCGCGAGCTGGACATGCTCGTGGCGACGGGGGAGCAGGAGTCGATCGCCCTCGTGGCGATGGCCATCCACGCGATGGGCCACGACGCGATCTCCTTCACGGCGCAGCAGGTCGGCATCTTCACCGACGACGTGCACCAGAAGGCGAGCATCCGGCGCATTTCGCCGGACCGCATCCAGCGCGAGTTGGCGAAGGGCCGGATCGTGATCGTCGCCGGCTTCCAGGGCGTGGACTCGGAGGACGACATCACGACGCTCGGTCGCGGGGGCTCGAACGCGTCGGCCGTGGCGATCGCGGCGGTGCTCAAGGCGGACGTGTGCGAAAACTTCACCGATGTGGACGGCGTCTACACCGCCGACCCTCGGATCGTGCCGGATGCGCGGAAGCTCGACAGCATCAGCTACGACGAGATGCTGGAGCTGGCGAGCCTCGGGGCGCAGGTGCTCCAGTCGCGGGCGCTGGAGTTCGCCAAGAAATTCAACGTCCCCATTCACGTGCGCTCCAGTTTTTCGGAGGCGCCGGGGACGATCATTTGCGAGGAGGCCGAGGAAATGGAAGAGGTTGCCGTCAGAGGCGTCGCGCTCCAGCGGGACGAGGCCAAGATCACGCTCCAGGGCGTCCCGGACGTCCCGGGCATCGCCGCCCGCATCCTGGGGGCGATGGCCGCGCGCAATATCAACGTGGACATGATCATCCAGAACGCCACCGTCAGCGGGCACACGGACTTCACGTTCACGTGCCTCAAGGCCGATTTCCGCGACGCCGTCGAGGCCGTCGAGCAGATCCGCCGCGACCTCGGCGCCGCCGGCGTCATCTCCGATGAGAACATCGCCAAGGTCTCCGTCGTCGGCGTCGGCATGCGCTCGCACTCAGGCGTCGCCCACACCATGTTCCAGTCCCTGGCCGACGAGGGGATCAACATCCAGATGATCTCCACGAGCGAAATCAAGATCTCCTGCGTCGTCGACGAGGCCCGCGGAGAGGACGCCGTGCGCGTGATCCACAAGGCGTTCAAGCTGGACCAGAAGCCGTAAGCCGTCGTCGGTCCTTCTCTGGCTGTCATCCTGAGTCCCGATGTATCGGGACGAAGGATCTTGCCGCGATTGGAGCAAGGTTCTTCGCTTCGCTCTGAATGACAACCGTTTCGTGCGCCGTCTTCCATTGAGGTTCGTGCCATGAGCAGGATACTGATCTTCGACACAACGCTCCGCGACGGGGCCCAGGGTCCGGGGGTGTCGTTCTCGCTCCAGGATAAGCTCCTCCTCGCGAAGAAGTTCGACGAGTTCGGCTTCGATTACCTCGAAGGCGGCTACGCCGTGTCGAACCCGAAGGAGATGGAGTTCTTCGCCGAGGTCCGGAAGCTCGGCCTCAAGCGCATCAAGGTCGTCTCGTTCGGCAACACCCGCCGCGTCGGGGCGAAGGCCGAGGAGGACGCCTCGCTCCTGTCCATGATCGAGGCGGGGACCCCGGCCTGCTCCGTCGTGGGCAAGTCGTGGGACCTGCACGTCGACGTGGTGTTCAAGACGACGCTCGACGAGAACCTCGCGATGATCGCGGAGTCGGTCGCGTTTCTCAAGTCGAAGGGCCGAGAGGTGATCTTCGACGCGGAGCACTTCTTCGACGGCTACCGCGC